>CAZWDB010000101.1:0-16174 GCA_964632885.1 uncultured Acidimicrobiales bacterium | reverse complement strand
GGCCGACGGTGCCGCTGAGCCCGAGTGTTGGGGCCAGGGAGCCGACCCAGCGGCCCGCTGCCTCGCCCCGGCCCGTGTAGTACTCCTCGGCCGAGGTGGCGACCTCGCCGCAGTAGTAGTCGGCCGCGCCCGGTGCGAGCCGGCCGATGTTCAGCATGTGCGGCTGCCGATGCACGATTCCACACCGCAGATACGTGCATCGGAGTGGGGCGATCGCGACACCGCGAACCCCCGTCGCTGTTCTCGCATTGCGAGAACGGCAAGTCTGTGCAAGTCGTTGGGGTCGATGTTGACGACCGGTGGGAGGGCACGCGCGCGGCGGCGACGGAGGGGGCGAGCGCGCGCAGCTGGGCGAGTTCGGGGAGACGGCGGTAGCGGTCGGGGAGGAGGCCGGCGTCGACGGTGCGGGCGACGCGCGGTGTGGCGGCGACAGCGGCGACCACCGGCAACCCGAGGACGTCGGTGACGTCACCGGCGCCGAGGCTGCGGCCGTCCTCGACGACGAGGATCACACCGTCGGGCGCCGGTCCTCGTGCTCGCAGGAGCGTGCTGAGGGCGAGGTAGCACGGTCCACGGACGACGACGTAGTAGCGAGCGTCAGCGGCGGCGAGAGCGGCCTGTGGGGCGGCGTCAGCGGCGTGCCGGATCGTCCCCGCGTCCACCACCACGATGCCGTCGCCGGACGGGGCGTGGTCCCGGTGGGCGAGTAACGCGAGGGGCGTGATCGCTGTCGGCCGGGCAGGATCCGAGGGCGGTCTGATGCCGAGCGCGGCGGCGGCATCGCAGGTGTCGGTGGCGACGAACGTGGCGTGCTGTTCCTGGCTGGCGAGCAGGGTCAGGGCGGCAGCGGTGACGGTGGTGCCCTGCCCGCCCTTGGCCCCGGTCAACACGATGGTGGCGGTCAACGTCGGCCTCCTGTCCCGTCAACATGGCTGGTCAGCGGGGCTGAAGCGGGTGAGGCGGCGACTTCCCCGAACACCGCCTGCACCCGCTCGGCCTCGGCGGTCAACACGCCGGATGGGGGAGCGTTGACCGGCGACTTCGCGGCGTTGACCGGTCGATCAACGCCCGGTCCGAGCCGCAGTTCCCGGGCATGCAACGCCCGCAGCTCGCGGGGGAGCCTCTGCGCCTGGCGCTGCGTCAGCGGCGGCATCACCCGACGCGCCGCGAACTCATCGCCGTGCGGCCGAGCCATCGCGAACACACCGAGCCGGGCCAGCGTCCGCACCACCGCGGCGCTGCGACCAGAGCCCGCCGTGAGACCGAGCAGCCGACCAAGCTCCCCGAGCTCGAAGTCGATCCCATCCGGCTCCGCCTCCAGCCACCCGGCGATCCGACGCAGCGCCCACAACGCCGACGGGCCGAGCACGGGCAGCCAGAACGTCTCCGCGTACCGACTCCGCACCGGGTAGCCGAGGCGATCAACGATCTCGTCGTCGAAACACACGACCCGTAGCGGGTCATGTTCCGAGAGCCAGCTCTGAAGATCGGACATCAACAAACGCATAGGGAGGACTCCTTGTATGGAAGTACCAGACAACAACGATCGATGAGTGTCAAGCACGGAGTGATTAATGCGTCGAAAACCTTTGACACGTACGTGTCAACCAGGCGACGGCGGGCGGCGGTCAGGCCCGGTGGGCAAGTCTGTGAATCACGCCCCCGGCAGGCAGGCTGCGCGCTCGTGTATCGTGGGACAATCAGTGGGACTTAGGAGGCGGTGTGGCACGAACCCACGTGATCCTCGATGATGAGCTCCTCAAAGCGATCGACGACGCGGTTGGCCAGCGAGGACGCAGTCGTTTTCTGGAGGAAGCAGCGCGTGAGAAACTCGAACGAATCGAGCTCGAGGCTGCCATCCGGAAAGGCGCCGGCATCTTGAAGGGCGAGGACTACCCACACTGGCGAGACACAGCCTCTGTGCAGGAGTGGGTGCGGGCCTCACGGCGCGGAGCGCTGAGCGCTGACGACGTACCTGCTCGATAGCACCGTCTTGATCGAGTGGCTCCGAGGGAACGAGGAAGTGGAGGCCACGATGCTGCGCCTGCTATCCCGCAGAGACACCTTGGCTACGAGCTGCGTCAACCTCGCCGAGATAGAGGCCGGCGTCCGCCAGCGTGAGCGGCGCAGGGCGGAGGCGGTGCTCAGCCGACTTCGTTTCCTGGTCACCACACCAGAGGCTGCGTACCGGGCCGGGCGCTACCAGGCCGACTGGGCGAGGCGGGGTCACACGATCGAAACCCCCGATGCTCTCGTTGCCGGCACGGCACGCGCATACGGCGCTGTGCTGGTAACCCACAACACCGATGACTTCCCCATGCGGGACCTGCGCGTCGTGCGCCCTGACGATTTCGATCCGGACTGAAAGAGACCATGGCAACCGATCTGAATGAGCTGCAGAACCGACTCTGGGAGGCAGCAGATCAACTCCGCGCGAACTCCGGGCTCAGAGCTTCCGAATACTCCACCCCGGTCCTGGGGTTGATCTTCCTCCGTTACGCAGACCTCCGGTTCGTGGCTGCACACGAGGAGCTCGAGGGCAAGGGAACGAGGCGGCGCAAGATCGGGCCCGCCGACTACCACGCCCGCGGCGTTCTCCACGTCCCCGACGAGGCGCGCTTCGACTACCTCGTCGGCTTGCCGGAGGGCGCCGACATCGGCAAGGCGCTCAACGACGCCATGGCCGCGATCGAGCGGACGAACCCGGACCTCGACGGCGTGCTCCCGCGGGCCTACGGCGGCCTACCGAATGCAGTCCTCGTCGAGCTCCTGCGCCTCCTTGGTCGGCTGCCGGGCTCAATCGAGGGCGATGGCTTCGGTCTCATCTATGAGTACTTCCTCGGCGAGTTCGCGTTCGCAGAAGGGCAGAAAGGCGGCGAGTTCTTCACTCCGACCTCGATCGTCAAGCTGATCGTTGAGATCATCGAGCCGTACCACGGCAAGATCTACGACCCCGCCTGCGGCTCAGGCGGCATGTTCGTGCAGTCGGCGCACTTCGTGGAGCGCCACCGCAAGGACCCCGGCTCCGAACTATCCATCTACGGCCAGGAGAAGACGAAAGAGACGGTGCGCCTGGCGAAGATGAACCTTGCCGTCCACGGCCTCGCCGGCGACATCAGCGAGGCGAACACCTACTACGAAGACCTCCACGACTCGGTCGGCAAGTTCGACTTCCTCATGGCCAACCCGCCGTTCAACGTGAACAAGGTCGACAAGACGAAGCTGGAAGACGACAAGCGCTTCGTGTTCGGACTCCCGAAGCCCGACAACGCCAACTACCTGTGGATCCAGACCTTCTACTCGGCGCTCAACGAGCGCGGCAGGGCAGGGTTCGTCATGGCGAACTCAGCATCCGATGCCCGCGGCTCGGAGATGGAGATCCGACGCCAACTCATCGAGGACCGTTGCGTCGACGTCATCGTCTCCGTCGGGACCAACTTCTTCTATACCGTGACCCTCCCGGTAACGCTCTGGTTCCTCGACCGCGGCAAGCGCGCTTCAGACCGCGAGGACAAGGTGCTCTTCATCGACGCCCGTGACATCTACCGCCAGATCGACCGGGCTCACCGGGACTGGGCGTCGGAGCAGATCGAGTTCCTCGCCAACATCGTGCGGCTGTGGCGAGGCGAGGAGCCGGAGCTGACGCACGCGAGCGAGTTATTGCTTGAGTACTTTCCGAACCAGCGGTATCACGACGCCCCCGGCCTATGCGCGGTCGCAACGGTCGAGCAGATCGAAGGACACGGCTGGAGTCTCAACCCAGGGCGGTACATCGCACCTCCCGTTCTCACAGACTCGGTGGCCTTCGAAGAGCTCCTGCCAGAACTCACCGCTCGGTTCTCACAGCTGCAAGCGGAAGCCTCGGCTCTCGGTGCGAGAGTAGAGAGTGTCCTGCGGTCGGTCGGCCGTGACTGAACTCGCCGACCTGTGTCTCGCGATCGTCGACTGCGAGCACAAGACTGCCCCCAAGTCCGAAGAGGGCTATCCGCTAATCCGAACGACGGACATCGGCCGGGGCCGCCTAGATATTTCAAATGCCCAGAGGGTTGACGCCGCGGCGTACGAAGAGTGGACACGACGTGCTGTGCCACAGCCAGGCGACCTGATCCTCGCTCGCGAAGCACCAGTCGGCAACGTCGCGCTTATAACACCTGGCGTTGAGCCTGTGCTCGGCCAGCGCACTGTGCTGATCAGACCAGATCTCGACCGGGTAGATCCCGACTACCTCACCTATCGGTTGCTCGGCTACGACGTCCAGCACTGGATGAACGGAGTTGCGAATGGCTCAACTGTGCCGCACCTCAACGTCGAGGACATCCGATCTCTACCGCTACCGACGCTTCATCCGTTGGAAGAGCAACGAATGATCGGTCGTGCGCTCGCCGCGGTCGACGACTCGATCGACAACAACCGGCGCCGGATCGAGAAGTTGGAGGAGATGGCTCGGCTGATCTACCGAGAGTGGTTCGTGCACTTCCGGTTCCCGGGCCACGAGGAGGTCGAGCTTGTCGACTCCGACCTTGGCCTGGTCCCCGACGGCTGGCAGGTGACGTCGCTCGCTGATCACGTCCGCCTCAAACGGCGGAACATCAAACCCGCCGACTCGCCCGACGAGGAGTTCGACCACTACTCAATACCGGCCTTTGACGCAGCCCGACTGCCGTCCATTGCGCTCGGGCGGGAGATAAAGAGCGGGAAGTACCTGCTCCAGGCCGACTGCGTGCTCGTCTCGAAACTGAATCCTCGCTTTCCGCGTGTCTGGCGTGCGAGGCACGGATCGGGACGGCGGCCCATCTGCTCAACCGAGTTTCTCGTGCTCGAAGCCACTCGGGACTGGCCCGAGACCTTCGTGTACTCGCTCATCAGCGACGCTGACTTCGGGGCCCGGTTGGCGTCGATGGCCGGAGGGACGTCGACCAGCCATCAGCGGGCGAAGCCGACGGAGGTGATGGCGCTGCCTGTGGCAGGGCCGCCAGCCGAACTCGTAGCAGTCTTTAGTGAACAGGTCGGCCCGATGCTCGCCCTTGCCGACAATCTCGTACAGCAAAACGACGTGCTGTTGAAGTCACGGGATCTCCTCCTTCCACGGCTGATCTCGGGCGAGTTCGACTTGTCAGGTCTCGACCTGGACCTCGAACCGGTGGCGTGAGCGATGGCCGCCGGATTGACCGAGGATGCGCTCGTCGAGCAGCCGGCGATGAAGCTGCTGCGTGATCTCGGGTGGGACGTCGCCTCTGGCTTCGACGAAGTTCTCGGTCGAGCGGGAACGCTCGGTCGTGACTCGCAGGCGGAAGTGGTGCTCGGTCATCGCCTTCGGCTCGCCCTTCGCGGCATCAACCCCGGCCTCCCAGACGATGCCCTTGACGCCGCGGCGGCGCTATCTGAGAGCCGCTCGGCCATGGATCGGGTCCGGGCGAACCGCGAGGTCTACCGGTTCTTGCGTGAGGGACTGAAGGTCGAGGCTGAGGTCGACGGACGACAGGAGCCTGTCACCGTCCGCTTCATCGACTGGGATGATGTCGAGGCCAACGACTGGCTGGCGGTTTCGCAGCTGTGGGTGACCGGGGAGATGTACCGCCGCCGGGCAGACATCGTGCTGTTCGTCAACGGCATCCCGTTGGTGTTCGTCGAGCTGAAGGTGTCGCATCGGAACATACGCCACGCTTACGACGACAACCTTCGGGACTACAGGGACACCATCGGGCAGATCTTCTGGTTCAACGCCTTCGTGATCCTCTCGAACGGCTCCGACACGAAGGTGGGCTCGACGTACGCGCCGTGGGACCACTTCGCGGAGTGGAAGAAGATCAACTCCGAGGGCGAGGTCGGGATCGTCAGCCTCGAGACTGCGCTGCGGGGTACCTGTGACCGGTACCGTCTGCTCGATCTCGTTGAGAACTTCGTGACCTTCATGGAACGGCCGGGCGGTCTCGTGAAGGCGGTGGCCAAGAACCACCAGTACCTCGGGGTCAACAACGCCCTCGAGGCGCTCCAGGCCGCACGCGGCGAGAAGAGTTCGCAGCTGGGGGTGTTCTGGCACACCCAGGGCAGCGGCAAGTCGCTCTCCAATCTGTGGTTCACGCAGAAGGTGCTGCGGAAGCTGCCGGGCAACTGGACCTTCGTCGAGGTCACCGACCGCAAGGAGCTGGACGACCAGCTTTATGAGGACTTCGCCGATGCCAGCATCGTCACGGCCGGTGAGAACGTCCACGCCGAAACGTCCGAGCACCTGCGGCAGCTGCTCGGCCAGGACCACCGCTACGTCTTCACTTTGATCCACAAGTTCATCCCGCCGGAGAAGGGCGCGGCAATGCCGGTGTTGTCCGAACGAGACGACATTCTCGTCATCACCGACGAAGCCCATCGCTCCCAGTACGACCAGCTCGCCTGGAACATGCGCCAGGCGCTCCCGAACGCCTCATTCCTCGGCTTCACCGGCACACCACTCATTGCCGGCGAGGAGGAGCTGACCCGCCAAGTCTTTGGCGACTACGTCTCGGTCTACAACTTCCGCGACTCCATCACCGACGGCGCCACCGTCCCGCTGTACTACGAGAACCGCATCCCGGAACTGCAGCTTGTCAACGAGGACTTCGACGCCGAACTCGACACGCTCCTCGACGCCGCCGCCCTCGATCCTGATCAGGAGAAGGCGGTCGCCCGCCAGTTCTCGCGCCAGTACCACCTCATCACCCGGGCCGAGCGACTCGACGAGATCGCCGCCGATCTCGTCGAGCACTTCATCGGCCGCGGGTTTCGCGGCAAGGCCATGCACGTCGCGATCGACAAGGCGACCGCAGTCCGCATGTACGACCTCGTCCAGAAGTACTGGGCTGTCCGCCTGGCGGACCTCGAGGCCGAGCTGGCGAGGACGCCGGAGCTCGAGCGGCCACCACTCGCCGAGACCATCGAGTTCATGCGTACGACCGACATGGCCGTGGTGGTGTCGCAGTCGCAGAACGAGCTTGCCGACATGGCTGAGCTCGGTCTCGACGTGGGCAAGCATCGCAGGCGCATCATCGATGAGGATCTTGACTCGAAGTTCAAGGATCCCTCCGACCCGTTCCGCCTCGTTTTTGTGTGCGCGATGTGGCTCACTGGTTTCGACGCGCCATCGTGCTCGACGATCTACCTCGACAAGCCGATGCGGAACCACACGCTCATGCAGACGATCGCCCGGGCGAACCGTGTATTCCCTGAGAAGGACAGCGGGCTGGTCGTCGACTACGTCGGCGTGTTCCGGAACCTCGAAGCGGCCTTAGCCGTCTATGGTGCCGCCCGGGACGGCGGATACACCCCGATCGAGGCCAAGGATGCGCTCGCGGCCGATCTGCAGAAAGCACTTGCCGAGACCGCCGGGTTCCTCGAAGACCACGACGTCGATCTTCCCGACCTCGAGGCTGCCAAAGGGTTTGAGTTCATCGCTCTCCAGAAGGCGGCAGTGGAAGCGCTGCTCATCGACGACACCACCCGCCGTCGCTATGTCAGCCTTGCCCGGCGAGTCCGCACGCTGTTCAAGTCGCTGCTGCCCGATCCGGCGGCGCAGGCGGCGACACACCGAGTCGCTGTCATCCGGACTCTGGCGTCGAAGCTGGAGTCGATCACCGAATCGCCGGACATCAGCGATGTCATGGACGCAGTCAGCAAGTTGCTCGACCGCTCCGTTGGTGCCGAGGAGTACGTCATCCGCTCCGGCGGCGACGCCGGCCCACTCGTTGACCTCAACCAGCTCGACTTCGAGCAGCTCGCCCTCCGCTTCGCCGGGAACAAGCGCACCGCGGCCAAGCAGATTGAACGCAACCTCGAGCAGCAGCTCAACGCTGCTGTCCGGAAGAACCCCACGCGCCTCGATCTTGCCGAGCGCTTCCGGGCTCTGATCGACGAGTACAACGCGGGCACCCACAACCTCGAGGAGTTCCTCCGCCGTCTAAAAGTCATCCACGATGAGCTCACCGAGGAGGAGCAGCGAACAGTCCGCGAGGGTCTTTCCGAAGACGAGCTGACCATCTACGACCTGCTCACCAGGCCCGAGCCGGACCTTACCGGGGCCGAGCGTGTCCAGGTCAAGGCGACCGCGAAGCGGCTCCTGGCACACGTGACGGAGAAGGTGGTTCTCGACTGGCGCAAACGGCAGCACACCCGGGCCGCCGTTCAGGTAGCGGTAGGAGAGATCCTCGACGCCGACCTACCCGAGGTTTACGGACCTGAGCTGTTCGACGACAAGGTCCGCCGGGTCTACGAGCACATCTATGCCAGCTACTTCGACAACGGCGAGTCGGTCTACACGGGCGCGGCCGAGTCGCCTCCCGCATCGGTCCCGGTCGCGACAGTGCCGAAGCCGGAGGCAGTGGACGACGAGCTCCTTCGCCGGGCACGCAACGACCCGGCGCTGTTTGCCCGGCTGATGGAGGAGCTCTACGGCACACGAGAGACGTGGTTCCGCTCGACCGAAGAGCTGCTCGCCGACGAGGAGGCACGTTCGGTGGAGTTCAAACAGACGGCCCGTTGGAACGTGAAGGAGCACAAGAAGGACAAGGCGATGGAGGAGGTCATCGTCAAGACCGTGGCCGGCTTCCTCAACGGCCAGGGCGGCACGCTCCTCATCGGCGTCACGGACGGCCGCGAACCGGTCGGACTGGCCGACGACTACGCGCTCGTCAAGCCACCGAACGCCGACGGATACGTCGGCTGGCTCGATACGCTCCTCGACAACTCGCTCGGCCACGCCGGCGCCCACCGAGTGCGCACGCGCATCGACATCGTCAACGGACGGGAGCTTTGCCGCCTCGACGTCCCCGCCGCCTCGCGTCCTATCTGGGCAAAGGGCAAGGAACGCGACGTGCTCTACGAGCGCCGCAACAACTCGACCCGAATCGTGCCCCAAGACGAAGTCGACCGCTTCCTCGTGGAGAGGTTTGGGGGTCGATCAATGTAACGCCGCTCTTCGTCGGGGTCGCGGGGCAATCACGATGCTGTCGCCGATCTAGCGCCGATCGAGACGGGGTCAACGACGATCCTGTTCTCGGGACAAGTCTGTGAGCTGCGCCGCTGGCACCCGTTGTGTTGTAAGGCCGAGAGCGACAGGCCCCACGTCGACTCAACCCGTGCAGCCCTGGCACTTGGTGTAGCCCTAGTGGGGAGTGCCGACGAGTCGTGCCAGCGCCATCTGCCCGCTCGCGCCGTGGGTGTGGGACGCTGTGTATATGGCACGTACAGAGTGGGCGGCGCGGCGCTACTCCGAGGTGCTTCGCACCCTGGAAACGGAGTTTGGGATTGCCCCCTCACGGGTGGGACGGCGGAGGAACCTGCTGCAGCTTGGAGAAAAGTCGGTGCGACTCGGCTTCGGACATGGCCAGCTCGCCAACCAGCGCGGGATAAAGGGGTTTCCAAAGGAGACTACTGAGACCTTCTATCTGGAAGTCCCCGCACCAGCTGTCGACACTGACATTGTTGTGGCAGTTCTTGGCGAGACCGAGCTCGTCTTCGAGGCGAGTGCTTTCAAGCGAATTGCTGGGCCGGCGGCCGAGCATCGCTACCTACCGAACCTCTTTCGCGACCGCCGGGACGGGCGATATTGGGCACGCGTCGCAGATCATGACCTCAACTATCCGCTGGATGAGTTCGTGCGCGCCTGGCCGAGCAGCAGCGACGGTGCCCGCGTTGCGGGCACGTTCGAGCCGCCGCGCGCAGCCGCCCGCGAACCTGAACCAGACGACCTGTACCGAGACTTCAAGCCACAGAACTCTGGAGACTACGCGGCACACGTCGAGGGGCAGGTCCTCACGAAGACCAGGCTCCACGAACGGCTCGTTTCTGAGTTTGGGTTATGGGTGGCGGAGCAGGGCTTCCGACCATCAACCGTCGAGTACCCGCGCGACCTCGTGTTGCGTCGTGGCGATGTAGAGATTCTCGTTGAAGCGAAGGTGTTGTACGGCCACAACGCGACACAGGCTGTTCGCGCGGCCATCGGTCAATTGCTCACCTACCAGCACCTGCTGCACTCGGGGAAGATCGAACTCTTAGCGCTCTTTAGCGAACCCATCGGTGACGAGTTCATTAACCTCTTGGGGAAGATCCAGATCGCGGCGATCTGGCGCGACCGCGACCAATGGAGCGCCTCAGCGCTCGCCGAGAAATTCGGAATCCGGGTGTCCTAGAGCTCGCTGCGGGACGACCGCCAGCACCTTCGACGGAAAGTCCTTGTCCGCGACCTTGAAGCCGCGTCGGTCGTCGGACCCGGCTATCGAGTACTTCTCGCGGGCGCGCCGCGCTGCCCTGATCCACTCCAGGCGCCCGCGGTCCGCGTCGAGAACCCGCGTTAGCTCAGACCAGCTCAGGCACGCGATGCCATCCGGACCGCAGACGAGTGCTACGAAGACGTGATCACACACCTCTGCAAGGTGGGCGACCTGGTCTTGGTGACGCTTGTTGAAGCTAAACCGCCAAGGGCTCAGGCGATTGGTCGAGTACTTGATGTACAGCCCGACCCGTTGAGAGATGAGGTACGCGGACTTCCCCCAGGGAGCGACGACAGCGCCGTTGTCACTTCCCATCCTGCGGATCAGACGTGCGAGCACGACCCCGTGGTATCGCTCAAGCTCACCGATCAACGCATCAGCGTCCGAAGTTTCTTAGGAAGCGGATGCTGCCCGCCTCCGGCGTGTACTTGTAGAAGACTCGCGCCTTCCCGTGCTGGTTGCGGAAGATCTTCACATGATGAATCGCATCAGGGAACTTCTTCTTCTCCAACTGGTTGGCTCCGATAAAGCCTCGAACCCGTCGTATCTCCCTACGAACTGTCTCGTCGCCGTAATCGTCTCCAAGATCAGTCGTCGGGTGCACCGCGATTGAGGCGGATCCAAGGCTGAAGCCGTGAATGAACTCCAGAACATGCGGCGGCAACGCGTCATCGCCAAGGAGTTCATTCAGCTCGTTCAGCGTGATCATCGGGTCTTGGTTGTCCGCCGCCAGAACCGCATCGGCTTCGGCGGGATAGTCGAACATCTCCCAGCTCATCTCGCCGGTATCTATACCAACAGCGCCCTTGTCGATGCTGGAAGAAGCTACGGCAGCGATTCGGCTGTCCTCAAGCCAGACTGGACTGCCTTTGCCCGCGCGGATCGAGCTGAGCGCGAGCTGGTGGAACACGAAGCACTTCTGCCAGTCCAGGTAGAGCTTCGCGGGAATGTGCAGCTCAAAATGCGACAGGTAGCCGCCGCGGCTGCCGAACATGCGGGCGCGTTGGATGTAGGTGTCCTGCTGGATCTTGTGCTTGACATCACGGGTGAAGAACATGCAGAGCAGGTCGTCGAACGTGACTCCTCGCGAGACGATGTTGCCGCCGATCGCGACCGTGAAGAGAGTGGCTGGCGACGTTGCGCGGCGGTACTGAGCGGCATTCCTCTCCGTGTCGCTGTTCATCACGACGACATCGGACAGGTTGACATGCCTGACGACGTAGGACGTCAACTCCTTTTCCAGACCGGGATGCCTCTCCGCCGCGAGGTCAAAGATCTCTTGGACGTACCGCGAGAACTTCTTATGGCCTTGGTCTTTGAGGATGCCCAACAGCGTGATGATCTGCTGGTAGTCCTTGGTGTGGTCGACCTTCTTGTGGCTCGTGTGAACCAACATGCTGTAGTTCTTCTTCGCGTCGTTGACTTGGGAGTTCAGAAAGGCAACCGACACGAAGAAGCCGAACAACGCCCGCCGTAGGTACTTAGGTTCGTCGCCACCATCTGGCAGCGCGACCAGCCGGAACGGGAGATCATCGAAGCCTTCTGTGGTAGTAGGGAAGAAGACAGACTGACCTGTGTACTTGGGGTGAGGTGGAAAGTCGACCCAGCTCTCGTTGTCGTTGTCGAAGGTGTTGTTTAGGTCCAAGCGTGCTGGAGTTGCGGTGACGCCGATGTACATGCCGTCATCACCGAGAAGCTTTCCTACGAGGTCGTTGATCCTCGTTTTCTCGTTCCGATTGACCTTGGCGTTAGGCGTGGCGTAGTCCGCCTCGTCGTCGATAAGCACCTTTCCGCGAATGCTGTCGACCTTTCCGAGCAGCTTCTGGAGGTCCGCTGAGTTCTTCTTACAAAAGATGACCCAGGGGCTCGTCCCGATCGTGATCGCCGGATCTAGCACCTCGTTGAACTTCTTCGGCGCTGGATCGAGACCTGAGCGCAGGAAGCGCTCAAGGTTCTGTTCGAGCAGCTGGACGCTGTCGTTGAGCAAGACCACGATGACCTTGTGCCCTTGGTCCAGGAGGCGAGCCGTGAGGGCGATCATCATCTCCGTCTTGCCGCTCTGCGGCTCTCCGTAGATGACGAACGAACGGACAGACCCTGTCTGGAGGTTTGCCAACGCGCCGGCGACTGCCTCCTCGATGCTCGTTGTCGCGAGACCCTCCGCCTGCAACTCCGCGATCCGCTTTTCGTATCGACTGTGGTTCACCTGGCTGCTCGTGCGATAGTCATCGATGTTGAAAGCTGTCACCTGCGGCCCCCCTGGGGTCTAGCCCGCGTCGCGGGGCGACGGAAACGCATTACCACTTCATGCCTGAGACGGCCTGACAAAGCACTGGTCGCCGCAGAGGGAGGCGGAAGATACCGTGAGTTTGCTGGCAAGGGCCGGGAGCGGCGCTCCACCAGTTCAAGGCCCGCCCGCTGTGCCATCCTTCGAACGATCGAGCTATTACGGACGAAGACGCCGCCCACGGTGCAGTCACCTACCACGACAACCAGTTCGCCCGATGGCTTGAGCACTCGGCTCATCTGGGCGGTCAACGCCTCGATGTCGCACGCGTACCGTTCCAACATCCCACGCTGGCGCGAACTCAAGCCTAGGTATCCGCTGACACGTGGTCGGCCAGATGTGACTGTTGCCTTCCGCTCGGCACCCACAGTCGAAGCGCGTATCTCGCGTAGCTCGCGGAGTTGGTGGCCGAGCCAAACCAAGCTCATCCGATGTGCTCGCATGTAGTCGATCGCGTTGAGGTACGGCGGTGAGGTCACAATGAGGTCAACCTGGCCAGTCAGGCGCCGTGGAAGCGCTCTCGCGTCGCCAAGGCGCACACGTGCAGAGCCGGCTCGCCGCTCGTCGACGGCTTCCGCGATATTGCGCACCGCCTTGAGAAACCCTTCTGCGACGTCGTAGTCGTTCGTAGCACGGACACGATGCGGTCGCGAGTGCGACACGTCACGACCGAGGGAGGCGCCACGATCCTTCGTGATGATCGTCCTGCTTAGGGCCACTCGCATCACATCCGACGTCGGACCACGCATGGATGTCAACCTTGCCGCGAGCTTCCTGAGCACCTGCCTCTGCTTGGGAGCGAACCAATACTTGACGAAGTCGCCGGTCTCTCGGTCGGCGTCGATCCAGGGCAGTTCAACGGCTGAGACCGCGAGCGCATCCTCGACGAAGCGCTCTGCCGCACGAATCACGGCGGTGGATCGAAGCTGCCTGCAACTGACCCCGGAGATCAAGATAGCCAGGGGGTCTCGGTCGAATCCTAACGCCTCGTGCCCGCTAGCGATCGCATGCTTCAGAACAGTCCCCGAACCGCACATCGGGTCGAGCACCAGGGCAGCGGGGCGCACGCGGTCGAGGGCTTCAAGAGCGAGCTCAGGGGCCATGCGGGCCGGGAACGGATGGATGTTGCGAGCCGCCATGCAGCAAAGGTACGCGAGCGGTGTGTCACGGGCACGACAGCCGCCCCCCCAGCTTTACCAACTACGGCGATCCAAGGGCGAGCTCCTGTGCGTATTCGTCCGATGTGCCCCCAGTCGGTCACTCGGCGAACGCGGACGGAGCGGGGAAGTTCCCGCCGACTCCGCCTAGGAGGCGAAGACAACAGTTGGTTCGTCGGACTATCCATTCACCCGCAATGGAAGTCCTCACGGTGCGTCGACGGGAGGACTTGTGGCCCGCACGCCGCCCCCACAGCGAGCTCTACCGGAGCCGAAGACCCAGGTCATACAGGGCCTGGACGACCGCAGGGTCGGTTCGTCGAAGCGGCTGCCGGTCCATAAGCCCAACAAGCGCCCGATCGAAGATCGCCCAGTTCTGATGCGCCCCGCCGAGGCGGGTTCGATAGGCAAGTCCCGCGTACGAAGCTGGCCGGCTATGGATGACGCGGGCGACACTTTGCGTAACGATACGAGACCGCGGGCCGGACCCCTCCAGTAGGCCGGAGTCGAGTCGTGGGCCGGGAGCACCAGCCCCAGCAAGTGGCGAGCGCATTGAAGGTTGCCTGACGAGCCACGTCCGGGTTCGGATCGCGGAGACATCCACGAAGAAGTCACGCGGCGTAAACAGCTTGATGACCACCCGCCCGTCGATGCGATCCGCTGGCAGCACCCCAACGTCGTACGCGGGATCCCAGGTGACGCGGCGGACGCGCCGGCCAGCGATGACCGTCGCCTCGTCCGGCATGTCGTCCGCCCAGCACTCGAGGAGAGCGCCGACCAGGCAAGTCGTTCCATAGGTTTCGCGGAACTGCCCGCTCGGGTCCGCGAAACGGTTCCCCAGTCTTCCGACGCCTAGCATCGCGAGACGCTCTCGGAGCCACCGCCTTCCGGGTGACTTGGCCTCAGGGGGTGCGCCCCACACGTCATCCCATCTGTCTTCCTGTACGCGGTGGACCCCTGTTGGCGGGAACCGGCGAACGTCTACAGGGTCGGGGACCCCGGGCGCGCCGACGGCGATACTCAACTCTGTGCCGCCATGTAATTGTCCGCCGCCAGCAAGGTCTCTTCGAACCGGCGGTGGCCGAAGGCGCCAACGAACATGAGTGGTGAGTGCCCGGCGAGCGACCGACTGGATCCGATCATGAAGCTGAACGCCGCGTGCGGGCTCACCTCATCGGACACGATCCTCGTAAGAATGAACAGGCCCTGTACGCGCCGAAGCCGCCCGGATCTGACTGGGATCCCGGGCCCCCAGGGACCCACCGCCCCCCAGTCGACCCTCTCGACAGTCTGTCGCCACGCAGCATCGTCCAGCGACTGGCCTGGCTCAAGCTTCTGCGTCACGCCAGGTTGGGCCTCCCGCGGAATGGAGGCCAGATTTCGTCTCAGCCACGCGCGCGCAGTCCGCCGATCCCAGGTCAACATCTCCTCAGCAGATCTTGTGTCAACGCGGCTGAGATACCGGCGCGCCCAGACCCCGTCTTCGTAATCGAGTCCGACGCAGGTGAGGGACAGGCCTAGTGAATCCAATAACCAAGCACCAGGCCGCACAGCTCGCGCTCTGTCTGTTTGAAGCTCGTCGCGCTGCTGGTCGAGCTGAACGAAGCTGTCAACGAGCGCCTCGAAATGTGCCTCCCTCACTTAGTCGCCGTCACCCCCCGGAGCGATACACCACGCGTTTAGACACCGCTAGAGCATGCCGCAACATGGGGTTGGCCGTAGGTGGAGGTCGTGACGTGGGTTGTCTGACCACTCCCTTGACCCAAGGCTAATAGGGGAGTGCTGGTCGGGAGGGCGGCTCGATGCAATGGGCCCGACCGGTAGCGCCGGGCGACCACCAGCTGCGCCTTGGTCACAGGGAGATGATCGGCATCGGGCAGCGACGCCGGATCAAGTTCAGCCAAGTCCGCGACTGCCACCGCGTCGCCGCGTTGGACGAGGCCCTGGAACTGGCGGTTCGCGATTTGAAGATGCTCGAGAGCGGGGAAGCCAGGAGGACGGCGAGTAGGCATCGGGAACACACTCCTCTCCGTAACGCCTGCGTCCGCATAACAGGCCTAAGAGAAGCTGACAGGCACGTCTCACTACTCAGTCAGGAGGGGCTGAGCCCTTTCCGCGGACCGGCGGCGCCCTGACGCGCCATCGCGCGCAGCCAGATAAAGGCGTTGTGCGCCGCGCCCGAGCCGGGCCCCAGCTGTGGTCGGCTGGCGCTCTCCCATTCTCCGCACGCCGCGTGGATCGCGCACATCAGCGAATTCAGTACCGCGAACCAACCGAGTGACGCTGCCTGCTTGGTTGTGCATCGATGCTGCCGCCGCGGTTCTCCGCGGTTCCGCGAGCTGGATCAGCTCCGACACCGTGGACGAGGTGGACGTAAACTCCCTGTTCGAGCGTGCACGAGGTCACCATGTGGACGCCGAGGACACCCTTCCGCTGTCTGGGGGTCAAGAGGTCGGGAGTTCAAATCTCCCCAGCCCTGTCAGCGACGGCGG
>CAZWDB010000100.1:0-16231 GCA_964632885.1 uncultured Acidimicrobiales bacterium | reverse complement strand
TCGCCCTGGAGTGCGACGAGAAGTCCGCTTTCGGCGGGATCGTCGCCGTCAACGAAGCGGTCACCGCGGAGCTAGCCGAGGCGATGGCAGCCGGCCCCCAGGCCGATGTCGTCATCGCGCCGAGCTTCGAGCCCGCCGCCATCGAGAGGCTGGCCAAGAAGCGCAAGAACACCCGCGTCCTCGAAGCGTCCGCGCCGGGGGAGTCGGCGCTCGACCTGCGCCAGCTGAGCGGAGGGTTCCTCGTGCAGCGGCCCCACCACTTCGCGACAGCCCGCTCCGACTGGCGGGTCGTCACCAAGGTCGCTCCGAGCGACGAGCAGTGGCGCGACGCTGAGTTGGCCTGGCGGATCTGTGGCCACGTCAAGTCCAACGCGATCGTGCTCGTCGCGGGCGGCCAGGCGGTGGGCATCGGTGCCGGGCAGCAGAACCGGGTGGACTCGGGCGAGTTGGCGGCGGCCAAGGCGGCCGGCAGGGCGAAGGGCGGCGCCGGGGCGAGCGATGCGTTCTACCCATTCCCCGACGGCGTCGAAGCCGCCGCGGCCGCGGGGGTCGCGGTCGTGATCCAGCCCGGCGGCGCGCTACGCGACGATGAAGTCATCGCCCGGGCCGACGAACTCGGCCTCGCCATGGTGTTCACCGGAGAAAGGCACTTCCTCCATTGAGCTCTACTGACTCGACCGAAGGGTCGAAGGCCCCGCTCCTCAAGGGCCAGCCGGTTGCCGATGCCGTCCTCGCCGAGGTCGGCGAGAGGGTTGCCAAGCTCGCGGCCGACGACGTGCATGTCGGTCTCGGCACCATCCTCGTCGGCGACGACGAAGCCAGCGCTACCTACGTGCGGATGAAGCACGAGGCCTGCGCGCGCCTCGGCGTCGAGTCCCATCACCGCCAGCTCCCCGCCGACGCGACCCAGGACCAGGTGCACGCGGCCATCCGGGAGTTCAACGACGACCCCGCGGTGACGGCGTTCCTGATGCAGCACCCGTTCCCGAAGCCACTCGATTTCAACGCCGCGCTGCTCACGATGGACCCCGACAAGGACGCCGACGGGCTGCACCCGACGAACCTCGGCCGGCTTGCCAACGATCTGCCATGTCCGGTCTCGTGCACACCGGCGGGCATCCAGGCCCTTCTCGTGCACTACGGCATTCCCATCGAGGGGCGCCACGTCGTGATCATCGGACGCGGCATCACCGTCGGACGGCCACTGTCGATCCTGCTCAGCCAGAAGCGGCCCAGCGCGAACGCCGCCGTGACCGTCGTGCACACCGGCGTCAGTGACATGGCCGCGATCACGCGCACTGCCGACGTTCTCATCGGCGGTACGGGCACGCGGCACCTCATCACGCCCGACATGGTCAAGCCAGGCGCGGCCGTCGTCGCGACCGGCGTGGGAGACAACCACGACATCGGACCCGGCGTCCGCGCCAAGGCGAGCTGGGTGACGCCCCGCTTCGGCGGAGTCGGCCCCACGACGGTCGCCATGCTCCTCCGTAACACCGTCGACACCGCCGAACGCCTCCGAACCCTCCGCACCGCCGGAACTTGAGGCAATAACGATCGGAATCCGATCGTTATTGCCTCAAGTTCGGTGACGGCGAGGGTTCGCGTAGGCTGGTCGGCCCATGGCGAAGATTCGCGACCTGCTGGCGGCTGGGCCGACCTACTCGTTCGAGTTCATGCCGCCCAAGAGCGACCAGATGCTGCGGCGGCTGGAGAAGTGCCTGCGCGAGCTGGAGCCCCTCCATCCGTCGTTCTGCTCGGTCACCTACGGCGCGGGTGGATCGACGCGGGGCCGCACGCTCGAGGCGGTCCTCCACATCCACCGCGACACGCCCATGGTCGCCATGCCGCACCTCACGTGCGTGGGTCAAACGCGGGAAGAGATCGAAGGCCTCGTTCGCACCTATCGCGACGACGGCATCGAGAACGTCCTCGCCCTCGCGGGCGATCCGCCCCTCGACGGCGCAGTGCAGGGTGACTTCACCTACGCCGTCGAGCTCATCGACCTCGTCGAGGAGGTGGGTGACTTCTCCGTCTGCGTGGCCGCGTTCCCCGAGTGCCATCCGAAGTCGCCCGACCGCAAGAGCGACCGCGAGTGGCTGGCAGCCAAGCTCGAGCGGGCCGACTTCGCCATCACCCAGTTCTTCTGGAGCGCCGAGCACTACCTCCGCATGCGCGACGAGCTCGACGCCTTGGGCGTCACCACTCCGGTCATACCGAGTCTCTTCCCGATCGGCAACGTCGAAGTGGCCAAGCGCTTCACCGTCACCAACGGCGCGGCCTGGCCCGACTGGCTCGCAGAACGCGTGGAGCGAGCCCGCGACGATGCCGACCTGCGCCGCATCGGTGTCGAGGTCGCGTCCGAGATCGGTGCCGAGCTGCTCGCCCAGGATCCACCCGGTCTGCACATCTACACGCTCAACCGGTCCGAGTCGGCGAGCCAGATCTGGGACAACCTCGGCCTGTCGAACCGACGTGGCTGAACAAGTAGAAGACAAGTAGATAGGCTGCTCTCCATGGCCGCCACACCCGACGCGACGCCGAAGATCATCTACACCTATACCGACGAGGCGCCGGCACTAGCCACCCACTCGTTCCTGCCGATCATCGAGGTGTTCGCGGGCGCGGCCGGCGTCGAGGTGGAGACCCGCGACATCTCGCTCGCGGGACGCATCATCGCCAACTTCGCCGATCACCTGACCGCCGACCAACGCATCGGTGACGCTCTGGCCGAACTGGGCGCACTCGCTCAGCGTCCCGAGGCGAACATCATCAAGCTCCCCAACATCAGCGCCTCGATCCCCCAGCTGAGGGCGGCCGTCAGGGAACTCCAAGACAAGGGATACGCGCTACCCGATTACCCGGAGGATCCCCAGAACGACGCCGAGCGGGAGATCCGGGCGCGGTACGACCGCGTGAAGGGCAGCGCGGTGAACCCGGTGCTGCGCGAGGGCAACTCCGACCGGCGGGCCCCCAACGCGGTCAAACAGTTCGCCCGCGCCCACCCGCCTCGGATGGGTGAGTGGTCGAGCGACTCCAAGACCCACGTCGCCACCATGGGCTCGGGCGACTTCCGCTCGAACGAGCAGTCGGTCACCATCGAGAGCGCGGGCTCACTCGCGATCGTTCACGTCGCCGAGAACGGCGAAGAGACGGTGTTGAAGCCGTCGGTGCCGGTGCTCGATGGGGAGGTCATCGACACCACGTTCATGAGTGTCAGCCGTCTCCGCAGCTTCCTCGCGGATCAGATCGCCGACGCCAAGGCCAAAGGGGTGCTGTTCTCGCTGCACCTCAAGGCCACGATGATGAAGGTCGCCGACCCGATCATCTTCGGGCATGCGGTCGAGGTCTTCTTCTCCGACGTGTTCGCGAAGCACGGCGACGCCCTCCGCGCCGCCGGCGCGGACCCCCGCGACGGCCTCGGTCACGTGCTCAACGCGGTGGCGTCACTGCCGGAGACCCAGCGCGGCGCCATCGAGGACGGCATCGAGACCGCGTTGCGCGACGGCGCCGACCTGGCCATGGTCGACTCCGACCGCGGCATCACGAACCTCCACGTGCCGTCCGACGTGATCGTCGACGCCTCGATGCCGCCGATGATCCGCGACTCGGGGAGGATGTGGAACGCCGCGGGTGAGCTGCAGGACACCAAGGCCACCATCCCCGACTCCAGCTACGCCGGCGTGTACCAGGTCGTCATCGACGACTGCAAGCAGCACGGTGCCTACGATCCCGCGACGATCGGCACCGTCCCCAACGTCGGGCTGATGGCCCAGGCGGCCGAGGAGTACGGCTCACACGACAAGACCTTCGAGGCCCCCTCCGACGGCGTGGTGCGCGTGGTCGACGACGCCGGCACCACCCTCACCGAGCACCGCGTCGAGGCGGGCGACATCTGGCGGATGTGCCAGTCCAAGGACGCCGCGATCGCCGACTGGGTGAAGCTCGCAGTCCACCGGGCGCGGTCCACCGGATGGCCGGCGGTGTTCTGGCTTGATGAGGGGCGGGCGCACGATGCCGAGCTCATCGCGAAGGTTCGTCACTACCTGCCGCAGCACGACACCGACGGCCTGCAGATCGAGACCATGGCCCCGGTCGAAGCCACCCGTTTCACCGTCGAGCGCATGCGACGGGGTGAGAACACGATCTCGGTAACCGGCAATGTGCTGCGTGACTACCTCACCGACCTCTTCCCCATCCTCGAGGTGGGCACCAGCGCCAAGATGTTGTCGATCGTGCCGTTGATGAACGGTGGTGGACTGTTCGAGACCGGTGCGGGCGGCTCCGCGCCGAAGCACGTCCAGCAGTTCGTGAAGGAGAACCATCTCCGCTGGGACTCCCTCGGCGAGTTCCTTGCCCTAACCGCATCGCTCGAGCACCTCGCGGCGCAGTTCGACAAGCCTCGTGCCAACGTGCTCGCCGCCGCCCTCGACCGGGCCACTGAGAAGGTGCTGGAGAACGGCAAGTCGCCGTCGCGCAAGGTGCACGAGCTCGACAACCGTGGGAGCCACTTCTACCTGGCGCTCTACTGGGCGGAGGCGCTCGGCGCCCAGGATGCCGACGCCGCCCTCGCGGCCACCTTCGCGCCTCTAGCCCAACAGCTTGGCGAGCACGAGCAGACCATCGTCGACGAGCTCAACGCGGTGCAGGGGCCTCCAGTCGACCTCGGCGGCTACTACCGGGCTGACCGAGCCCGCATCGACGCCGCGATGCGTCCGAGCTCCACCTTCAACGACGCCCTCGCGGCCACCAACCTGAAGCCGTAGGAGCAATTTCGAGCGCTTCCGCGCCACGCTCTAAGGTCCCACACCATGGCGAACGCGAAGCCCGTCACTGTCACCGTCACCGGCCCCGCGGGCAACATCGGCTACTCCCTGCTCTTCCGGATCGCGTCGGGCGCGCTGCTCGGATCCGACCAGCCGGTGGTCCTCCGCCTCCTCGAGATCGAGCCCGCGATGAAGGCGCTCGATGGTGTCGTGATGGAGCTCGCCGACTGCGCGTTTCCGCTGTTGAGCGACGTCGTGATGACGAGCGACCCGAAGACGGCGTTCGACGGAACCCAGTGGGCGCTGCTCGTCGGGTCGATGCCCCGCCAGGCTGGTATGGAACGGCGCGACCTGCTCCAGGTGAACGGCGGCATCTTCAAGCCCCAGGGTGAGGCGATCAACGAGGCGGCCGCTGACGACGTGCGCGTGGTAGTCGTCGGGAACCCCTGCAACACGAACTGCCTCATTGCCCGGTCGCACGCGCCCGACGTGCCCGACGATCGGTGGTTCGCCATGACCCGGCTCGACCAGAACCGGGCCCGCGCCCAGCTCGCCCAGCGGGCCGGCGTGCCGGTTGCCGACGTCACCAATGTGGCCATCTGGGGCAACCACTCGACCACTCAGTACCCCGACTTCCAGAACGCCAAGATCGGCGGCAGCCCGGTGTCCGAGGTGATCGGCGACGACGACTGGCTGCGCGGTCCCTTCATCGAGACCGTGCAGAAGCGCGGCGCCGCCATCATCGAGGCTCGCGGCGCGTCGTCCGCGGCGTCGGCCGCCAACGCGGCCATCGACTCGGTGGTCAGCATCCGCACTGCCACTCGGGCCGGCGACTGCGCGTCGCTCGCGGTGATCAGCCGGGGAGAGTACGACGTGCCGGAGGGTCTCCAGTTCGGCTTCCCGGTGGTCAGCACCGGCGACGGCTGGAGGGTGGCGGAGGGCTTCGAGCTCGACGACTTCGCGCGCGAGAAGCTGCGCATCACGACCGAAGAGCTGGTCGCGGAGCGAGCCGAAGTCGCCGACTTGCTCTAACTGCTCTTACGGCCCTCGCGGTTCGAGGGTGGTCTCAGGGGACGGGGACTTCCACCCCGTAACGTTGGAGATAGGCGAGCTTGCGGTTGATGGCGTCTCGCCACGCGGCCAGGTCGGCCTCGAAGTGAGCGCGGTCACCGTCCTCATAGGCATGCTCGAGTTCGTCGAAGGCAGTGTCTTCGGCGTCGAGCAGAGTCCGGTACCGCGTCAGGAAGTGCTCGTCGATCACCTCGTCCAGGCTCATGCGGTCCTCCCGGGTCGGATCTTTCTCCAAACTTAGCGTCCCCGGTCGGGCCCGTGGGCCGCGATCCGCGACCTGCGACCCGCGACCGGGGGACCGTGCTATGCAGGGCGACGTGGAGGAGATCGGCCGCGGACAAAAGGTGTTCGACCACGCACCGGTGCGAGGCATATGGCGCACGATGGCCGGACCCGACGACGTCCTCGCCTTCATGGACGAGGAGCCCGAAGGCGTGATCGCCCTTGTGCGCGACGCCGGCGCCACATTCCTCGCGCCCATCTACCACCAGCTCCGGGGCATCGTCTGCTCCAGCGGCTCGCCGCGCAGTCACATCGGCATAGTGAGTCGCGAGTACCAGTTGCCGTGCATCATGGCTCTCGGCTTCGTCGGGGAGGAGCCTGCCGACGGCACTGAGGTCGAGATCGACTGTTCGGGTGACGACGGGGTCCTTCATGCCTGAAGCCGGTGACGAGCGGCGCCATCCTCCGTCCGACAATCCGCTGTGGAACGAGTCGTGGTACTTCGACTTCGCCTCCCGCGACGGCGCCCTCGCCGGGTACGTGCGCCTTGGGCTCTATCCGAACCTCGGCGTGTCGTGGTACTGGGCATATGTCGTGCGGGACGGAGCCCCGTTGCTGGTGGTACGGCACCACGAGGCACCCGTGCCTCCCAGCGAACACCTCGAGATCCGCGACGAGGGACTCTGGTCGCAGCTCGTGTGCGAGACGCCCCATGAGCACTGGACCGTCGGGCTCGAGGCATTCGCGGTCGCCCTCGACGACCACCGCGACGCGCTGGGCGGTGGGCCTGAGCGGGGTGAGCGGGTCGCGCTCGGCCTCGACCTCGAGTGGGAGGCGGAGGCGCCCCAGTACGATTACCCGGGCACGAGCCGGTACGAGCAGCCGTGCCGCGTGCACGGCGACGTGCTGATCGGCGCCGATACGTTCGCGTTCGAGGGGCAAGGGGAGCGTGACCACTCGTGGGGCGGCCGCGACTGGTGGCGGTTCGGGTGGTGCTGGACGTCGTTCCACCTCGACGACGGCACCGCGTTCCACGCCATGCGCCCGCTGATCGAGGGCACGACCTACCAGCCAGGATTCGTGGTACCGCCCGGCGGCGGGCTCGAGGAGATCCCCGGCTTCGACGTCGACACTACCCATGACGAAGACGGGCTCCCGCACCGAGCCGAGATGCGGATCGGCTCGCACACCTTCGACGTCACCGTCGCTGCGCACACGCCGGTGCCGCTCTCGGCACCCGACGGTCGCACCGGCATCTTGGCCCGCGCCCTGTGCCGCTACGAGGGCTCCGACGGCCGCTCCGGATGGGGCTGGACCGAGTGGAACCAACCCGACCAAGCCACCAACCCGCCCCAAACCCCTCCACCCGGCCGCGGGATCAGCGGAAGTTGGTGGGGGGACGGAAGGGCCGGAGGACGGCGGCGACGGTTGCCTCGTCGATGATCGCCGAGACCGGCAGGCCGACGGCTTGCTGGTAACCGGCGACGGCGGCGGTGGTGGCCTCGTCCCAAATGCCGGTTGGCTCGACGTCGAAGCCGTACTGGGCGAGGGCGACCTGGTAGGCGAGGAGCATCCCGCGGGGCAGCTGTTCGGGTGTTCCCGCGGCGAGCCGGAACTCCGCCGCCACCTGGATCGCGTGCCACGCCTGCTCGTCGGCGTGCTGCCATGACCAGAACGACACCGAAGGCGCGCCGTGGGCCTCGGCCCCCTGCATGAACCTGATGATCGCCTCGGCCGACGGGACGCCGGGATGTCCTCCGTCGAGGCCGCCGTCGTAGGCCTGACCAACCGGCATGACCGGCAGGCCGAACTGCGAGAGATGCTCCATGGCGGTGACCACCTCGGCCATGGAGTCACGCTGCATCCAGTAGACCATCGGTGCGAAGGCGTCGAAGTTGGGTGCGAGCTCGGCATACGGGAAGCCGCCCTTCACGATCCCACTCGACGGCCTCGGCACGGTGGCGATCAGGGGGTAGTCGGGTCCAGCGAGGCGGCGGAGCGCGGTGCCGTACTCGTGGGCGTGGTGGGCGGAGATCTGGGTGCCCTCCGCCTCGGTCTCGATGTCGGCGCTGAACCCGTCGATGCGGTGGCCGTCAGGCGTGGTGTAGGTGATGGCCTCGAGCGCCCGGTAGACGTCGTCGCTCCAGCTGTAGAAGTACGGGAAGTCCCAGCCGTAGACCCGGATCCCGTTCTCGTGGGCGACCGGCAGAAGCTCGTTGAGGAAGTCCTGGGCGTAGAACCCCATCTTCGAAGAGCCGGTACGCACGTAAACGTGGGTCAGGCCGATGGCGTTGGCCTTGGCGACGATGGCGTGCGGGTCGCCGCCTTCGACCCGCTCGGGCATGTACAGCCACATTCCCTTGCCGATGGGTAGCGCGCCCCTCACGGGTGGCGCCCACACATCTGCGGACGGGGTTGCGGATTCGACGGGCGCCGGCTCGTGTGCCGCCGTCGTCGCCGGATCGGGAGGCGGGGTCGCCGGGGCGTCGGGTTCGGGCGCAGGGCGGGCGGGGGTCGCTTCTCCTGCCTGGGGCTCGACCCTCTCGGTCGCACCGGCGATGGCGAAGCGGCCTGACGTCGGTCTGACGTCGGTGACCGATCCCGGGAACTGGCTGACGAGGCCCATGATGAGTGCCGCGAGGGTGGCCGATGCCGCGGCCGCGATCGCCGGCGCCTCGCCCGGACGGGGCCAGTAGCGCCGCAGGAAGCCGTCGGCCACCTCGAGGGCAGCCTCGGCCTGCACCCGGCCGGCCCGCAGCGCCCCCCGGGTCGACGCGCCCGCGGCCCGCATCCGTGCCTGCATCGCCGCGTTGACGGCCGCGTCGGCGTCTGCCAGGTGGTCGATGTGGTCCGAGAGCCGTACCAGGAACGCCGTTCGCGATGGTTTCGACACGCGGCCGAGCAGGGTAGAGGTCGCCGATCGACGCCACTGGCCGAGTCGGTTCAGCCGCGCCCAAGTGCCGGGGAACCGGGTGCCGGGTGCGACTCGGCTGAGGAAGTGGAGGAAGAGTTTCGTCATTGCCTGTCCGGGCCACGGGGACCGTGCTGTTGGTCCCTGGGTCACGGACGGCGGCTCCGCCCGTGGTGCCTTCACCTAGGGGTTTGGCCATCGGAGGGGCCGATTCCTGCGTCCATCTTGCGAACTTGAGGCAATAACGACCGGAATTCGGTCGTTATTGCCTCAAGTTCGGGCGCCGGGCGAGGTGGCCATGCGGCCGCGACCGCGCTTGGTGACCGACGCGAGGAGGTCACGGTTCATGAAGTTGATCGTGTCGAGGGTGATCTCCTTGGGGCAGGCTGCCTCGCACTCCCCGATGTTGGTGCAGCTACCGAACCCTTCGGCGTCCATCTGGGCGACCATCCTCACCACGCGCTCATAGCGTTCGGGCTGGCCCTGGGGGAGGACGCCGAGGTGGGTGACCTTGGCCGCGGTGAACAACATCGCCGACGCGTTGGGACAGGCCGCCACACAGGCCGCGCACCCGATGCAGGCGGCCGCGTCCATGGCAGTGTCGGACGCGGTCTTCGGGACGGCGATCGAGTTGGCTTCGGGCGCCGCGCCCGTCGAAGTCGAGACGAAGCCGCCGGAAGCGATGATCCGGTCGAAGGCGCTGCGGTCGACGACGAGATCCTTGATCACCGGGAACGCACCTGCCCGCCACGGCTCGATCCAGACCTCGTCGCCGTCGCGGAAGTGGCGCATGTGGAGCTGGCAGGTGGTCGTGGCCCGCTCCGGTCCGTGGGCAATGCCGTTGATCATCACGCCGCATGCGCCACAGATGCCCTCGCGGCAGTCGTGGTCGAACGCGATCGGGTCGTCGCCCTCGAGCGTGAGGCGATCGTTGAGCTGATCGAGCATCTCAAGGAACGACATGTCCGGGCTGACATCCTGCATCCGGTACGTGACGATGCGTCCCTTGTCGGCCGCGTCATGCTGACGCCACACGTGAAGGGTGAGGTCGAGGCCGCCGCTCACTTGTAGCTCCGCTGGGTGGGATGGACGTAGTCGAAGGTCAACGGCTCCTCGTGGAGCACGGGTTCCTCGCCCACGCCGGCGAACTCCCACGCCGCGACGTACGCGAAGTTGTCGTGATCTGGAAGAGCCTCGCCGTCGTCGGTCTGGCTCTCCTCCCGGAAATGGCCCCCGCAGGACTCGTTGCGGTGCAGCGCGTCGATGCAGAGCAGCTCGGCCATCTCGAAGAAGTCGGCGACGCGGCCCGCCTTCTCGAGCGCCTGGTTGAGCTCTTCGTTTTCGCCCGGGACGTTGGCCGTCTGCCAGAACTCTTCACGCAGCTCGGGGATGCGGTCGAGCGCCTTGCGAAGCCCTTCTTCGTTCCGAGCCATACCGCAGTAGTCCCAGAGAAGCTGACCCAGCTCGCGGTGGAGGGAGTCGACTGTGCGCGTTCCCTTGATCGACAACAGCTTGTCGATCTGCTCGTTTACCGCCGCCTCCGCTGCCTGGGCCGCGGGATGGTCGGCCGGCAGGGATTCCTGCGGTCGGGAGGTGAGGTAGTCGCCGATCGTGTACGGGAGGATGAAGTACCCGTCGGCGAGCCCCTGCATCAGAGCACTCGCACCGAGACGGTTGGCGCCATGGTCGGAGAAGTTCGCTTCGCCGATAACGAACAACCCCGGGATGGTGCCCATCAGGTTGTAGTCGACCCAGAGGCCGCCCATCGAGTAGTGCGGCGCGGGGTAGATGCGCATCGGCGCCCGGTAGGGATCTTCGGCGGTGATGCGCTCGTACATGTCGAAGAGGTTCCCGTAGCGCTCCGCGATCGTCGCCTGGCCGACCCGGGCGATCGCCTCGCCGAAGTCGAGGTAGACCCCCCGGCCGCCCGGTCCGACCCCGCGACCTTCGTCGCACACGCTCTTGGCGGCTCGCGACGCGATGTCGCGCGGCACCAGGTTTCCGAAGGCCGGATAGCGGCGCTCCAGGAAGTAGTCGCGGTCGGATTCGGGTATCTCGCTCGGCGGTCGTTCGTCGTCGTGACGCTTCGGTACCCAGACGCGGCCGTCGTTGCGAAGGCTCTCGCTCATCAAGGTGAGCTTCGACTGGTGGTCGCCGCTCACCGGGATGCACGTGGGGTGGATCTGGGTGAAGCACGGGTTGGCGAAGAGGGCTCCCTGGCGGTGGGCACGCCAGGCTGCGGTGACGTTGCAGCCCTTGGCGTTCGTCGACAGGAAGAAGACGTTGGTGTATCCACCGGTAGCCAGCACCACCGCGTCGGCCATGTGGCTCTCGATCTCGCCGGTGACCATGTCGCGCGTGACGATGCCCCGTGCGTGCCCGTCGACGACGATCAGCTCCAGCATCTCGTGGCGGGTGTGCATGGTGACTCCGCCGCTGGCGATCTGGCGCTCGAGGGCCTGATAGGCACCGAGCAGCAACTGCTGGCCGGTCTGGCCGCGGGCGTAGAAGGTGCGCTGTAGCTGGGCTCCGCCGAAGGACCGGCTGTCGAGGGTGCCGCCGTACTCGCGTGCGAACGGCACGCCCTGGGCGACGCACTGGTCGATGATCTCGACGCTTATCTGGGCGAGCCGGTACACGTTCGACTCCCGGGCTCGGAAGTCCCCGCCCTTCACCGTGTCGTAGAAGAGGCGGTAGATGCTGTCGCCGTCGTTGCGATAGTTCTTGGCCGCGTTGATGCCGCCCTGGGCGGCGATGCTGTGCGCTCGTCGGGGACTGTCCTGATAGCAGAAGCAGTCGACGTTGTAGCCGAGCTCAGACAGAGAGGCCGCCGCCGAGGCGCCCCCCAACCCGGAGCCGACCATGATCACGCGGTACTTGCGCTTGTTGGCGGGGTTGATCAGCTTGAGGTTGAAGCGGTGGGTATCCCACCGGTTCTCGACCGGGCCAGTGGGGCATCGCCCGTCGAGGGGGTCGGCAGCTACCTTCCAGCGGTTGTCGCTCTGCGTTGCGGTTGAAGTCATGGATCCCTCAGTGGACGATGCCGGTCATCACGCCGACCGGCACGGAGATGAAACCGACGGTGATGACGACCGCGCCGACCTGAGCGAAGCGGCGGAGGACACCGTGGACGCGAGGCGTGTTGCGTCCGAGGGTCTGGAACATGCTCCACAGCCCGTGGTACAGGTGCATCCCGAGCGCGAGGACAGCGACTATGTAGGCCGCCGACACCCACCACTGGTTGAAGGCGGCCACGCTGTTGTCGTAGACGGCGCCGTGCTCGAAGTCGTTGTGGAGGGTGCCGGTGGTCATGTGCAGGATGTGGTACACGATGAAGAGGCCGACGATCACGCCGCCCCAGCGCATCGTGCGCGACGCGTAGGTGGCCTGAACTCGCCGTACCCGTCCGGCGTAGCCCACCGGCCGGGCGTTGCGACTGCGGATCGTCAGCGCGGTCGCGGCCCAGATATGGGCCAGAACGGCCGCGAGCAGCAGAGGCCGCATAATCCAGAGGAACCAGCTCTCGCCGAGTAGGGCTCCGCCGATCGTGCGCAGCGCCTCTGCGTACTCGTCGAAATGGGTGCGGCCGGTGAAGATCTTCAGGTTCCCGAGCATGTGGGCGACGATGTAGCCGAGCAGGATCACCCCGGTACCCGCCATGACCGCCTTCTGTCCGATGGTCGAGCGTGCGACCGAGCGAGGTGTCTGCGGCTCCGTCGACGGCGCCACTGAGGTCATCGTCACGCCCTGATCCTGTCACCCGCGTCCGGCTGCGCACATATCCGGAGTGTTCGTAGCCCGGCGCCGACGATAGGTTGGGGGCATGAGTTCGCGACCGGCCACGTTGGGACAGCTGCGGGATTCCGGATGGGAGTCGATCCCCGTCAAGGAGGAGGTGCGGCGCAACGCCGCCGCACGTATCGGGGAAGGTAAGACCCTCGTCGACGGGGTGCTCGGGTACGAAGAGACCGTGCTACCGCAGCTCGAGAATGCACTGCTTGCGGGACACGACATCATCTTCCTGGGGGAACGAGGGCAGGCCAAGACGCGCATGATCAGGTCGCTCACCGACCTGCTCGACGAGTGGATGCCGATCGTGGCGGGGTCCGAGATCAACGACGACCCGTACCACCCGGTGTCGAAGTACGCCCGGGAGCTGGTCAGCGAGCGGGGTGAGGACACGCCGATCGACTGGGTGCACCGCAGCACCCGGTTCGGCGAGAAGCTCGCCACCCCGGACACCTCGATCGCCGACCTCATCGGTGAGGTCGACCCGATCAAGGTCGCCGAAGGCCGCTACCTATCCGACGAGCTCACCCTCCACTACGGCCTCGTTCCCCGCACCAACCGGGGAGTGTTCGCCATCAACGAGCTGCCCGACCTGGCCGAGCGCATCCAGGTGGGCCTGCTGAACGTGCTCGAGGAGCGCGACGTGCAGGTGCGCGGCTACAAGATCCGGTTGCCCCTCGACGTCATGCTCGTCGCATCGGCCAACCCCGAGGACTACACCAACCGCGGGCGGATCATCACGCCGCTGAAGGACCGGTTCGGCGCCCAGATCCGCACCCACTATCCCCTCGACATCGAAACCGAGCTCGACGTCGTGCGGCAGGAGGCCCGCCCCCTCGAGGCGCTCGGCCTCAAGGTCCACATGCCTCCGTTCATGGAAGAGGTGGTCGGCGCGCTCACCCAGCTCGCCCGGTCCAGCCCCCACATCAACCAGCGGTCGGGTGTGTCGGTGCGGCTCTCGATCGCGAACTACGAGACCCTCATCGCGAACGCCGCCCGTCGGGCCCTGCGACTTGGCGAGAAGGACGTCGTCCCGCGCATCAGCGACCTCGAAGCGTTGGCATCGTCCACCGCCGGCAAGGTCGAGATCGAGACCCTCGAGGAGGGACGCGACGAACTGGTCGTCGACCGGCTCCTCAAGACGGCAGTACTCACCGTGTTCAAGGAGCACTGCCCGATCGAGATGTTCCGCGACGTGATCACGTCGTTCGACGAGTCGACGATCGTGCATGTCGGCGACGACGTAACCGCGGCCGACTACGTCGAGACCCTGAAGCGGCTGCCGGCGCTCCGGGAGCCCGTGATGGCCCTGGCCAAGAGCGAGGGTCCGGGCGTGGTCGCCAGCGCTACCGAGTTCGTTCTCGAGGGCCTCCACCTGTCGAAGCGCCTCAACAAGGACGCGTCTGGCGCCCGCGCCACCTACAGAGGCCGGTAGACCGGCCCAGGGAAGGATTGGATGCCGCGTTACAGGTACTCACGCTGGGACGGCACCCAGGTCGGCTTCGATCTCGATGCCGACGACGTGCTCTCAGAGCTGACCGACGACCTTCTGTACCACGGCGACCTAAACGCCGCCCTCAAGCGACTGCTCCAACAGGGCTTCCGCGATCAGAACGGTGAGCGCGTGCAGGGCATGCGCGAGATGCTCGAGAAGCTCCGACGCCGGCGGCGCGACCAGCTGGAGCAGCACGACCTTGGCGGGGTGTACGACGACATCGCCCAGAACCTCCGCGACGTCGTCGACATGGAGCGCGAGGGCATCGACAAGCTCGTCGAGGAAGCCCGTAACTCCGGTGACCAGCGCCGCCAGGAGATCACCGAAGAGGTCGCGACCGAGCGGCGGATGCAGCTCGACTTCCTGCCACCCGACCTGTCCGGCATGGTGCAGCAGCTCCAGGAGTACGAGTTCACCTCGAGCGAGGCACGCGAGCGGTTCGACGAGCTGATGGACGAGCTCCGTCAGCAGTTGATGCAGAGCTACTTCAACGAGATGTCCGGCGCGATGCAGAACATCACGCCCGAACAGGTCCAGCGCATGAAGGACATGTTCAACGACCTCAACCACATGCTGGAGAAGCGGGAGGCGGGCGAGAACACCGACCAGGACTTCCAGCGGTTCATGCAGCAGTACGGCGACTTCTTCCCCCAGAATCCCCAGAACCTCGAAGAGCTGCTGGAGCAGATGGCCCAACAGATGGCGGCCATGCAGTCGATGCTCAATTCGATGACACCGGAGCAGCGCGCCCAGCTCCAGGGCCTCGCGAACCAGCTGCTCGAAGACATGGACCTTCGCTGGCAGATGGACCGCCTCTCCAACAACCTGCAGCAGGCGTTCCCCGGAGCAGGCTGGGACCGCCGCTACAACTTCAGCGGCCAGGACCCGCTCGGCTTCGCCGACGCCGCCCAGCTGATGAACGAGCTCGGCGACATCGACCAACTCGAGAACCTGCTGCGCACGGCCAACAGCCCCGGGGCCCTCGCCGATGTCGACATCGAGCGGGCCCGGGAGCTGCTCGGGGATCAGGGCGCCCAGTCTCTGGAACGCCTCTCCGATCTGGCCAAGATGCTGGAGGAGGCCGGGCTGATCGAGATGCGTGAGGGGCGCATGGAGCTCACGCCCAAGGGCATGCGGCGCATCGGCCAGAACGCCCTGTCCGACCTGTTCTCCAAGCTGGCCCGGGAACGGATGGGAAAGCACCAGGTCGACCCGACCGGCATCGGGCACGAGCGGGCGTACGAGACCAAGCCGTACTCCTTCGGCGATCCGTTCAACCTCAATATCGAGCGCACGGTGCGCAACGCGATTCGGCGTACCGGAGGCGGCACGCCGGTCGGTCTGTCACCGGACGACTTCGAGGTCGAGCGCACCGAGACGATGACGCGCACGTCGACGGTCCTGATGCTCGACCTGTCGTTGTCGATGCCGATGCGCGACAACTTCCTCGCGGCCAAGAAGGTCGCCATGGCGCTGCACTCGTTGATCTCGAGCCAGTTCCCCCGCGACTTCCTCGGCATCGTCGGGTTCAGCGAGGTGGCACGCGAGTTGAAGGCCGAGCAGCTTCCGGAGGTGTCGTGGGACTTCGTCTACGGCACCAACATGCAGCACGCCTTCATCCTCAGCCGTCGCATGCTGGCCCGCCAGAGCGGCACCAAGCAGATCATCATGATCACCGACGGCGAGCCCACCGCCCACCTGTTGCCGAACGGCGAGCCGTTCTTCAACTACCCGCCGGTGCGGGAGACCGTCGACGCCACCCTCACCGAGGTGGCCCGTTGCACCCGCGACGGCATCAAGATCAACACCTTCATGCTCGACGTGACGAGCTACCTCCGCGACTTCGTCGAGAAGCTCACCCGCCTCAACCAGGGCAGGGCGTTCTTCACCACGCCCGAGACCCTCGGCGACTACGTCCTCGTCGACTTCATCGAACAGAAGCGCGCCATGCGCTCCCGCGGCGGCGCCCGCACCTGA
>CAZWDB010000099.1:0-16476 GCA_964632885.1 uncultured Acidimicrobiales bacterium | reverse complement strand
GCCTCAAGTTCCGTGTCACACCCGCTCGTCATGATGGCGGACATGCGCAAGATCGACTGTGACGACTGTGTGATGCAGCACTCCGACGCCTGTGACGACTGCGTCGTCACGTTCATCTGCAGCCGGGATCCCGGCGACGCAGTCGTAATCGACGCGGCCGAGGAGCGGGCGATGCGGCTATTGGTGGGTTCGGGGCTCGTCCCGGCCCTCCGCCATGTTCAGCGCACCGGCTGAGGGTCCGCCGTGCACCTAGTGGACGGGTGCTACGGTCCGCGGCAGACAGGCGCCGATGGCTTACCTCCCTGTGGGAGCGCGTGTGCAACAGCTCCACTTGGTGGGCTTTACAACCGATCAGAAGCAGCTCATCCTCAGTGCCCGAAAGGGCGCGAAGTCGGGGGGGTTCATGATCGCGCTCGACGAGCGGCTCGTCGGCTTGATCGACGAGGTGCTGCGACGGGAGGAGACTGACGGCGGCGACCGGCTCGAGCAGCACCGTCGTTTCGCTCGTCAAGAGAGCCAGCTCAGCCCGCGTGAGATCCAGGCCCGGGTGCGGTCGGGCAGCTCACTGTCGCGAGTGGCCCGCGACGCGGGGGTCGACGAGGACTGGGTGGCGAGGTTCGCGGCCCCGATCCTGGCCGAGCAGGCCCAAGTGGTGGACCGTGCCCGAGAGCTCCGGTACGCGACTCCGCGGAAAGGACTGTCGGCCCAGCCGCTCGGCACGGCGGTGAGATGGAACGTCGCCGCCCGCGGGGTTCGCCTCGGCGACCAGACTTTCGACGCCGGATGGGGGGCTCTTCAGCTCATCGACGGCAGCTGGGTCGTGCGGTTCGCCTTCGTCTCGAGGCAGCGGCCGCAGGTCGCCGAGTGGGAGATCGACTTCTCCGACGGAACGGTGACGGCCCGGAACCGTCTGGCCTCCAACCTCGGCTACATCCCGCCACGCACGAAGGCGCCGCGCGCCGAGTTGCTCTCTGCCGACACACCGCCGGCACCGCCGGTGGAGGCCGAGGCGGCCGACTCTCCAGCGCGCCCGCAGGCGAGGAAGCAGGCAGCGAGGAAGGTCGGGACCCAGAAGCGCGCGGCGAAGAAGGTCGCAGGCAAGAAGGTTGCCGGCAAGAGGGCTGCGAGCAAGAAGGTCGCCGGTAAGAAGGCTGCGAGCAAGAAGGTTGCCGGTAAGAAGCGCGCTGCGAAGAAGGTCGCCGCTGGAAAGGTCCCAGGCAAGAGGAGCGCGGCCCAAAAGGGCGCCGTTAAGAAGCGAGCGAGCAAGAAGGTCGCCGGCAAGAAGGCTGCGAGCAAGAAGCGCGCAGGCAGTCAGAGTGCCGCCAGGAAGAAGGCTGTTCCTGCCGCGCGGCGCCGACCGGCAACACGGCCCCGAGCGAAGAGTCAGGCGCCCGCGAAGCGGGTCGCAGCGAAGAAGGGCTCCCGGCCCGGCCGGACGGCAGCGGTAGGGAAAGCGCCCAAGAAGACCACGAGGGCTAAGAAGGCTAAGAAGGCCAAGAAGCCGGGGTCCGCCAAGAGCACGGCAACGAGGCGGCCGGCTGCTCGCCAAGCCCGGACAGACCTGCCAGACGCCCGTGCCTCCGCTACCTCGGCGTGGGCGCCGGAAGTGCCGCGCGAACCTCGTTCCCGCCGCCGCGCTCGAGCCCGACAGGCCCAGGAGCTCCGCCGCGAGGCACCGGCGAGCCCCCAGCCTTCGCCGGTGCCACGCCCGCCTCAACCCACCGTTCCTGCCGACGTTCCCTCGCCCCCGTCAGTTGCGGCTCCTGCCGTGGCCTCGGCCCCGTCCGCCGGTCCGAACCGGGTGGTGACCATACGGGCCGATCGGGCGACGCCTCCCACCGAGAGCCAGCTGGGCCGCCTGCGCCGGCGCCGGGAGTCGAATTCGCGTCGGTGACGGTCGGGATTCGGTAGTTGCCGGCCCAAGTTGGCGAACATGGGGAGGTGGATGCCGGCCGGTCGAGACGCGATGGTGCGGCCTTGTGGTGCGATATCGAGGCACTAGGTCGCGCCGCTGGCCTCGACGCGGTCGGCGTGGCGCCAGCGGACGCCTTTGTCGGAACGCGACGGCATCTGGAGGAGCGCAAGGCCGCCGGCCTCCACGGAGGTATGCACTTCACCTATGGCGACCCGGCGCGGTCGACCGAGCCCCGGCGGACTCTGGCCGAGGCGCGCTCGTTGGTCGTAGGAGCACGGTCCTACCGCCGGGCCGACCCTCCAGCGCCTGGTGGCGCGGTGGCCCGCGTGGCGCGCTACTCGCGCCGGGATCATTATGGGCCCCTCCGTGCCGCGCTTGGTCGGGTTGCCGATGCGCTGGAGGCGGCGGGGTTTCAGAGCCGAGTGCTGGTCGACGACAACGCGCTCGTCGACCGTGAGGCGGCCTATCGAGCCGGGCTGGGGTGGTACGGCAAGAACACCAACCTCCTCTTGCCGGGCGCGGGGTCGTGGTACGTGCTCGGCTCGGTTGTCACCGATGCCGTCTTGCCAGTCGCAGCAGGTCCGACCGATGACGGTTGCGGGTCGTGCCAGCGATGTCTGCCGGCGTGTCCGACCGGCGCGCTCGTGGCCCCGGGTGTGCTCGACGCTCGCCGGTGCCTCGCATGGCTGCTCGAGGCGCCTGGAGATTTTCCAGAGGAGTACCGAGTCGCGCTCGGCGATCGCATCTACGGTTGCGACGACTGCCAGGAGGCCTGCCCGCCGAACCGGACTTCCGACCGTCACGGTCTCCGGGCGGTCGACCCGAGCGAGGAAGCATGGGTCGACGTCGTCGCTGTTCTCGAAGCGAGCGACGACGACCTGTTGGCACGATTCGGCCGTTGGTACATCCCGCGCCGCCAGCCCCGCTATCTGCGCCGCAACGCGCTTGTCGTGCTCGGCAACGTCGGCGACGGGCACGATCCCGCGGTCGAGCGCGCGCTGCGTCGGGCCCTCGACAGCGCCGACGACATGATCCGAAGGCATGCCGTGTGGGCCGCCGTCACGCTCGGACGCGATGACCTCGTTCCGGCGACAGCGCGATAGACGCCGAACCCCGGGACATGATCCGTCACCTGCTGGTCACGAACGACTTCCCGCCGAAGGTCGGCGGCATCCAGAGCTACCTCTGGGAGCTCTGGCGACGCCTTCCTCCCGGCGATGTGACGGTCCTCACCACCGCCCACCCGGACCAGGAGGCCTTCGACGCGGACCAGGACTTCCGGGTGGTACGAGCGAGCCGCCGGGTCTTGCTGCCCGTGCCCGCGGTGCGCCGTCAGATCGACGAGCTGGCGCGTGAAGTCGGCGCGGAGCTCATCGTCCTCGATCCCGGACTGCCCGTCGGCCACTTGGGCCCGCGGTTGTGCCGTCCCTACGTGCTGGTGATGCACGGGTCCGAACTCGCCGGGCGCGCCCCGGTTGGTGGATCGCTACTGGGCCGAGTCGTCCGGGGAGCGACTCGCGTGATCGCGGCGGGCGCCTATCCGGCGTCGGAGGCCCGCAGGCTGGGTGGTGAGGCCACGCCGCCGGTAACGGTCGTGGAGCCGGGAGTAGACGTGGATCGGTTCCGGCCGCTCGACGCGGGGGAGAGGGCCAAGGCGCGCGCTCGCTACGGTCTGCCGGTCGAGGGTCGTGTCGTCGCCGGCCTCAGCCGCCTGGTGCCCCGCAAGGGATTCGACGTCCTGATCCGCGCCGCGGCACGCCTGCGGACGACCCATCCTGACCTGGTAGTGGCCCTTGCCGGTGCGGGGCGAGATCGCGACCGGCTCGATCGTTTGATCCGCCGCACCGGCTCCCCGGTTCGGATGCTCGGCCGCGTGCCCGACGACGACCTCCGGGAGTTCTACGGCTGCGCGGACGTGTTTGCCATGTTGTGTCGCGGCAACCGCTGGTTCGGATTGGAGCAGGAGGGGTTCGGAATTGTCTTCGTCGAAGCCGCCGCGTGTGGCGTGCCCCAACTCGCGGGACGCAGCGGGGGTGCCGCCGACGCTGTCAGTCAAGGGGAGACCGGGTTGGTCGTTGACGACCCCACCGACGACGCTGCGACGGCCACCGCACTCGCATCGCTTCTCGACGACCCCGCCCGGCGGCGTCGGATGGCTGACGTGTCGCGCCACCGGGCCGTCGCCGGCTTCTCATACGACGTCCTGAGTGGTCGCTTGGAGGCAGCCCTCGACTCGGCCGGTCGAGCGTGAAAGGGGGCCGCATCATCGCCGGGTCGTGGGCCGGCACCGCGCTGTTCACGGTGACCGCCGGCGCGGCCGTCGTCAGCAGCTCGGTCCGAGGTGTGGCCGTCGGTGTCGATCTCGTGCTGTTCGCGGTCGGAATAGTCACGTTCCTCGCCGCGTACGGGATTGCGATCGCCCGCAGCCGTACGGACGCGATCGGTATCGGAGGCCTGTTCTTTCTCGTCGGCGACAGCGCTCCGGCGCAGGTGCGACGTCACCTGATGGCCGCTCTCACTACCCAGGTCGTCGTTGCGCTCCTTACCGCCTCACTGCGCCCGTTCACGAGCGCCGCGTTCGCGATCCTCGTGCCGATGTACGGCCTCGGCCTCGCGGGCCTCTGGGGCGCACGGCACGGCCACTTCTCATCCCGAACTTAGAATCGCCCGCCGTGGCGCGTGTGCTGCTGTTCACCGGCAAAGGAGGTGTGGGGAAGACCAGCGTGGCGGCCGCCACCGCTCTGCAGTGCGCGGAACGTGGACTGAGGACGATCGCGCTCTCGACCGATCCCGCGCACTCGTTGGCCGATGCCTTCGGCGTGACCCTCGCCGGAGTGCCGACGCCGATCGTTTCGGGTCTGTGGGGACAGCAGCTCGACCCGACCGCCCGACTCTCCCAGGTGTGGGGCGGAGTTCGCCGCTATCTCGTCGACCTGATGGATTGGGCCGGGATGGCCACGTTGCACGCCGAGGAGCTCGCGGTCATCCCCGGCCTCGACGAGGTGTTCAGTCTCGCCGACATCCGGTCGTGTGCCGACTCGGGTGAGTGGGACGTCGTCGTCGTCGACTGCGGGCCGACCGCGGAGACAATCCGGCTTCTGTCGTTGCCCGACGTCCTCGCGTGGTACATGGAGCGCATCTTCCCGGCGAGCCGTACGATCACCCGTGCGATCAGACCGGTGGTGGGACGGGTGTCGACGATGCCCGTCGCGAGTGACGACGTGTTCGGGGCGCTCCAGCGCATGTACGACGAGCTCGCGGGCGTCGAGGCGCTGCTAACCGACCCGAAGCGCACGAGCGTGCGGCTCGTCGTGAACCCCGAGCGCATTGTGATCGCCGAGGCCCGGCGCACCGCGACCTATCTCGCGTTGTTCGGCTATCGCGTCGACTGCGTGATCGCGAATCGCATCCTACCCGACACCGTCATCGATCCCTGGTTCAAGGCGTGGAAGGAGACCCAGGCGGAGCACCTCGATGCGATCGAGGATGGCTTCGCGCCCCTTCCGGTTCTCCGAGCCGAGCTCGCTTCCGACGAGCTGGTTGGGATCGACACGCTGCACGACTTCGGATACGCCCTGTACGACGGCTCCGATCCCGTCGCCGCAATGCACGAGGGCTCGCCGTTCACCATCACCCAGCGCGGCGCGCGGCCGGTGATCCTGATGGAACTGCCGTTCGCGGAACCATCGGATGTCGATCTCGCCCGGCGTGACGGCGAGCTCATCGTTACAGTCGGGTCGCACCGCAGAGCGCTGATGCTGCCTGACTCGTTGCGACTCGTCGACGTGGTGGGCGCAAGGCTGACCGGCGGGACACTGCACATCACCTTCGACAGCCAAGGGACGGATAAGTGAACGAGGACCGGGCTCGCGACGCCGTCGACCATCTCCAGACGGCCGCACTCGAGTTGATTGCCGCCGCCCGCGCGGCCCTTGAAGTGGCCGAAGGCCTCGTCCGCGCTCCCCGCCCGAACCCGCCACCCGACAGTGCCGACGGCGACGGCGGAGGGATCACCCACATCGACGTCGAGCCCTGAGCTTACGCCCGTAAGGCGACGAAATTCCTTCGGGAATCGCGGCGGAATCGAGTGGGCTGTGGTACAGACGAGGGGGTGATCCTGCGCGAGTTGCGTCTTGGCAAGAACAAGAAGAAGAAGGGCACTCCCCTCCACGCGCGTCTCACGGTGGTGTCGAACCTCGACAGCGGGCGCCGCTCTCAGCTGGCGAGCGTGCTAGCCGGCGAGGTGGTCGCCGGACTGAGAGACCGTGGTTCCGAGCACGGTGCTCACGTCGACATCGTCTGGCGCGCCGCCGACCTTCCCTCCATTGCCGGTCCTCTCTCCGCCGGTCAAGGGATGCAAGAGCCGCAGCCGGCTGAAGACCCGCCTCCCGAGGCCTCGCCCGCCCAGCTGGCCGAGCGCGAGCGCGCCCTCAGAGAGGAGCTCGACTCCTCGCGCCGCGCCCTCGATCAGGACGCGCGGGAGCATCTCGCCACTGCGGAGGCACTGGTCACGGGCGCCGAGGCCGACCTCGAAGAGGCGTTGGCGGACCTCGCCGCAGTCGAGGAGGCAGAACGCGCGTCGGCTGACAGGCGGAGCGAATGGGCCGAGCGCCACGCCGAGATCGAAGTCCGACACGCGGAGGCCGCCCGCGAGTTGGCGGAAGCCGAGCGACTCAACAGTGACGCGGTCGCCCACGCCCTGGCGGCGTACCGGCGGTTGCAGTCGGTCAAGCCGAGGCCATCGCAGCGAGCGGCCATGCTCGCCGAGCGCTGGGCGGCCTATCGGGCACGGCAGGCGGGGGAAGCCGTGGAGGTGGAACCGCCGCCCGAGTATTTGGTCGCTCCCGCCCAGGCCGCGCTCGATGCTGCCCGGGCAGCGGTGGAGGAGGCCGAGCGCGCAGGCGAGGTGCATGTTGACATTGACACCGCGGCGGTCGAGAGTCTCGAACGCGCCCACCGCAGGGTCCTCGAAGCGGAGCGGCGCACCGACCAGCGTCCTTCGAGGCTGAACCGGCGCCGGCTCGAAGGAGCCGAGCAAGCTGAGCGGGAGGCCCTCATCCGCCTCGGCGCGGCCGACTACGACGACTACCTGCGACGAATCGTCCCGGTGGTACGCGCCGGGGGCGTCACCCGTAACCTCGAGGCGGCGCGGGAAGCCCTTGCGGACGCTGAAGCGGTTTGGGAAGAGCTGCACGGCGGTGTGGCGCCGATGAGCGACGAGGGCCTCGCCGAGACGCTCGCAGCTATCCGGGAGGAGGCCGTCGAAGTGCTTGGCCACGACCCCGGCGACGACGCGCTCGAGGCCAGCCTGCAAGGTCATGTCGAGAACGTCGTCGATGTGGCATGGGCCCGCGACGAACTGATCGAAGCGCTCGCCGGCGTGGGCGTCGACGCGATCGACGATATCGAGGCTGTTGCCGAGGACTGGTTGTCCGGGGGGCCGCAGCGCCGGGCTCGGGTTCGCGAGCTGGAAGCCGCCCTGGCTGACATCGCGGCTGAGTTGGCCGATGCTTCGGCCAGGATCACGCGGCCCGCGGCCGAGGATGACACCGCGCCCGGCCAACCACGGGGGCAGGAAGAGCCGGCAGAACAGAACGTGGCCGTCGATCGCGCCCGCTCCGAAGTAGAGACGCGCGAGGTCCGCCTCGCGCAGGCACGCGCCGCTCAGTCGGAAGCGACCGAGCGCATGGCTCGCGCCGAGGCGGCTGAGCGCCGCGTCGCTGAGGTCTCGTCCCAGCTCGCCGAGGCGATCGCGGCTCGCGAGGCCGCCGACCGTGATGCCGCACAGGCAACGGCCTTGGCCGACCCCTCCGAAGCGCAGTCGCCGGTGGAGCAGACGCTGTACACCTTGGCTCGCCTCGCGGCACACCGGAGCCTGCCCGAGCCCGGCGGCATACCCGTTGTGGTCGACGACGCGTTCAGCGGGTTCACGTCAGAGGCTCGCCTCGCTTGCCTCGACCTGCTGAGCCGGGCATCCGGTGCCATTCAGGTTGTGTACCTCACCGAGTCAGACGAGGTCGCCAGCTGGGCTCGCAACCAGCCCCGTGACCTGTGCCGCGTCCACCGGGGTTGAACGCGACCGCGATCGTGCCGCGGACGGCGTACCATCGACACATAGACATGGAGGTGTGGTGACGCTAATCAGCGAGGACCTCATCCGCCGGCTGGCTTCGGTCAAGAGCCAGGATGCTCCCGTCGTGTCGCTCTACCTGGACGTCGACGGCAGCCGCTATCCGCGGTACGAAGACTGCGAGCTCCGCGCGGGACGAATGGTCAAACGGGCTGCGGCCCGCGACTCGGTCAACGGTCATGTGATCTCGCCTGCCGACATCGGTCGCATCGAGCAACAGATACGGCGCGGCGTCGACCGATCCCAAGCACGCGGTCTTGCGATCTTCTCGTGTGAGTCGGCGGGCCTCTGGGAGTGCTTCGAGCTTCCGGTGGCAGTTCGCGATCAACTCGTAGTCAACAAGACCGCCCATGTGCGCCAGCTCGAGGCGCTTGTCGACGAGAGCCGAACGTTCGGGCTCCTGATCGCCGACAAGCAACGGGCCCGAATGTTCGTCTTCGAACTCGGGCAGCTGGTCGACAAGAGCGAGCTCTTTGACGCGTTGCCGCGTGGCGACGACACGATGGGAGACCGTGATCGCGGCCATCAGCGGCACACTCTCGAGGAGGCTGCCCATCAGCACTTGCGACGTGCTGCCCAGGTGGCCTTCGAGGTGTACAAGCAACACCCGTTCGACCACCTCATCATCGGAGCTCCCGACGAGATCGCGCACGAGCTCGAGCGGGTGCTGCACAGTTACCTGCGCGAGCGCATCGCGGCGCGGGTATCGGTCCCGACCGGGGCACCCGAGGCGGTCATTCGCCAGGCGGCGCTGGAGGCGGAGGCTGAAGTGGAGCGCCGGCTGCGCGCCGAGCTCGTCGACAAGATCCGTGAGAACGCGGGCTCCGGAAATGGTGCCGTTGCCGGACTGGAGCACGTGCTCGCCGCGCTCACCGAACGACGGGTCGACACCCTGGTGGTCTCCGACGGGTTCGAAACCGAGGGCTGGCGCTGCAGTTCGTGCGGCAACCTCGCGGTGTTGGGACGTCGGTGCTCGCTGTGCGACTACGAGATGGAGCTGGTTCCCGACATCGTGGAAGAGGCGATCGAAGAAGCAGTGAATCAGCACTGCCGTGTCGTCGTATCTGGCGACAACGCTGACCTCGACGTGATGGGCCGGATCGCAGCCCTGCTTCGGTTCTGAGTCGTTCCGCGTGCCCGGGCTGACGATCGGCGTCGACGTCGGCGGGACGAAGTGTCTCGGTCTGGTTGTCGGCGGCGACGGCGAGGTGCACGCCGAGGCGCGTGTAGCAACGCCGCGAGAGCCCGAAGCGATCATCGACACGATCGTGGGTCTCGTCGAGGAACTCCGCCCGCGCTCCGACGCGCCCGATGCCGTGGGTGTCGGAATGCCCGGGCTTGTCGACGGCGCGGGCGTCCTCGCCTATGCACCCAACCTCCCGGGCGTGATCGACCTCGCGGTCGCCGACCGCGTCGGACAGCGTTGCGGCGTGCCCGTGGTGGTGGAGAACGATGCGACCGCCGCGGTGTGGGGTGAACACGAGGTCGGGGCGGGTCGTGGCGCGGATCATGTCCTGCTCGTGACCCTCGGCACCGGCATCGGCGGCGGAATCATCCTCAGGGGGCGTCTCTACCGCGGAGCCCACGGCTTCGCCGGAGAGGTCGGGCACATGGTTGTTGATCCGAACGGACCCGAGTGCCCGTGCGGCAAGCGCGGCTGTTGGGAGCGGTTCGCCTCGGGAACCGGGCTCGGCCGCCTTGCACGCGACGCAGCCCACGGTGGTCGTCTCGCACGCGGCGTCACGCTCGCCGGCGGCGACGCTGACGACGTGAGGGGCGAGCACGTCACCGCCGCGGCATCGGAGGGCGACGGGGAAGCCCAAGCAGTGATGGCCTCCTACGGGCGATGGTTGGCGATCGGCCTCGTCAACCTCGCGTACCTCTTCGATCCCGAGGTGTTCGTGTTGGGCGGTGGGCTGGTCTCCTCGGCCGAGGTTGTGCTCGCACCCACACGCGACGCGTTCGCCGATCTCCTCGCCGGCGTCGACCGGCGCCCGGCGGTACGAATCGTGCCCGCCGAACTGGGGGAGCGAGCCGGGGCGATCGGCGCCGCCCTCTTAGCGCGACAGGCGGCGACGGCGTCGTGAAGGTTGCCGTCACGCTCCCCCAATTTGCCGGGGAGGTCGAGCCGGCGTTGGAGGCCGCCCGGAAGGCCGAGATGGCCGGTCTCGACGGAGTCTTCGTCTTCGACCATCTTTGGGCGATCGGCCGGCCGGAACGGCCCGCCCTTACACCGTTCCCGCTGCTCGGCGCCTTGGCATCGGAGACCGAGACGATTGCGCTCGGCACCCTGGTGGCGCGCGTGAGCCTGTTCCCGGATGCCGTGCTCGTCCACCACTTCGCCACGTTGCAGCGGATGATCGGAGACCGCCTCGTCGCCGGTCTCGGCACCGGCGACGCCCTCAGCGCGCCCGAGAATGTCGCCTTCGGCGCGGGCTATCCGCCGACGAGTGAGCGCCTGGCAGCCCTCTCGCATTGCTGCCGCCAACTTCGGGACGAGGGCATCACCACGTGGGTCGGCGGGCGCTCGCGCCGCACGATCCGCGTCGCGGAGCGCGACGCCGATGCCCTCAACCTGTGGGACGCGTCGCCGGCCCAACTACGTGCGGTGAAGACGGCTCCGGTCACTTGGGGAGGCATAGTGCCGGAAGACCCTCGCCAGATCGCCGCTCGGTTGGAGGATCTGCGCGCCGCCGGCGCGACCTGGGCAGTCTGCGGTGCCCCTCGTGGCCCCGATGCCGTAATCGAGGCGGTCCGCACCCTGGAGCCGCTCGGGCCGGAAACCAGACGCGAGCCGTCACATAGTGACGGGTAGCCTCCAGGGATGGAGTTTCGCCGGATAACGAGCTTGCCGCCGTACGTGCTTGGGGTCATCGACGCCCTGAAGATCGAGGCGCGGCGAGCCGGGGCCGACGTGATCGACCTGGGCTTCGGGAACCCCGACATTCCCTCTCCCGAGCTGACCGTCGACAAGCTGTGTGAGGCCGCCCACAACCCGCGCAACCACCGGTATTCGAGCAGCCGAGGTATCCCGAAGCTCCGGCAGGCGATCGCCGATCGCTACCTGACCAAGTTCGGCGTCGAGCTCGATCCCGACACCGAGGTGATCACGACGATCGGCGCCAAGGAAGGCTTGTCGCACCTCATGTGGGTGCTCCTCGGACCGGGTGACAGCGCCTTCGTTCCGTCGCCCTCTTACCCGATCCACATCTACGCGCCGCTGTTCGCAGGAGCTGAGGTGCAACAGATCCGTCTCGGGCCCGGCGAGGACTTTCTCGACAACGTGATGGAGGCGTGGCAGAACCAGTGGCCCAAGCCGCGCGTGGTCATTCTCTCGTTTCCCCACAATCCCACCACCGACTGCGTCGACCTCGCCTGGATGGAGCAGCTCGTCGCCTTCGCGCGGGAGCACGAGATCGTGCTTGTCCACGACTTCGCCTACGCCGACCTGGGCTATGACGGCTACGAACCGCCGTCGATCCTGCAAGTGCCGGGGGCGAAAGAGGTGTGTGTCGAGCTGTACACGCTCACCAAGTCGTTTTCGATGGCGGGGTGGCGCGTGGGGTTCATGCTCGGCAACGCCGAGATCGTCGCAGCACTCGCCAAGATCAAGAGCTACCTCGACTATGGGACGTTTCAGCCGATCCAGATCGCGGCAACCGTCACGCTGAACGAGGAGCAGGACTACCCCAAGGTCGTGAACGAGATCTACCGCGCCCGGCGCGACGCGCTGTGCGACGGACTGTCACGGATCGGCTGGGAGTTGGAGAAGCCCAAGGGCACGATGTTCGTGTGGGCACCGATCCCCGAGCCCTACCGCGAGATGGGCTCTCTCGAGTTCGCGTCGTTCCTCGTCCGGGAAGCGAGCGTCGCCGTGTCGGTCGGCGCCGGTTTCGGTCCCGGAGGCGAAGGCCACGTGCGTTTCGCACTCATCGAGAACGAACAGCGCATCCTCCAGGCCGTCCGCTCCCTCAGGCGCACGTTGACAAAGCTCTGAAGTAGCGGCGCGAAGCCCCGCGTCACCGCCTCAAGGGCGGGGGAGGATGCCTTCGAGGCAGAAGGCCACGGCGGCGTCCGCCACGGAGTCGGGAGCTTCGCCCCGGCCGAACAGGAACCGGCGGGCCAGCGTATTGGTGACGCCCACAATGGCCTGGGCGATCATCTCAGGATCGGCGTCGCGTATGCGTCCCGCCACGATGCCCTCCTTTACGTGGCGGGCGACGTCTGACAGGGCGACGTCGCCGCCGCGGCGCAACTCCGGGCTGAATCGGTCCTCGGTCGCCGCGAACTGGAACAGGGTGAGCAAGTGGCGATTGCTCCACAACCAGTCGATCGACGCCCGGATGCCGACCTCGATGCGCCGCACGGGGTCGGACTCATCGCCGATGGCGGCGTCCTGGGATCGACGCATCCCGAACTGGGCATCGCGGAGGATCTCGAGAAACAGCTCTTCCTTCGAGGAGAAGTACCAATAAAAAACGCCTTTGCCCACGCCGAGGCCTTCGACGATTTCGGCCACCGACGTCGGGTGATAGCCGTTCTCGGCGAATCTGCGCGCCGCGTAGTCCATGAGCTGAATGCGGCGATCCTTCCCTCGCTGCGTGAGCTGTCGGGCCATAGCGCCCGAACCGTAGGCATCTCTTGACCGCGCGGTCAAGAGAAAGGGCCGATTGGCGCTAGGCGAGCGCCGGGGCGCTGGGTAGTGTGCGCGACTATCGGCTACTGGGTCCTGAAGGCCATCCTCACTCCCATCCTCCGCTTTCTCTTCCGGGTGAGAGTGGAGGGGTTGGAGCACGTCCCCGCTTCTGGCGCGGCGATCCTCGCGAGCAACCACCTGTCGTTCTGCGACTCGATCTTCCTCCCGCTCGTGCTGCGCCGGAGGGTCACCTTCGTCGCGAAAGCCGAGTACTTCGACGACCCCAAGACGGCGTGGTTCTTCCGCGGCGTCGGCCAGATCCCGATACGCCGGGGCGGGGGGAGCGCCGCCCAGCGCGCCTTGGAATCGGCTAACGGGGTGCTCGCAGCCGGTGGCCTGTTCGGGATCTACCCGGAGGGAACACGCTCAGATGACGGCTGGCTGCACAAGGGGCACACCGGTGTCGCGCGGCTGGCGATGCAGTCCGGGGCGCCGGTGCTGCCGGTCGCCATGGTGGGCACGCGAGACGCCCAGCCCATCGGGCAGGTTATTCCCCGGTTCTTCATGCCGATCACGGTGCGCATCGGGCAGCGGATCACCTTCGAGCGTTACCGGGACCGAGCCAACGACCCCCTTGTGCTCCGTCAGATCACCGACGAGATCATGTTCGAACTACGCGAGCTCTCGGGCCAGGAGTACGTGCACAGTTACGCCAAGCGGGGCGGCCAACCAGAAGCGCCGATCGTCGCGGAGGAGACCAGGATCGCGGTCGCGGCTTCCGAGCCTGCGCTCACGGCGTGACAGCCCACGATCGGGATCGCTCAACGGCCCTCAGCCAGCCGTCGTAGCGCCCCTTCGCTGCGCCCGCCGACACGGTGGGCTCGAAGCGCTGGTCGAGCGTCCAGTGGTGAGCGAGGTCGTCGAGCGACGACCACACGCCCTCGGCCAGTCCGGCCAGGTAAGCCGCTCCGAGCGCGGTGGTCTCCTGGATGGTCGGGCGGGCCACCGGCACCTGTACCTGGTTCGCCTGGAACTGCAGGAGCACATCCATGACCGCCGCGCCGCCGTCGGCCCGAAGCTCGGTGACCTCCCTGCCGGAGGCGAAGCGCATCGCGTCCACCACGTCGCGGGTTTGGTAGGCCATCGCCTCGACCACGGCACGGGCCAGGTGGGCACGTCCGACCCCGCGTGTGATGCCGACGATCGTCCCGCGCGCGTACGGGTCCCACCACGGGCTGCCCAGTCCGGCGAAGGCGGGAACGAGGTAAGCGCCGCCGGCGTCGTCGACACTCTCGGCGAGCGGACCGAGATCGGCCGCTTCCGAGATGATCCCGAGGCCGTCGCGGAGCCACTGGATAGCTGCGCCGGTGACGAAGATCGCGCCCTCGAGGGCATAGGCCGTGGTGCCGTCCTGCAGCACCCATCCCACCGTCGTCAGGAGCCCGTCGACCGGCTCGGGGCACGTCGCGCCGACGTTCATAAGCACGAAGGACCCGGTGCCGTAGGTGTTCTTCGTCATGCCCGGTTCGAAGCAGGCTTGACCGAACAGCGCGGCCTGCTGATCGCCGGCAATGCCGCTCACGGGGATACCAGCAGCGAGACCCCCGATGCCCTGTGCGGTCGTCCCGAGGCGCCCACTCGAGGGATGCACTTCGGGGAGGCAGGCGGGCGGGGCGCCGAACAGGTCACACATCGGCCCCGACCATTGCTGTTCGCGGATGTCGTACAGCAGGGTGCGGCTGGCGTTCGACGGGTCGGTGGCGTGAACGGCGCCTCCGGTGAGGTTCCACACGATCCAGGAGTCGACTGTGCCGAAGGCGAGGTCGGCGCCCGTCTCCACGCCGCCTTCGGTCAGAAGCCACTCGAGCTTGGTCGCCGAAAAGTACGGGTCGAGCACCAGGCCGGTCGCGGTGCGCACTTGGGCCAGATGATCTGCATCTCTGAGCGCGTCGCAACGCGGGGCGGTGCGACGGTCCTGCCAGACGATCGCCCGGTGACGGGGCGCGCCGGTCCGGCGGTCCCACACCACGACCGTCTCGCGCTGGTCGGTTATCCCGATGGCAGCGACGGTCTCGCCCCGTTCGGCCAGGCTGTTGGTGAGCTCGGACAGAGTCGCCTGCACCGCGTCCCAGATCTCGTTCGGATCGTGCTCGACCCAACCGGGCTGGGGGAAGTACTGCGGGAATTCCCGGTACGACCAACCGCTCGGCTGGCCCCTCTCGTCCACCGCGAAGGCGCGCACACCTGTTGTTCCTGCATCGATCGCCACGACCACACCCATGGTGAATGGCAGGATACGGTGCGAGCCGTGCCGGGCGTCGTGCGGTTCTGCCAGTCGTGTGGCCTCGAGCTCGTCGGGCGCGACCTGCACGGCAAGATGCGCCTCACGTGTGACCCGTGCGGCTATGTCGACTGGGGTCATTACAGCCTGGGTGTCGGCGGTGTCGTGGTGGACGACGGGCGGGTGCTCTTCGTACGCGACGCGCGAGGTGCCCACCCGGGTCGCTGGACGTTGCCGGGCGGCTACGTGGAGTTCGACGAGCGCTTCGACGAGGCCGCCGTCAGGGAAGTGCGGGAGGAGACCGGCCTCGAGACCGAGGTAGATCGCCTCCTGGCTGTTCGCCACCGTCCCGACCCGGGAAACAACACCACCTATGTCGCCTTCGGACTTCGCGTTGTGGGTGGCACTTTGCTCCCGGACGGCGACGGCGTCGAGGTCGACCGAGCGGAGTTCCTGACGCCGGACCAGATGGAGTCGACACGCCGCCTAACCGGCCTGTCGCGCCTCGTCGCCCTCGCAGCCCTCGATGGTCCCGATGGGGAAGGACCTGGCACCGAATCGGGATCGGGGCTCCGCCGGAGGCCAGGCACCGTGGTGGGAGTGCCCCACTCCGTCGTGTATCTGTGAACTCCAGACACCGAAATGCAAACCTTCGCGAACGGTGTCTGACCTGGGGGTTCGTGAGTGGAGATCAGTTGACATCCATGTAATTACGATGCTGTAATGGTCCCCTATCTCGCGTACGAGCGACTAGCCACCACAACATATGGTGGTAAATCCCCACTTTTGACCTCCGGGAGGATCGAAGCAAATGGCCATGGCACCGGAACGGACGGGCATCGGCATTCGCCGCCACTTCACCACCGAGGGAGTGCACCCGTACGACGAGATCGAGTGGGAGATCCGCGACGCTCGGATCACCAACTTCCGCGACGGCACGGTGGCCTTCGAACAGCGCGACGTCGAGGTCCCACGTTCCTGGAGCCTGAACGCGACGAACATCCTCGCCCAGAAGTACTTCCGCGGAACTCCGGGCACGCCGGAGCGCGAGACGTCGCTGCGGCAGGTCGCCGACCGCGTCGTCGACACGATCACTGCGTGGGGCATCAAGGACGGCTACTTCGTCGACGCCGCCGAAGCTGAGGCGTTCAACCACGAGCTCAAGCATCTGGTCGTCACCCAGAAGGCGGCCTTCAACTCGCCTGTCTGGTTCAACATCGGCGTCCAGGGGGTACCGCAGCAGGCGTCGGCGTGCTTCATCCTCGCCGTCGACGACACGATGGACTCGATCCTCAACTGGTATGTCGAGGAAGGCACCATCTTCAAGGGCGGCTCCGGGTCGGGCATCAATCTGTCAAGGATCCGGTCGTCCTATGAACAGCTCAACGGTGGGGGCACGCCGTCAGGCCCGGTGAGCTTCATGCGCGGCGCCGACGCGTCGGCCGGCACGATCAAGTCGGGGGGCAAGACCCGCCGCGCGGCCAAGATGGTCATCCTCAACGTCGACCACCCCG
>CAZWDB010000098.1:0-16526 GCA_964632885.1 uncultured Acidimicrobiales bacterium | reverse complement strand
CCTGACGGCTGATGCCAAAGGCATCCGCGACGTTCTGCCACGTCGCGTCGTCCAGTTCCCGGGCCGCCATCACCTCGGATCGCGACAGGCGCTCAGCCACACGTGCGACCTCGTCCGCGAGCGTCGCACGACTCAGGTGATCACTCGCTCCCCGCTGCAGCTCGCGCAGCAGCTGTTTCACCGCCCGTTCAACCGTCGACCGTGTCGTCACCGTCAAAGCATACGGACTGGGTCTCGCTGTGTCAGGTACTGCCTGACCGTTCCTGTCGCGGCGAGTGAATCATCTCTGCGGCTTCGGGATAGCCGCCAGCGATTGGCGGGTGTCCGTTGTGCATGAGCGGCGCGTCTCATGCGGTATTGGCGGCAAGGCGATCGTGTGTGTTGGGCGCGGATTTGGAGGACGTGCTGGGCGGCGGCAGCAACCTCGCCCTTGCCGGCGTTCTCGCGACTGGACAGTTGTTGGCGTCGACCACGCACACCGCCATGGCTCTCGGTTAGTCACTCGATTCTCACTGGCAGCCGGTTGAGACGAGTGGGCTGCGTCGAAGGGCGGACTGCAACTAGTCGGTCCTCATCCTTCCTTCACTAGCCGGGATTCGGCCTCGCTGATCACTCCAGCGGCGACAAGGATCGAACGCACGACGCTGAGCTGGCCCCGCCAGCCGTAATCGACTAGCTCCACAGCAGTTGCCGCCGGGCTGGGGACCGGGGGCTGGAGGGACTGGAGCGTCACACCGATTGTCCGAACCATGTCCTCACGGAGGGGTGCCGACTGAGTAGGCGGAAGCGCCTCCGCCCGCTCGAGTAGCTGAGGCGTGTCACTCGCGACCGTCGCGAGGTTGTCAAGCTGCGAGAGCATCACCCCGACGAATGCGCCTGGGACGTCGCTACCCTTGGCTACGTCGAGACCGGACCCGACAATCTTGCGTCGAAGGACTGAGTCGAGGAGGTCGCCATCGGTGTGGAATAGCGCCGCCGCAGTCGAGGTTGGCCATCGAACCATCTCAGCGACACCCGAGACTGAGACATCCCGCGCGGACATGCCGGCAGCGCACGTTACGAGTTCGTGGAACGCGTCCACAGCGTCGGACCCGGCCTGGGGAAGGCGCGGGTCATCAACGGAGCCACGTTGGCCCAGGGCCTTGCCGAGCTCAAGCATCGCCGTCGCAACCAGATCGGCGTCGACTGCCTCCGGGTCGAAGAACCGGCGGAGGACTGCTCCGTCGTAGAGGCAGTGGAGGAGCACCACGATGGTGTGCTTGTCGAATCCGGGCCGGGGCACCAGTTCAAGTCTCGACATCGCGATGTCCAGCCACATCTCGAAGTGTTCTGAGATCCGCCCATACTGTGCGCGGCGCAACGCGAGGATCTCTTCGCACAACCGCGCTTGGTCCCCGATGGGTCGAGGACCCTCCCACTGGTCCGAGCCCGTAAGCGCTGCCGCGGTCAGGAACCAGCCGGCGGGAGTGCCAGGCGACCGGAACTGGTACTCGTAGTTCAGCTTCAGTGTCTGGTGGAGCGCTCGTTCCCGTGCTGGGATAACGTCCGCGGTGTCGACTCCGTTGTCGTCGAAGAGGACTCCCTGAAACGCCATCAGGATCGCGTCCACGGCCTCGTCGTACCCGCCCCACTCGTCGTCATTCAGTACTCGGTCAGCGGCGAGCGCGATCAACTCTTCACCTGAAGGCACGGCCCTGTTGGTTGTCGGGTGTGTTGAGCCGATTGCCTCGGCGCACCGCTTTCGTGTTACGAGCTTGGCGAGCGCCCCGACGGTCTCGCCGGCCAGGATGTCTCGGGCAGCTTCCGCCAGCTTGGAGCGCAGTTCCTCAGTGTTTCCTGACATCCCCGCACGGTAGCTTCCGACTTTCCGCGTCGGAAAGACCCTGATTGGCCGGAGGTAACGTGATCGCCGGCGGATCGGTTCCTGCAGCTTCCGGCGGCGCCAGGTTGTGAGGAGCGTTGTCACAACGGAGCTGAGTCGCTTTCCGAGGGGGAAAGCGCGGCTCGTGATCCCCACGAATCTTTCCTTCTCTTTCTAGGGCGAGGACGCGATCCTGTCCGGACATGGTCACGACGATTTTGGGAGATCCGGCATGATGGCAACCTCCTCCAACAGGCAGCCCTACAGGTCGCGCAACGGCGCCGTGGTGGGGTTCAAGGTCGTCGCGGTGTTCGCGTTGGCGGCGGTCTCGGTGGTCGCGATTGCTCCGGAGGCATTGGCCGGCCCCACGTTCAAGGCGCCGTGGACGTGTGGCGTCTCCTGGCACGCGAGCACGTATACCGATCAGCCGGGATCGCACCGGGACCACCACGCGGTCGACTTCAACGATCTCGCCGATGGATCCGACGCAGGCGCCCCTGTGCTGGCGAGTGCTGCTGGCACTGCCACGAAGAAGTCCGGCAATGGGTACGGCACCTACGTGGACATCGACCACGGCAACGGTTGGCTAACCCGGTATGCGCACCTTGCCTCCGTGACCATCAACAATCCGATCGCTGTCGGAGAGCCGATCGGCACAGTGGGCGGAAGCGGGAGCTACCAACCGCACCTGCACTACGAGCAGCGGCTCAGCGGCCAGGGGCGCCCGATCGAGTTCGATGGCGCACGGATCTTGGTTGGCACCAGCTACACGACTTCTGACCCAAAGGTCACAAGCACGAACTGCGGCGGCGACGGAGGAGGGCATCGTCTCGGCAACTGGGACGGGGTCGGCGGCGATGACGTGATGTTGCGGCGAGGATCGAAGTACTACGTCGACTACGGCGCGCTTGACAACACCGATCGAAGCTTCTCGTGGGGTCGGAGCACCGATGAGATCTACGTCGGAGACTTCGACAACGACGGTCGGGACGACCTGTTGCTGCGTCGCGGCAGCAAGTTCTACGTCGATCTCAAGTCGGACGGTACGACGAACCGGTCCTATTCGTGGGGCCGCAACACCGACACGGCGTACATCGGCAACTGGGACGGGGTCGGCGGCGATGACGTGATGTTGCGGCGAGGATCGAAGTACTACGTCGACTACGGCGCGCTTGACAACACCGATCGAAGCTTCTCGTGGGGTCGGAGCACCGATGAGATCTACGTCGGAGACTTCGACAACGACGGTCGGGACGACCTGTTGCTGCGTCGCGGCAGCAAGTTCTACGTCGATCTCAAGTCGGACGGTACGACGAACCGGTCCTACTCGTGGGGCCGCAGCACCGACATCGTCCAGGCTGGAAACTAGCGGCGTAGCCGCGACGCGGCATGCCAAACGCGGCAAGGGAGGCACGGCCACGAACCCCGGGCTGTCCATGACCTCTCCGGCGCTCCATGCGGGACCAGGAGTTGGAGGTCTCTCGACGTCGCCTTCTCTCTGAGGGGCACCGCTGGGATGCCGGTGATGGGTGGTCGGCGCGATTGCGGCTATCGGTGCGGTCTGCGCAGCTGTCAACTGAGGCGGCCGATCGGAGCCTCGGCCGGTTCATGCCTGCGTCGTGCTCAAACGCGCGGACTCCGGCGGTCGAGTGCCTCCCGCCGCCGTCGGCCACCAGGTGGCCCAGTTGCCAGATATCGTGCTCGGGGCGGCGATCCGAACGAGGCGACGGCCTCGTCGACTTTGTCGCTGGCGGTGCGCAGCTTCTCCCTAGGGCAGCCGGCGGTGGCAAGGCCGGTGTAGGTGCACTGTTAGCTGCGGCTACGGGTCTGCAGGCCGCGACGTCGACCTTGAGTCCAGGCCGGTGCGACGAGGCGAGTCCAAGCGGACCCTCGCTCACACGGTCCACCGGACTTGACTTCCAGCACATACAGCCGCCGACACGCCGACCAAATGGCCCCCTCCGATGGAGCGCCGCGCGGGAACGGCCAGCGCGGTACGGTCGGCAGACGCGTTCGGTCCTGTTCAAGCAACGGCAAGTTGCACAGTGCTATTCCCTCGACCAACGGCGTGTTCCCCGCTAGTCGTCGGCTGCGCGGCCTCAGGAAGTCCCCTCTTGGGCAGCGCGTGCAAGGCGGCCGCTATGCCAGCCCAACTCCATCACGAGGCGGAGGATCCAGTCGATGCTGCTGGCGTCAGCCCCCGCGCTGACCCAGCCGTCATAGAGGGTGCACAACTCCCCTATCACGTGGTTGATGCCCTCGACGCGGCTCCTCGAACGCGTGCCACGAGATTAGCGCCTGCCGGCTACGGGAACGGTGGATCAGCGATGTCGACCTCCGCGTCGTCGGCTCGACGCTGCGGTCCTCTGGGTGACTTTTCGCCCGCGGTGATGCCAGAGCGGACGGTGGCAACCGCTTCTCGTTCGCCGAGGCCAATCGACAGCGCGTTGTCGACGAGGACCTGTTCGATCTCGTCTTCGTCGAGTGCACCGGTTCCGATGATCTGGCCTAGCCGGAAGGCGACGCGGTTGAGGGTCTCGTTCCGCACGCCCTTGACGCTGGTCCGCAGGCGCTGGATCTCACCGTCGAGCGCGCGGCGCGCCCATGCCCCGGCGTCACGGATCTGAGCGTCAGCCCTCTCGGGCTCCGGACGTCTCTCCCGACGGGGCGGCTGCACACGAGCGAGGAGCCAGTCGGGAAGCTCCGGGATCACGCCGCCGTGCCGGGCGACGGCGTAGCGCGCCCCGCTCACGTGCCGGCTCGGTGGCGCGATGACGTAGCCGCCGTCGCCCCGGATGTCGATGCCTGCGCCGAGGCGTCGACTTGTGTCGTTCTGCACGAGGCCGCCCGGGTGCTGGAAGTAGAAGTGATGCCCGCCGCTGCCGGTTCGGATAGTTCGCACAGGCGGGAGGTCGCCGTGCTCTACGATCAGCCGGTCGAGTGACTCGTCGCCTCCGTGGTCCGGGTCGATGTCGATGACGACCAGGCCGCTCTCGCGTCCGGTGCGGATGGCCACGTTGGATCCCGGCCAGATGGACCACCATGTACGGACCTGCGCCGGCAGCGTCGTGGCGGAGCGGAGCCCGCCTGGGACCTTCGGGTGCTTGCCAGGCGACCCGCAGTCGCTGTGTCCGCATGAGCAACGGGTACCGACAGGCTGGTGGCACGGGAACACCGGCCAGCCTCGCCGGCCGTAGATGATCGCGGCGTCAACCGGTCGACGGCCGACCTGCCCGACTGGGCCCCTCACCAGCCCAGCTCCGGACCAAGCCGATGGGCTTCGAGCTCGGCCTCGTCGAGCTCGGGACCCTTCCCCGCGTGCTCGGCCTCTACCCGGGCCCCACTCACGTAGTCGTGGCCCACTCCTGCATCCAGCAGCCAGGACGGTCGCGCAGTGATAGTCCCCTCGGTGGCGAAGTCGATCTCGACCAGGCCCTTGTCAGGGTCCACGCGGCGAACGGTTCCGGCCACGCCCGCCGCAATGTCGGCAACGGCCAGGTAGTCGTGGGTGACGAGGCGGTCACCGGCTTGTACCTCAACATCGCCGAAGGGCAGCGCAGGGCCACGGAGGGTGCCGTCGAGCTTGAGGAGAGCCCGTGCCAAGCGCACGCCGCGGTCGCGCTGCTCGGCCGAGGTTAATGGCATCGGCTCCTCATCGAGCCGCCCGGCCCGCTGGTACCAGCTCGACAGCACCTCGAGCTCTTGCCCGCGCGGCTGCAGGGCTTGCAGGTTGACGAGCCCTTCGAGCTGATCCTCCGTCAGCGGTGTCTCTGGGCTGTCCTCGATCGCCGCCGCGTCGCGGAGTCGATCCGCTCGCTGGGCTATCGGTGCCAGCTCCGCCGCACCGCCGAAAGCACCGATGACGGCGTCGAGTCGCGCAAGCTGGGCTCGGATGGCAGCGAGTTGACGTGGCTCGAGTTCCGCGCTCTCGGACTGCAGCGCGGCTCGCCGGCGGTCTACGAACGACTCGTTGACGGGCGAACGGTGCTGGTCGACCTCGACCTCGGGCTCGACCTCGCCTTCCCGCTTCGGCGCCTTCGGCTGGGCCGGATCACGGAAGACGCCCCCACACGGGACACATACGACCTCGCCTCGCTCGAACACAGTCGGCGCCATGCGCAGCCGCCGGCCGCACTCGCAGACGGCGGCGACGGTGTCGGACCGACGTCCGGTCTCGCCGCCGCCACTGCCTTCGTTCACCCCGCCCTCGCCCGCCCGAGGTCCGCCCTCGCCGACGCTGGCCGACTTGGAGACTTGGCGGACGATCCGCATGGCTTCGCCGATCCCCGCAATCGCGTTCTCGTAGCGCTCCTCGCTCTCCGGCGTCGCCGCCGTGGACGCCAGCCCGTAGGGCGGCATGGCGCGAACTCTTAGGAGGACTTCGCGGGCGGCGTCGGCAAAACGCTGGTTGTGGTAGCGGCCGCCGCGTGAGGTGTCTCGCACCCCGCGGGCTGCGTTGAGTCCGTGGGCAGCTTCGTGCAGCAGCACCTCGAAGACTTCCTTGGCTGTGAGGTGGAGGGCTTCGCCCGCGAGGAGCACCTCGCCGCGGACCTGGCCGTCGGCGAGCCAGCGGCCGGCCCACCAGTGGCCGAGCTTGACGAGTCGTCCTCGCTCGACGCCCGAGCCGAGGATGATGACGGCGTCGGGAAGCTCGGGATGATGGACCTTGATCGCGGCCCACGCGGCCTCGCAGGCTCGCACGAGGGCACTTGCGGTCGCTTCCTCCAGTGGCGTCTCGTCCGGTGGCTCGAGGTCTGTGACGGCATGGGCGGCCTCATCGGACTCCCGCTCCGGCCGCGGCGCCATCGGGCTCGCCAGGTCGGGATTCGCTGCCAGCCACTCCTGGACCCGCTCGGCCGGGAGGCGGAAGGCATGCCGCGGCAGTTCCGCGATCACGTCTTGCAAGAAGGCCTCGCAGGCGGTGGTGCGAGGCTCGCCGTCAATCTCCACCCGGAGAATCGCCCGCGCCAGGTCGAGGCCGCTGCTGTCGCGGGTACCCCATCGAAACCCGACACGCTCGTGTTGAGCCGAGGGTGCGAGCGGCTCGACCTGCGGATCCTGAGCGGCGACCCTCACCGCGGCTGCCAGGCGGTCCTTGCGTGCCAGGACACTGCGACGGTCCTCTGCGGCGAAGGCAGCGGGACGCTCGACCAAGTCGGCGAGATCACTGAGGATCTGGCCGACGTCCTCCGGATCAGGCATCGCCGCGGCTGCGCGGTGGCACACCCACACTTCGGGTACGCCACTCGTCGAGTCGCCGATGTAGTCGTGCATGTGTCCTCCTCCATCTGGTGTTGCCGGCGCGGGCGGCCCGCTTCAGCGCGCGGTCGCCGAACCACGGGCGCAGCCGCACGTGGATGGGCAGCTCACGCCCGTACAGCAGGACGCCTGCTCCGTCCGGGATGCGGCGGAGCACGTCGACGGGCGCAGCTCTCCGGTAGGAACGGTGCTCGGAGATGCTGCGCCGGCCGCCGTGCAGGTCGGTGGCGACGTTGCGTTCGACGCGCACCTCGTCGCCCACGAGTCGGCTGACGTACTCCAGCGTCGCCGTGTCGTTGATGCCGGACGCGAACAGGCGCGCCCGGTGGTTGTTCAGGACCGTCTCGGCGCGGTCGCGGTAGGAGTGCCGGATCTGGGCGAGGTCCTGCCAGACCGACACCAGCGTGATGCCATGGCTGCGGGCCGTCGCGGCGTAGAGAGGGAGATCACGCAGGGCGGCCACGTTGCCGGCCTCGTCGAGGAGAACCAGACAGGGCTGCTGGAGCGTGCCGCCGGACCGGTTGGCGGTGTCGTAGGCATGCCGGACGGCCTGCTGGATCAGCAAGGAGAGGACCGGACGCAGCGTCGCTTGCTCGTGCGGCGCGGCGACGACGTAGATCGTGTTGTCGCCTGCTGTCCAGACGTCGAGGTCGACCTCGCTCTCCTGGGCGGAGTGACCGACCCCGGGATGGGCCCAGGGCGCCAGCAGATTCTCGACGGTGGCGAACACGGAGCCCTTCAGCCGCGCGTCCTTGCCCCACAGCGCCCGCGCCGCCGCGATCGGCAGACGGACGTCGAGTAGTCCGTGCTCTTTGCGGACCTCCTCGAGAACCTGCTGGTACTGCCACGCCTCGTCGGCAACGTCACCCAGTTCCTCGTAGATGTCGAGGGGCCATGATTCGACCGGTCGATCGGCGAGCGCGGCCCGGTCACCGCCGGCCTTGCGGAGATGCGCGCGGCCGAGCTCCTCGACGACGCCCCAGATGCGCTGGAAGTCGCGCTCGGTCTCGGCGGTGTCGACCGACGGCAGGACGATGCCCGCCATCACCGACTCGACGGTGTGCCGCAGCTGGCGCTCCACCTCGCGCTCCTCTTGCGTGTCGACCCACATGACGAGGTCGGTCACGCTTGCGCCGAACGTCGCCGCCGCGTACAGGTAAGGGGCGAGGCTCTTGCGGGCTTGGGTGTACCAGTAGTCGCCGTCCGACACGGTGTCGACGCGCGCCTGGCTCACCTCCATCAGCCACGCCGCGGTCCGCATGGCGCCCGCCCAGGTGGTGCAGGCAGCAAGCGGTGACCAACCCGCAGGAGGCTGCTGGGACATGCCCGTCGGGTCGTAGACCCAGACGGTGCCGCGCGTTCTCCGGTGGGCGATGGTGGCGTCGAGGAGGTCCGATTTCACTGACACGGCGATCACCGGCCCCTTCCACTCGAGAAGGGCTGGAATGGCGAACCCGGCGGTCTTGCCGCAGCCGGTCGGCCCGACGACCGCGAGGCTCGCCTGCGGCTCACACGCCACGAGCGCCCCGTTGCTCCGCCCAACGGTGATCCGGCCGGGCTGGGGCTTACGGACGTGGAGCCGACGGGTGTCGCGTCGCCGGGCGAACCCAGCATCGGCTGCCACGCCGAGCGGCCCAGCCGGTGGAGCGGCGAGGCCGCGCCAAAGGCGGTAGGACCCACCGGCGAGTACTGATAAGGCGGCGACTGCACCCGCTTGACAGGTCCAGTAGAGGACGGGTCCGGGTGAGCCGAGGGCGGCGGCGTCTGGCCACGCTGCCGCGGGGTCTTCGAAGTGGGCTGGCAGGGCGACCAGAGCAGCCAGCCCGGCACCGAAGGGGGGCACCGACACGCCGGCGGCCACCGCGGCGAGCGCGCCACCGCTCCACACGACGGCTACAGCCGCGCCGGCGAAGACGACGACGACCGGGAACCAGCCTTCGGCTCCCTGCCGTGACGCCGCGGCGACCGGTCCAGCCGGCGGACGCACTCAGGCCTCCATCCGACGGTCCGTGTCGCAGAGCACCCGTTCTCCGGGAGCGATGACGTGGTCTACGACGGCAGTGCGGTCGCCGACCTTCCAGAGCGCTCGCCCCCGCCGGAGTCGGGTGAGGACCTCCGTCTCGGTGCTCGTCAGCCCGAGCAGCTCCTTGGCGTCGCCGACCTGGTCGCTCGACTGGCGGAACAGGACACGCGTCTGGGTGTCGGCAAGGAGGCCCATAGCGACCTTGGCGGTCGCGGTGCCGTCGTCGGCCTGGGAGCGCAGATCCGTGAGGCGGTGGACGAGGGCAACGTTGGCGACGCCGTACGCGCGGCCCAGCTTCCAACACGACTGCAGATACCGGGCGGTGCGCTCGGAGGAAAGCAAGCTCCAGGCCTCGTCGAGCACCTGCACGCGCGGCGGACCGTCGGCGCGTGCCATCACCGCCTGGAGCCAGGCGGTCGCCGCCACCAGTACGAGACTGAGAGCCTCGGGGTCGCTGTGGACCGCGGAGAGGTCGAGCACGAGCCCTGGGCCGTCCCAGTCGATCCGGACGTTCGTCGGACCGTCGAACATGCCACGCAGCGAGCGGTCGAGCAGCTTGCCGAGCGCCAGCACGACCGCTTCGGATCCGCGGGCAAGCACGGGGGCCGGCATGCGCGCTCTCGCCGCGAGGTCGGCGTCCGGCTGGGCCAGCCTGGCGAGGACGTCGGCCAGCGTCGCCTCTCCCCGCTCGCTGGCAATCAGCTCAAGCGTCCAGGCGATGGCGGCGTCCTCGAGCGGGTCGAGGTCGCGACGCAGGACAGTGCTCACGAGCGCGGTCACCATCGCCGTCTGCCGGGTCGAAGCGGCCTCGACCTGGCCTGCGCCCCGATCGATCCCGGCGTCCAGGGGATTCAGACGCGTGGCACCACCCGGCCGGAGACTCAGCACCGAGAGCCCGAGGGCGTCGGCGAGGCCGCGGTACTCCCCTTTCGGGTCGGCCACCGCAACCCACCGACCGAGGACGCCGCAGGCGCGGTGGATGAAGCACTTCGCGGCGGCCGACTTCCCCATTCCGGGCTCGCCTGCGATGAGCACGTTCGGGTTTGTGACGAGCCCGTCCCGGTACGCCTCGAACGGGTCGAACGTGAAGGGAGAGCCTCCCGTGAGCAGGTCGGTGCCCAGATAGACCCCGGCTGATCCGCAGCCCGCCTCCGCCGCGAACGGATAAGCAGAACAGAGGTGGGCGGTCGTGGCCCGGTGCCGCGGTAGGCGGACGCCGACCATCACATCCCCCACTTCCGAGCCAGGCCGCGTCCGACCGGGAGCGCACATGCCAGCGCCTTATCGTGGCGGCCGTTGAGGGCGCGCAGCTCGAGCCCGGCGTGAGCGGCGGCCTGCTCGAAGTCGATGCATGAGCGGGCGAGGGAGTCCGCATCGCCGGCGCTCACGGTCAGGAAGCCCGCGTACTCGAGCTCCGCGTGTCCCGCGACCAGCTCCTCCTCGCGTTCGAGCACGGCTGCCTGGCTGCGCCGGTGATGGGCGCCCACGCGGAAGCCCGCCCGGCTGCGCTGAGCCTCGTCGGCGACGAGACGGGTGGAGTCGCGATCGATCCGCCGCCGGGACCGTGTGGGTGTCACCGGTTCGAGGTGCAACGCGAACGTGCGGGTGCCGGCCGCGTGCAGCAGGAACGGACTTAGCCAGTCGGCACCCACGTCGAGGCGGGGCCACTCGGCGACCCAGTACGTGCGGTGCAGCGACCCGTCGCAGACGACGTGGCGCCAGTCCGTGAACGTCGCAAGCGGCGCCGCGTTGTCCGGGCTGACGACCCCGGCGAGGGCGGCGAGTGACCGCCGGCGTGTCGCCAAGGAGGGGATGCAGCTCGGGTCGAGTCGCCGCCGGAGCGCTTCGGCAGTGGCTGCAACAGACAGCGGGCCGATCACCGTAAGTCCCGCGGCTTCCAGAGCCTCGGCCGCGGACTGCATCTCGTCGAGAAGGACGGTGGCCGCCGCGAGCGGGACACCACTCCCCCGCCTCACCTGCGCGGTATCAGGACGCGGATGTCCACGTGCAGGAACCGTGACGGTGAGGAGGATGTCGTGTCCCACCGCACCGCCTGCGGCTCTGTCCAGGAGCTGGCGGTAGGAGGCGTCGGCCTCGGCGTGCGTGATGGAGCGAGAGCGCCGTGCGACCGTGTCGACGCCGAGGGAGCCGGCCGGACCCGCCCACTCCGTGATGCGTATCTGACTGGCTGGCCGGCCTTCGGTGCAGAAACTGCTGAGGACATCGCCCCAGAGCTGGAGGACGCGCTCTTGGTCCTCGCGTTCGAGCAGCGCAAATGGCTGTCCGAGGACGCGCAGTGACCCTGACAGCGTTCGCCCGCGTCGATCCCACACGATGGCCGTGTGGTCGGCGGGTCCGGTGGGATGCACCTCCACGCCGTCGAGGAAGGGCGGGAGTGGGACGGGCCTCGTCACCCTGTCGGTTTGCGCACCTCGGAACGCCAGCGGAGCCACCCACAGCCGCTCCTTGGAAATGGTCGCGGCGGCGTAGCGCATTGCAGCGGGAGCGGTCTGGTCAAGACGCCAGCCGTTCCACCGTGCGAAGGCGAGCGTGAAGGCGCCTGCGACTGGGACGAGCACGAGCGGGAGCGGCGCTCCTCGTCGCAGCATGGCTCCGGCGAGGAGGACGCCGGCTGCGAGCGCCGCGCATTGTGCACCGTCGAGACCGAGGAGCACGCCGGTGCGGTCGACCGGGGCGAAGCGATACCTACGTCGGGTGGTGCGGGTGTCACTCATGACGGGGTCTCCTCGTCGAGCGCCAGGGGCGGGGTGCGCTCGCTGCGGTCGGCCACGGCCTGCGTAGAGCGGCGCGCCGGGCGGGACATGGCGCCCGCGGCCATTGCGCCGCTAGCGGCCACCGCGGCGGTTCCTCCGGTCGCGACCGATGGAGTTGTTAACCGGTCGCCTTCGGCCGGGAGCGCAGCGCCCCCGTGAGATGGCGATGCGGGTGAAGTCCCTCGAGTCCCGCCACCAGCGAGGCGGCTGACTGTCGAGTAGGTGCCCAGCCCGGATTGTGCGGCGCGGGCAGGCGTGTGCGATATGCCCTGGGCGAGCATCGCTCCCTCCGCGACAGGGATGAGCTTCAACACGAGGAACGGGGCGAACGCAGCCATCGCGAGCAGTACCGCGCCGGCCAACAAGGCGCCAACGCCGGTCCCCGCGGCCGAGACCAGCCCTCCACCAGAGTCGGTCTGGCGAGTGCCGGCGAGAGCGCCCACACCGATCGAAAGCGCCAGGGCGATGACGAACTTCGACGCGATGACGGCGAGCAGGATCTCGAGCGTCTTGCGGAGGAAGCCTCGCGCCGCCGGCCAGAGCGTTGCCGCGAACGCGACGGGGCTGATCGCGACCAGGAGGTAGATGAGCGCCGAGCGGACGATCAGCTCGATCCACAAGATGAGCGCGGCGGTAACCGCTACCAGACCGACAAGGACGACGGCGAAGCTGTTCCCGAAGGTGGAGGAGACAGCCGTCAGGTCGGACAGGAAGGTCAGGGCCTGCTCGTCGGTGCCATCGAGCACCGCGTTCGACAACGCGTCAGTGAGCTCCAAGAGGCGGGCGACAACAGCCGTGGCCACCACCATCCCGGCCACTGAGACCGGGAGGCCGACGGCAACCCGGGTGGCCATTCCGCCGGGGTCGCCGTGCAGCAAGCCCTGGAGCAGACCAAGGAACACGAAGCCGAGGAGTAGAACCGCCGCGAGGTTGCGGACTGTTGCCATTGGCGAGCCCGGGCCCGAGAACCATGCGGCTTCCACGTCCGGACGGGCCGAGGTGCGCAGCATCGTGATCGCACCGCTGACGAAGAAGTCGACCGCCTCCAGAATCCAACGGGCGATCCCGTCGGTCAGCCGCGACACCGCCCAATCAGCAGGGCCTTCGATCGAGCCGCGCGTAGCCGCCGTCATGACGCCGCCGCAAAGAGCATGTTGATGACCGTGGGCGCCAGCCCGGCGAGCAGCGCACCGACGACACCGGCGATTGCGAGCTGCTTCCCGCGGAACGCGCCGTTGTAGTTGCCGGAGTTCTGTGCCAACCCGTACACGGCCGCCCCCGCCAGGATGCTCGCGAGTGAGCCCCACAGCGCGAGCTGCGACAGCCAGCCCAGCAGCCGCTGGAACAGGTCCGCGCCCGGCATCCCGTCACTCGTCGGTGTGACCGACACCTGCGCCAACCAGAGCGCCACACGTTCAACGGCTGCAACGACGCCCTGGACGACCGCCGCGAAGACTCTGAGCACGCATCCTCCTCTGTCGATCCCCGCCAGTCACCTGGCACGACAGATACGTGCATCACGACCCCCCGATCGCGACACGAAAGTTGGTAGCGGATCCGAGTCGGGTTGCCCCGGTCGGACGGACAGGTTGGTTATGCGGCGATGACGTCACCGCGACGGTAGAACAGGTCCTCGTACTCGACGGGCGAGTTGTAGTTGATGGTTGATTGCAGGCGGCGGGTTTGCACCATCCTTCGATCCAGCGGATCACGTCTCGGCATGCTTGGGCTCGTGTGATCCAGCGGCGCCGGTTGGCGAGCTCCCGCTTGAGGGTGCCGAAGAAGGACTCCGCTGGAGCGTTGTCCCAACACACTCCGGTCGCTCCCATCGACTGGGTTACCCCGAGCTGTCGGCACAACCGGCCGAAGTCGGCGGAGCTGTATTGGTTTGAGAGCCGACCGTCCACCGCGCCGCCGCGGGTGGCTGCGGCCATGCCGAGGGCATCTGCGACCAGGGAGGTGAGCATGTGGTCAGCGACAGACCAGCCGATCACGCGGCGGGAGAGCAAGTCGATCACCGTCGCCAGGAACAACCAGCCCTCCCCGGTGCGGAGATAGGTGATGTCGCCCACCCAGGTGACATCGGGTTCGGTCGGGGAGAAGTCGCGGTCCATCAAGTCGTCGGCCGCGGTGGCGGACCGATCGACGACGGTGGTGCGGATCCGTCGGCGGCCCGACTCTCCTTCCCAGCCGCGGTCTCCCATGATGCGGGCCACCCGCTTGCGGCCGACCGCGAACCCTTGCTTGTGGAGCCAGCGCTGGACGCGGGGCGCGCCATAGGTGCGGTCCGAGGCCTCCCAGATCGCCTCGATCGGTCGCCGACTGGCGATCCGTCAACTCCCGTTCCGACGGAGGGCGACCTAGCCAGTCGTGATAGCCCGACCGGGACACCTCGAGCACCCGGCACACCTCGCTGACCGACCACGGGCAGTCATCGCTGGCCTGCTCCTCGGCGATGAAGCGATACACGACCCTCACCCGTTCCTCGGGTCGCTGGCCGAGAAGTAGGCCACTGCTTTTCCCAGGATGTCCCGCTCCCGGCGGACCCGGTCCAGCTCCCGCTTGAGCTCTCGGATCTCAGCACGCTCGTCCGCGGTGGGCGCACCTTGGGCCCCCTCTCGGGCCCTACGAACCCAATTCCCCAACGTCGAGTCATAGACGTTGAGCTCCTTGGCCACCTGGGCGATGTTTTCCCCCGGCCTCCTCGACCACCTTGACCGCCTCGGCCTCGAACTCAGGGGTGAAGTTCCGCCGCGGCCTCGACCCACGACTGCTGCTGTTCGACATGGACACTCCAATCCGGGCTCACGCCCTCAAGGTAGGTGTCCGTCAAACCGGGGCAACGCGAGAGGCTCTGTTCGCGACGGCTGCCGCGGGCTGTTACGGCATTGCGTCCTTTTGCGCGAGCGCGGTCGCGACTGCGGGCGGTACGAGGTGGGAGACGTCGCGGCCGAGGGCCGAGACTTCCCTGATCCTGCTCGCGCTGAGGAAGATGTGGCGGAGGTCGCTCATCAGGTAAACCTGTTCGATGTCTTCGGCCACGTCCATGTACATCAGGGCTTGGTCGAACTCAACTGAGAAGTCGGTGACGGCACGGAGTCCGCGGACGGTGGCGTGCGCCCCTTCGGCTCGGACGAAGCTCGGGAGGAGGCCGCTAAACGCCTTCGTCGTGACTGACAGCGGGGGATCGATGGATGCGGCTACACGGTCGACCGCTCGGTGGTCGAGAACAGAGTTCGGTCCTCCGGCAGGTCATAGATGGCGACGATGAGGTGTTCGAAAATGCGCTCGCTGCGTTGGATCACGTCGAGGTGGCCGTTGGTTAAGTTGGCGGGTCGAAGCGGCCGGCATACACGCCAATCGGCCTCTCAGCCTGACCTGCCGACTCTCGCCCTGTCACCTCGCCGCCCTCACACGCAACCTTCTCGCCGGCCACATCCCGACACCGGGGACACTGCCGCCCTCGCCGACTTCGCGTCCTCTGCGCAGCAGCCCTAGCTCTCCTTTACCGCCGCGACGAAACCACCGTCACCACCGCCCGATAGCGGCACGCGACACCGCGACCATCTGTACGGTCCGGACACGGTCCTCTGTCACCGCGTGCGGTCAGAAGTAGACCGGATCGACGTAGAAGCCGCCGCTGGAACTCCTCGGCCTCGGACAGGTTGAGGGCCCAGAAGTCGAACTGCTCGATCTCCTTCGGCCCAGCTCGTCGACGACGCCGAAAGTGGCAGACACCTCAGAAGTGAACACGGCGAGGTGCGTCGCGCCCCGAGAGCCGGCGATCTCAGACCAGTCCAACAGCACTTGGCGGTACTCCGACTCGCCGCCTTCGGCGAAGCCGTGGTCAAGGACAAGGGCACGTCTCGACGTCGTCACTTCGCCACCGCGATCCTTGCTGATTGTCAGAACGTGACGGCCGATGCCGACTACGGCAGATCCGAGAACCCGCACGGTCGCCCAAGCTGTACTGGTCGACGTCGCGATTCAGCCGCCTGCGAGGGACTGCGGGTCATGAGGGGGTGAAGCTGGCCGGCTCCTCGTTGCCGATCCAGTCGCCGTCGGCGAGGCGGTGAAGGCTGCTCTCGAGGTCGAAGGTGAGCCAGCGAGCGAGTTGTGGGTGGGCGTGGTGGGGCCAAATGCCATAGCGCCCACGGAGCGACTCAAGGTAGGCGACGAGGTCTCTCACGCGCCGGTCATCCGGCGAGACGCCGCAGCGTGAGGCCTGGTCGAGGAGGAACGCGAGATCGAAGGTTACGTAGAAGGATGAACCGGGGTCACTCCGTGGGCGGACGCGATGTCGCGTTCCTCGCCTGCTCGCCTCGCTGCGCCGACGCCTCGTCGGCCAGCCCGGGCGGCCACGACCCGTCGGGTTGCTGGGCAGCGAAGATGGCCTCGACCGCGTCGGCGAGCTCAGGACCGCGATGGCCCAGATAGGCGAGCTGGCACAGCAGGTAGCCCGCGGCGCTCGGATCCGCGGCCGCGACCGAGTCCAATTGCTCGAGCAGGGCCCGAACCGAGGGGCTGTCGCCGATCTCGGCCCGCCACGCCTCCACGTCGCCATCGCGCTCGTCGGCGCCGTCGAGCTCGACGGCGGTGCGCCATCGAA
>CAZWDB010000097.1:0-16685 GCA_964632885.1 uncultured Acidimicrobiales bacterium | reverse complement strand
TGTCCCGGCCCTCGGATCCTCGGCCGCCCCCAGAGTTCGTCACGCCGGGTTGGCTCGGGGCTTGGCTGGGATCGTCGGCGACGGTGTCCTGGTCCGGGTGGACCACCGCTCGCATCGCGGACGGCTCCGGAGCCGACGACGAAGAAGAGCCCCCCGAGAACCCTACGATCAGCAGCGGCACGGCCACCGCGCTCGCGGCTGCCGCGGCTGCCACCTTGAACGGTTTGCTTCCGACAATGGAATTGCTGAACATGACAGGGTTCCTCCCTGGACTCGATGGATGTCCTCACCACCGCGTTCATCCCCGGCCCGAATTGTTCGCTGCGCGCTGAACAGTGCCGGTTCGCATCGGTGACGAGATCAACGATGCGGCAGTCCCCCTGTTACCTCCAGGTCCGCTGAAGGGTCAGAAGACGTAATTCGACGGGTTTGGGCGACCTGATCAGCCCGTGCCCTTCAGGCGGTGGCTCGCTCCCGGAGTGAGTCGAGGTCAAGGATCGTGACCTGCCGCCGGCCGGTCTCGATCCAGCCAAGGTTGCGCAGCTTGGCTAGTGCCTTGCCGGTCGCCTCCAGCGAGCACCCGGCCCATCCGGCCAGCTCCTCCTGGGTGATCGACAGCTCGACGTCGATCGCGCCCTCGTCACGCTCGGCGCCGAAGCGATCCGCCATCTCGGTGAGACGGGCGGCGACGCGGCGCACCGAGTCGAGGCTCGTGTACTCGAGGTCCCGCCGGTCTGCGTCGCGGATCCGACGGGCGAGCACCACCAGCACCGTCATGGTCGCCGAGGGGTTCGCCGAGAGGAAGGCCCGGAAGTCGTCAGCAGCGACGATCAGCGCCCGCACGGGCTCGACGGCGGTGGCGGTCGCCGATCGGCTCCCCCGATCGATTGCTGCGAGCTCGCCCAGCACTTCACCGGGTGTGCACATGGCCAGCACGTCCTCGCGTCCGTCGGGCGCGTGCGTCGTGATCTTCACGGTTCCCTTGAGGATGCCGACGACCCAGCCGGCCGGGTCGCCCTCGTGGAACAGGTCGGCGCCCGCCGCGTAGCGACGCTCGGTCGCCACCCGCTCGAGCTCTGCCCGGTCGCCAGGCGCAAGCCGATCGAGTAGTCGTTCGCTCCTGTCCGCATCGTCCGCCATCCGCTGGCGATGGTACGGGAGCGTGCGCTGTCATGTCGTGTGGCCTACGACAGTGGAGGCAGCCGTGATCCGACATCGGTCAGCTCGGTGGCCGCCGTCGGGATGGTGCGCTCCGGCCTCTGACCGGCGCGCTCCGGCGTCCTAGACCCCCTCGGCGATCACCGCGACCTGCACCCAGGTGCGCTCCAGGTCGGCATCCGCGGGAAGGTCCCAGTCGGCGAGCCACGGTGGCCAGCGGAGGTGCGGTGCGCTGAGGAGAACGAGGTCTGCGGGTGGGACGGCGAGGGGCGCCTCGCCCCGGACGACGTCGACGGCGACAAAGGAGTCCGCGTCGGGGCCGTGCGTCACTTCGATCGGGTCTCCCGTTGCGAGGTGTTCGAGGCGGAGGAACGCGGCGAACTTGCCGGCCCACTGCCAGTGGCCGACCACGACACCGGGGCCGGAGTCGTCGCAGACCGCGACCTCGTTCGGCTTCAAGGGTGGGCGGGGCACGCCGGCGTCATCCGGCGCGCCGCGCACAACGGACGCGCTCACCTTCAGCGTCGGCAGCCGCAGTCGCAGGCCGGTCGGCTCGGGGTCGGGTCCGTCGCCGAAGCGGTGCACCCAGGCGCGCCGGATCAGGTCCTGGTCGGATGGGGTCGGGTAGTCGGGCCCGCCGGCGGCAACGACCTTGCCGGCGAGTATCCGGTAGGTGTCGGGGTTGGTGTAGGGCGAGACCTGTTGCCATGCGGCGAACAGCTCGTCGGGGTGACGGTCCGCCAGATCGGCGCGGTCGGTCACGCCCACCCGTCCGAGAGAACGGACCCACTGCAGTGTGACGACCTCGAGGAGGCTGGCGCGCTTCGTGAGTGTTTCAGCCCGTTCCTCCGACACGACTTCGCCGGTCGCCGCGACGAGGTCGAGCGGCTCGAGAACGGCAAGGTCTACGGCCGCCATGCCCGCCTGACGGAGAGCTTTGCGTTCGTCGGGCGTGACGCCGAGGTTCGCCCAGGTGATCCACGTCTTCGCCATCGTCAGCGCGGGAGCTGCGCGGTTACCCAGGTCACGACGTCATCCACCACCGACGGGATGGAGTCCCAGAGGAAGTGGTCAGCGCCGGCGATTGTGGTGCTCGTCGTTTCTCTCCAGCTGCCGATGGTTTGCTGCACCGCGTCCGGGGGAGAGAACTGGTCGTGCTCCGGCACGGCGAACGCCTTCGGTCGGGGATCGGCGCCGATCGTGGCGCGCGACAGCAGGGCGACCTGGGGCGCCACGAGATACCACCCCGCGACGCGTGGGTCGTCGACGAGAGCGGCGATGCCGGCGCCGAAGGAGTAGCCGGTGAGGACAACCGGGAGTCCGGGCCACCTTTCCGTGGCGGCGTGGATGGCGGCGACGGTCTCGGCCACCGCGGACTCGGGGTCGGCCGACGAGAGGTCGAACCGTGCGGCCGCGACGCCCGCGGACGGCAGGCGCTCGAACAGCGCGCCGACGATCGGGTGGAAGCGGTCGCCACCGAAGCGAGGGTGAGGATGCAACAGCACGGCGATGCCGTGCGGTGACCCCACCCCGGCAAGGTCGTAGCGGTCCTTGGGTTCGCCGGACACCAGCTCATGTCTACCTCGGAGCCCATCGCGACCCCCGCGACCCCTTGATTTTCTCGCGGTCGACGTCGCCGATTGTGCTCGAAGCGGTGTGATTTGGCCCGTCCCGGCGGAATTCACCCCGCTCCGAGCACACTCTCTCCGAAAGTCTTGAGGAGGGGAACATATGTTCGTCTAGGATGTGACTTAGGGCGACGAGTCGAGTCCAGAGCGAGAGAGGAGTCAGCATGTGTGAGATGTGCGCTGGGGCGACGATCGAGGATGCCCGCCGGCGACTCCACGAAACGATCGTCACCGACGGGTTCGCGCTGATGCCCGTCGGTAGCAACATGCGCGACCGTGGGTTCGCGTACACGATCGGCTTGGTCGACGGCTTCGCACACCCCGAGTTGGTGGTCGTCAACCACCCGCTCGACGAGGCCGTCCAGGTGTTGTACACGCTCGGAAAGCGCGTCACGAACGGCGACCGGCTGAAAGCGTCCGACGGCGTGAGTTGCTTAGGGGGCGAAGTCGGTCTCGTCGAAGTCCATCCGGAGCACTTCCGCCGCGGCCTCATCGCGTCGTGGTTCGACTACTACGGCGCCGCGCTTCGCCACGATCTCGAGCCGAGCGCTCTTCAGGTGGTTCTGCCCGCGGAGCATCACTGCTTCGAACACCAATCCACCCAACCGCGCCTCGACACCGCGGCCCATGTGCCGTTCGGTCCTACTCGAGCAGAGCGACGTGCGCGGCATGCGCGGCGTTCCGGCAAGGGCCGAAGACAACCTGGCCGAGCCGTTTAGACCACGCCTAGCACGCGCATCAGGTATTCGTCGCGGTTGAGCGGGTTGTTGTCGGTGCGGGGTCGAGTGGGTGGCGCGCCGCGTGCGGGTTGGTAGGAGTCGAGGTCGTACTCGAGCACGCCCTCGCCGCGGGTCAGGTCGGGGATCTGCTGCTGCAACGCGTGCACGAGCGGGGCGCGCACGTGGCCGGTGAGGACGAGCGCGGACCCGTGGCCGGTCTGGTCGAGCGGCGGTGCTTCGAGACGAGCGAGGGTCGGGATCATCACCGGCAACACGTCGGCGGGCACCTCGAGCTCGTAGCGGAGCACGGGCTCACACACGACCGTGCCCGCCCGCTTCAGCGCGGCCATGAGGACGAGCGGCGTGAGGTACCGGAAGTCGCTGCCGATGCTCGACATCGCCTTGCTGAACTTCTGATGGGCGTGGCTCTGGCGCGGCGCGTACTGCGAGTCGGTGAGCGTTACGACGCAGTCGGTCACCTCCCATCCGTGGATGCCTTGCTGGAGCCCCTCGTGGATGCTGTCGACGATCGCTGTCATGAACGCGGCCGGCAGCCGGCCGTACTGGCTGACCGTCTCGACGGTCACACCCGACCCGATCGGTGCCGGGTCGACACGCAGGCCGATACCCGCGAGGAACGGCCGGGGTGAGCTGCGGCCCGGCGGCATGGTCTCGATCGCCCGGCCGGAGCCCTTCAGCCGCTCGATGCAGATGGGTGTCGTCTCGCGGAAGGTGGCCTCGACTCCGTAGTCGGTGAGAAGCGTCGCCTGGATCACCTCCTTCTGCACCTCGCCGTAAAGAGAGAGGTGGAGCTCGCGTCGGGACTCGTCGTACCGCACACCGATGAGCGGGTCCTGCTCGCCGAGCTGGGTCAGCGCGGTGAACAGGCGGGGGCGGTCCTCGGGGCGCGCGTCGGCGACGGTCGCCAGTGTCGGCGGCGGGAAGTGGAGCTCGCCCCGTGGGTGCGGCTTCCCGACGGCGTCGCCGATGCGCACGTCGCCCAGGCCCCAGATCTTGGCGATGTCACCGGCGGACGCGTGCCGGCGCGTGACGGTAGTGCCGCGGTCGAAGACCTCGATGGCGGTGACCGTGCGGTCGTCGATGCGGTCCCGCACTCGAACAGTCCCGCTGAACAGCCGGACGAAGGCGATGCGGTCACCCGCGGGACCGCGGTCGATCTTGAAGACGGTGCCAGACAGCGGACCATCGGCGTCGCCAGTCGCAGACGGCAGGCACGTGGTGATGCCCGCGGTGAGCTCGGGCACGCCCACGCCGGTCAGCGCCGAGCCGAAGAACACCGGGTGCACGGTGCCGTCGCGCGCCTGGCCCGCGAGCACGCGGCCGAGCCACTCGGCCGACGGCGGCTGGTCGGCCACGAGGGCGCCGAGCACATTGTCGTCGTGCTCACCCAGCGGTGTGAGGTCGAGGCGGTCGACGGCATGGGGCACGAACGCCGCGTCCCGTGAGCCGAGACCGCTCGTGGTGCCCATCGCCACGATCGACGGGGTGAGGCGCTGCCGGATGTCGTCGAGGAGGTCGCCTTCGCGCGCGCCGACGCGGTCGATCTTGTTGACGAACAGCACGCACGGGATGCCGAGCCGCTTGAGCGTCCGCAGCAGGACCCGCGTCTGGGCCTGCACGCCTTCGACCGCGGAGATCACGAGGACACCGCCGTCGAGCACGGCGAGGGCCCGTTCGACCTCGGCGATGAAGTCGGGGTGTCCCGGCGTGTCGATCAGGTTGACGCGCACGTCTCCGACGACGAACGACACCACCGCGGCCTTGATGGTGATGCCGCGGGTGCGTTCGAGGTCGAGGGAGTCGGTGTGGGTGGTGCCGCGGTCGACGCTGCCCACCTCGTCGACGATGCCTGCCCGGTGGAGCAGGCGCTCGGTCAGTGTGGTCTTACCGGCATCGACATGGGCGAGGATGCCGAGGTTCAAGGTTTGCATGTGGCTCCTTCACGCTCGTCGCTATCTGCACGGGCATGAATGGAGCTGTCATGTCATCTCCTCGTCGTCGGCTTCTCGAACCGTCCGAGTGAACCACGCCCGGCCGGCACGCGCCCGGGAATTTCTGTCACGAAGCCTGCACAGCCCGTTCTGGCACCGAGATCCCGCCGGATCCGGCGGGATCTCGCGGCCAGAACGGGCTGTGCCGCCTACTGGTAGGTGACGAGGTCGGGGCGGGGGCTGAGGCCCATGACCTCGGCAGGCGTGAAGACGGGCGAGTCCTGCCGGTAGAAGACCTTGATGCCGCTCTCGAACGGCGGCTCGCCGTGGAGGGCGTCGTACTTGCTGCGCTTGGCGGCCTGGCCGCCAAAGCCGTCGGCGTGGAACGTGATGGCCAGCTCGGGCCGGTCGCGGATGAGGTGGCGGTCGCGGACCATGCCATGGGTGAACTGGTGGACGATCAGGAGCTTCTCCGGCAGGTTGTGGGCCTGGACAAGTCCGGCGAGGTAGTCGGCCACCCGGTTGACGGTGGCGCCGTCGGTCGAGCCGATGGTTCCGCCGCCAGGCCGTTCGGGGGCGCGGACGCTCCACTCCGGGTCGAGCGCCACGCCGACTTCGGGCTCGATTAGGAAGCGCTCGTAGCGGCGTACCTCGTCGAGGAAATCGGCTCGCCCCGGCTGGATGTCGAGGATGAGAAGCAGCCGGTGGCGGCGGGCGGCGGCGAGCCAGATGTCGAGGGTGCCGTGGTCGATAGGGCTGCTGTAGTCGCCGTCGGCTCCGGCGGCGGCGGTCGCCAGGCTGGCGATCACCTCGAAGCCCGGTTGAAGCGGACGGCCGTAGTCGCCGTAGGGCGCGGCCTGGCCCTCGAGGCGGCCGGCCACCTCGTCGGGCGTGCCGGCGCCGAGCGTGCCGAGGCGCGGATCGCCGGGCCGCCCATAGAAGAGGACGGTGCGGTAGGTGGGGAAGAGCCGGTGGCCACCGCGCGGGAGCTGCTTGCCGTCACCGAGGGCGATCCAGTAGCCCTCGCCTGTCGACGTGGCGACGATCGCCTCGGCGCGGCGGTCGCCCAGATCGAGATCGCCCCCGCTGCCGTGGAAGGCGGCCTCGCCGTAAGCGAAGACCCCGCCGTCGGCCGCGAGGAGCCAGTAACCGTCACCGGTCGGTGTCGCCGCCATGCCGGCGATGGGCTCGCTCAGGTCGACCGCGCCCGCGCTGCCGTGGAAGGCGGCGTCGCCGTAGCTGAAGATGCCGCCGTCGCTCGCCGTCAACCAGTAGCCGGCACCGGTGGGCGTGGCCGCCATCCCGACGATCGGCGAGTTGAGGTCGATCGCGCCTGCGCTTCCGAAGAAGCGCGCATCGCCGTAGCTGAAGATGCCGCCGTCGGCGGCTGCGAGCCAGTAGCCGGCCCCGGTGGGCGTGACCCCCACTGCGACGATGGGGGAGTTGAGGTCGATCGCGCCTGCGCTGCCGTGGAAGCGCGCGTCGCCGTAGCTGAAGATGCCGCCGTCGGTGGCCACCAACCAGTAGCCCTCGCCCGTGGCGGTCGGGGCAATCCCCACGATCGGCGAGTTGAGCTCGATCGCTCCGGCGCTCCCTTCGAACCCGGCGTCGCCGTAGCTGAAGATGCCGCCGTCGCTCGCCACAAGCCAGTAGCCGGCCTCGGTCGGCGTCACCGCCATCCCGACGATGGGCCGGCTGAGCTCGACGTCCGCAGGCGAGCCGTGGAAGCCGGCATCGCCGAAGACGAGGACGTCCTCGTCGTGCTCAGACGCGGACGCGGTCGCCGTCGCCGTCGCCGGGCTGAGAACAGCCGGCATCAGCGCGGCGCCGGCCGCCAGTGCGAGAAGGGTTGCCAACCACCGTCGCATCGTCCAGCTACCGCACCATGAAGCCGACGGTCGTTACGCGCTCCCGGATGCGCCAACCCGCCGGCGTGCGGACGAAGGTGTCTCGGTACTCGCCCACCATCTCTGCACGGCTCACGCGGGCCACCTCGCCTTCGACGTTGTCGGCGCGCCACAGCGTGAAGTAGCAGACACCCTTGGCCTCGTCGTCGGACAGCACGTCGATGGCGACGTTGGTGCAGACATGCCGCGACCGCCGGCCAGTGTTCGCCTGACGCTGGGAGAAGGCGTTGTCGATCGCCGCTCGACCGGCAAAGCGACTTTCGGGTGACTGCCACACGCCGTCGTCGGAGAAGAGCTCGCCGACTCTCCCCGCCTCGCCGAAGTCGATGAGGTGGGAGTAGGCGACGATCAGCCCTTCGCACGCGCGCTCGATCATCAGACGGTCGAGGTCGTTCACGTCTGGACCACGCGTTTCTCGCGCTGGTACATGCGGTACTCCTCCTCATCCCAGAAGCACTTGCCGCTCGGCCCGCCCGCGTCGAGGGTGGCCAGCATCTTCGCCGTCGGGTAGACCGCATCGGGTGTCTGCGTGCCCCGTGGGTTCATGTCAGTGAGCGTGGGCCCCGGGATGAGCGCGTTGACGAGGATGTCGGTTCCCTCGGTCTCGCGTGCCGCCGTGCGGGTGAGCGCCCACAACGCCGCCTTCGAGGTGTTGTAGCCGACCAGGCCGGCCGGCGTGAACTCGGCGTTCCGGGACACGAGGTTGATGACGCGGCCATGCTCCTGGCGACGCATCACTGGCAGCGCGGCGCGCAGCAGATGGAACGGCCCGAACAGGTTGACGGCCAGCACGCGCTCGAACTCGCCCGGCTCGTTGTCCTCGATGCGACGTTGGAGGGCGACACCGGCATTGTTGACGAGCACATCGAGGCGGCCGTCTCCGCCGTCCCGGCCGTCGCCGGCGGTGCAGGCGGCGACGATGCGATCCGCGTCGGCGGGATCGGCGACGTCAGCGGTCACCGTGACCGCCCCGCGCTCGGCGAGGGATGCGAGGGCGTCGGCGTCCACATCGACCGCGACGACACGCGCACCGTCGGCGAGGAAGCCTTCCGCGAGGGCACGTCCGATGCCGTTGGCGGCGCCGGTGATGAGCACCGTCTGGCCCGAGAGCTCCCCCATTGCGGCGACAGCCTACGTAGTTCGGGCGGCGTAGGGTGCAACGGATCAGCGATGTTCCGAGCGACGGCCGACCTGTACGACCATTTCTACGACGCGCTCGACAAGGACTACCGCTGGGAGGCCCAGCGCGTCCTCCAACTGGCGCGGGAGGTGTCGGGTCGCCGTCCGAAGAGCGTGCTCGACGTGGCATGCGGAACGGGCCGTCACCTCGAAGTGTTCGCTGGCGCCAGCACGCGGGACTGCGTCGGGGTCGACATCGCTGACGGGATGCTGCGCGTTGCGGCGTCGCGCTGTCCGACCGTCCCCCTGCTGCGAGCCGACATGCAACGGTTCGCTCTCAACCGCCGGTTCGACCTCGTCACCTGTCTGTTCTCTTCCGTCGCCTACAACCTGACGCTCGCCGGCTTGCGCCGGAGCGTGCAGACCATGGCGCGCCACGTCGGACCGGGTGGGGTGCTCGCGGTGGAGCCGTGGTACGAGGCGTCAGAGTGGGACGTCGGCCATCTCGCCGTCCTCAGCGTCGACCTCCCCGACGTGAAGGCCGCCCGTATCTCCCGGTCCGGCCGATGGCGCGATATCTCGATCCTCGACTTCGACTACCTGATCGCGGACGACGAGGGCACCCGCGCCTATCACGAGCGCCACGCGCTCCGGCTCTTCGCGTTCGACCAGTACGTCGAGGCGATCGAGTCGGTCGGGCTGGCCGTCACTGTCGACGACTATGGGCTGTTCGGACGCGGCCTGATCCTGGGCGTCAGGTCGTAGTTAGAAACTCAGAGGCGCCCGGCTACGTGACTCCGTAGGGTGCGACGCCGATGAGCGAGGCTCGAGTGAAGTGGTTACTGAACCAGCTGGCCGGCGGCATCACGGCGAGCGACGAGGACTTGGCGGCCGCGGTTTCAATGGACGACGCGCGCGTGCAACTCGACCGCATGGCGGCGACGCTTGCGGGCGTGGAGCTGGTGTCGCCCGATACGGACGGTGCGGACGGTGCGGACCGTGCGGACGGCGCCGAGAGCGACGGGGCAGTCGTGTTGCCCGTCAAGGATGGCAAGGGCCGCTACTGGCTGCTGCACTGCCGGATCGAGGACAGCGCGCCGCACCGTCTCACCCACCTTGGGCTACAGCGCACCCTGCCGCCGGGTATGGAGATCCGGTTCGTCACGCCTGACGACAACGAGGCGCTGGTGGAGATCTCCCGCCGCACCGCGATCGTCCTGCGGAATGCCGATGTCATCATCGATCCCGGCGACGACTACTTCGTTGCCTGCCGCCTCATGCAGGAGTGGATCGCGCTCGTTGCGACCGACCACGACAAGGTGGTCGCTGTCCAGTGCGCCACCGCCCGCCCTGCGTACTTCGGCGGCGAGTACATCAGCCTCTCGCAGGTGCTGCACACCCGCGTCCTCCCGGAGTACTCGGGGCTCGGCCTCTGGAGCATGATGCAGGGCCAGATGCTCGCCGCCGGCAAGGGCAGGTCCGACGCAATCGCGCGGGGCGAGTCGCCCGCCGGGGTAACCGAGGGCGGGGCACAGCGTCCCGCCGACCAACCGATGCCGACCCGGCAGACGGGGATCGCCTACGTCAACGTCGAGAACGACGCCATGAAGCGGCTCTACTCGGTGCCGCCGTGGCATGCCCAGCCCTTCCGGGTCACGCTGCCGTGTGCCGCGCTCGCGCGTTACGACGACGCGGCCCGGGTTGCGGGTGCTGGCGACGTCGACCACATCACCGAGGTCGTCAACGCCTGCCATGCCCGCGAAGAACTGTTCTATCCGTACACCGCGACGGCGTTCGCGTTTCGGATGGAGCGGGCGCCGGATCTGTACTCGTGGGGCAACGTTCTCGTCTCCGACGATGCGGTACTCGGCGTGTGGCACTCGCCCGAGACCCGCATCCGGACCGCTGACGGTGTCGCCACCACCAGCCGCCGCGCGCTGGTGCTCGACTACGGGTTCGCAGCCGGGGCCGAGGACGCGTTCGAACGGCTTCTCAGGCATGCCTGCGCGCGGGCCGCCGCGCTCGGCTACGACCACCTGTCGATCTTCAGCAGCGACGCGTCCCGCGGCGCCGCGCTGTTGACGTCGCTCGCCGACGGGATCGAGCGCTACGACGCCGTCGTGCCGTTCGCATCGGAGCCCGAGGGAGCGGCTGAGCGCGGTATCTACACCGACCAGGTCTACTTCTGACAGGGCAGTGCCTATTTGAGCTGTTGGGCTACCGGCTCAGGCGCGGGTGCCGGTGAGCTTGGCGGTTCCGAAGCTGCCGAGCTTCGACTCGCCCGTGAGGGTGTCGCCTTCGACGGTGGCGGTCGTCTCGATGTCCATCGGCATCGGCTCTTTCATCGAGACCGTCCATGCCAGGTTGTTGCCGTCGGCGGTGCCGCTGGTGATCTCCATCTCACCTTGCTGGCCCGCCAGCTTGCCGGTGAGCTCGGTGCCGTTGGTGACGAGTGTGAGCGTCACCTGCTGGGCGCCCATCGGCGTGTCGATCGTGCAGTTCCAGGTGCCGTCAGCACTCATGTCGGTCCCCCAGTGTCGGGTGGTAGGTGGCCCAAAGAATGCCCCGCGGTGCCAGCGTCGCACCATTCCGTTGGGAGCTATGGTCGCCCGCATGGCGAAGGTGACCGGTGGTTGGGACTGCCCTGAGTGCGGACGCCGCTTTGCTCGGGCGAGCCAGGGCCACTCGTGCGCGCCGGCCATGACCCTCGACGACTACTTCGCTACTGGACCCGCGCACGAGCGGCCCGTCTTCGACGCGGTGATGCGCCACCTCAAGGGAGTGGGGCCGGTGCACATCGAGCCGGTCTCGGTCGGCATCTTCCTGAAGAACCCGCGCAAGTTCGCCGAACTACGTCCCATGCAGCGCTGGGTGGCGGTGTCGTTCTCTCTTGCCCGGCGAGTCAACCATCCGACGATCGTGCGCAAGGTCACCCCCTACAGCGGCCGCTACTACCACGTGGCCAACGTCGCCTCACCAGCTGATGTCGACAACGGCATCGGCGCGCTCGTCGTCGAGGCTTACGAGCTCGCGTCGGGGTGATCTGGCCGTTCCGGCCACAAATCACACCGCTCCGAGCACACTCGTGCGCGAGCGGAAGGGCCCCCTCGACCTAGCGTGCGCGTCATGACGGACGCGAGTGAGCTGGTGGTCACCACGACCGGAGGGAAGGTTCGGGGGCGGCAGGACACCCACGCCATCTCCTTCCGGGGAATCCCGTACGCGGCGCCGCCCGTGGGGCCGCGGCGGTTCCGCCCGCCCGCGCCGGTCGAGCCGTGGGACGGCGTCCGCGACCGGGGCGCCGGCCGCGACCGGCAGGATCCCGAGGACATCCTCTACCTCAACGTCTGGACGCCCGCCCTCGACGACGGGAAGCGGCCGGTGCTGCTGTGGGTGGCGACACCGCGGGGCTTCCACGGTGAGGCGTTCGCCCGCGACGGGACCGTGCTCGTCACCGGCACCTACCGCATGGGCGCCCTCGCCGGCCTGTACCAGGACGACCTCGTCGACGGGCTCGAAGGCTCCGGCAACCTTTCGCTGCTCGACCAGCTCGCCGAGCTCGAATGGATCCGCGACAACATCGCCGCGTTCGGGGGAGACCCCGACAACGTCACTGTGTTCGGCGAGTCCCACGGCGGACGGTTCACCGCTTCGCTCGCGGCGAGCCCGCGCTCGAGGGGACTGATGCACCGCGCCATCCCGATGTCGTTGCCCCGTTCGCGGCCCGGTCCCGCGGCCGACACCGCACCCCGCGTGCGCCGGTTCCTCGACGACGTCGGCGTGCGTCCGGGTGACTGGGACGCACTCGGTGCGCTCGCCCTCGACCGTGTCAACCAAGCGGCGAGGAAGGCGGGCATCGGTGGCCTTGTGGTCATCGACGGGACGGTGCTCCCCGACGACCCGGCCAAGGTGTTCGCGTCGGGCGCGGCCGCCAGCGTCGACGTCATGACTGGCAACAGCGCGGACGAGGCTCGCTACACGATGTTCCCGGGTGAGGGTGGTCCGAGCTTCTCTGCTAACCGGGCCGACCCCGAGCGGGTGCGGTCCGACATCGCCTCGTGGTTCGACGGCACCGGCCTCACCGTCGACGACGTGGTGAAGGTCTACGCCGCCAACCGCCCCGACGCGAGCGAGATGGACGTGCTCGCCGCCATCTCGACCGACCACTTCCGGATCCTCTCCCACCGCCTCGCCGCTGGGCAGCGCCCGTACAACGAGCGGGTGTGGATGTACCGCTTCTCGTGGCCGTCACCGGTGCGCGATGGAATCCTCCGCTCCTACCACTGGCTCGACACCGCGTTCGCGTTCGACATGCTTGACGAGCGGCGGGGCGATGTCGTCGGCGACGGCGAGCCGCTGCCGGACGACGCCGCGACAGTGGCGACCGCCTACCACGGCGCGTTCGTGCGCTTCGCCGCCACCGGTGATCCCAACGGCGGGGACCTGCCGCCGTGGCCGTCGTTCGACGCGGAGGCGCCCGCACTCATGTCGTTCGACTCGACCTGCAGGGTGCTCGTCGATCCGGATGCGGAGGAGCGCCGGCTGTGGGAAGGAGCGATCCTGTGAGCCCGGCGAGCGCCGACCGTTGGGTGGCACGCACGCCGGTGTTCGCCGGCGCCGGCCCGCCTGGGATGGGCACGCCGTGGGGGACGCTCGCCCAGGTCGCGGCCGGCATCCTCGGCCCGCTCGGATTCGAGCTGCAGATCGAGTCGGAGTCGTTCGGGCTCGACAACACCCGCTTCGTCGGCGACGGGCGGGCCGACTTCGGCGCTACCCACCTGGCGCGTATCCGGGCCTCGTTCCGCGGCGAGCTCGAGTTCGGCGACGAGGGCGCTCGCGACAACCTGCGGGTGATCGCGGCCATCAACCATCCGTCGTGGATCGGGGTCGCGGTGCCCGCCGCGTCCGGCCTGACCGACCTGCGCGACATCACCGGGCTCACCGACCCCACCGGGTTGGGGCGACCGCCTCGCCTCAAGACGGGCCGAGGTCCGATTTTCGAGATCCTCTTCCGCCACCACGGGATCGACCTCGACGAGCTGCGGGAGGCGGGCGCCACGTTCCACGGGTTTACCCCTGGCCGCGACGTGCTGGCCTGGGCCCGGGACGGCCACTTCGACGCCATCGTCGACACGATCTACGCGGGCTACACGCCGGAGGTCCGGCACTGGTGGGAGGCCTCGGTGTTCCACGACCTCCGCTTCCTCCCCCTGCCCGACGCCGCCATCGAGGAGATCTGCGCGACTGTCGGCGGCAAGCCTGCCGTGCTGCCCCGCCACCTCGTGCGCGGCGCGCGCGAGGTGGCGACGGTGGCGCGACTGCCGCAGGCGTACTACGCGCGCGAGGACACGCCCGACGATGTGGTCGCCATGATCGTCGAGGCCTTCGACGCCAACCGGGACGCGTTCCGCGCCACCCACATCCCGTTCTCATACGACCCCGCGACCGTGGCCGTCACCCACGGCGTACCGCTGCATCCCGCGGCCGAGCGCTACTACCGAGACCGCGGCTACCTCTAACCCTCCCGACCTCCCGACCCTCGTTCTGGCCGCGAGATCCCGCCGGATCTGGCGGGATCTCGCGGCCAGAACGAACGTTGCCTCGGATGCGAGAGCCAGCCATGCCTTGCGAGTTATATGCCACTAGTGACATACTGCGAGGGTGGCCACGACGTTCGAGGTGCTTGCCCAGCCGATACGGCGCGCGATCCTCGATCGGCTGCGAGATGGCGAGTGGCTCGTCGGCGAGCTCGCCGTTGCACTCCGCCTGAGCCAGCCGCTCGCGTCGAAGCACTTGCGAGTTCTGCGCGACGCGGGACTCGTCACGGTCCGAGTGGATGGACCCCGCCGCTGGTATGGCCTACGCGTGGACCCGCTCGCCGAGGTCGACGACTGGCTCGCGCCCTACCGCTGGATGTGGGAGTCCCGCCTCGACCGGCTCGGCACTCACCTCGACACGATGCCCGATGACGAAGGAGACAACGATGGGCGCTGACGAATTTCTCACCGTCGACGGCAGGCCCGCCGTCCGCGTGGAACGGGAGTATCCGCATCCGATCGAGAAGGTATGGCGGGCTGTCACTATGCCCGAGCACCTCGGGCAATGGTTCCCGAGTTCGGTCCACGTCGATCTGAGGGCTGGCGGCGAGATCCGCTTCGTGGCGTTCGAAGGAGACGCCGCGTCAGGAGCGATCGAGACGGTCGACCCGCCGCGACGCCTCACCTTCACCTGGGGGGCCGACCGGTTGACGTTCGATCTCGTCGCGACCGACCAGGGTACGACCTTCACACTCACCCACACCTTCGACGACCGCTTCGGCGCGGCCAGCTTCGCCACCGGCTGGGACCAGTGCCTCGCCGGACTGCGAAGTGTTCTTGCCGGCGAAGCGCTACCTCCGCCGAGCCGAGGCATCGCGCGGCACGAGGCACTCGTCGGCGAGTTCGGGCTCGACCGCCCCGAGGTGACCGAGTCTGGCGGTGGCTGGACGGTCCGCGTCGAGAGGCAGCTCACCTGTCCCGCGAAGGTCGCATGGGACCTGTGGTTCGGCAAGGACCGCGACACCGGCGAACAACGCGGCGCGCCGGGCGTAGGTGAGCCTCTCACCCCGTATATGAACCCTGAAGTCGTCGTCGGCACCATGACGGAGGTGGCCCTTCACAGGGTGCTCGCGTTCGACACCTCCCCCGAGGGCGGTCCTGGAGATCACGTACGCGTCGAGTTCGCCGACGGCACTGGCCACGGGGCACGGGTGATCCTGACGGTCACCGGTACCGACCCGGCCCAGCGCGACGCGGCTGCCGAGATGTGGGGCGGCCGTGCGATCGGTCACCTCGCGGCATCAGCGGCCGAGTGGGCGATGGCCCAGCCGGTCGACGCCTGACCTCCCGACCCTCGTTCTGGCCGCGAGATCCCGCCGGATCCGGCGGGATCTCGCGGCCAGAACGAACGTCGCCACGCCTAGCGACGCGGCGCTCAGCCGCCGGATGCGAGGAGGGACTCGGTTTCCATGTCGATCGCGTGGAGGGCGGCGCGCTCGCCCATGGCGATGAACATGTCGTCGCCGCGGTCGGTGCGGACCACCATCGCGGAGGCGATGATCGCCATGGTGAGACCCGCGAAAGCGTGCCGCCGGTACTGGTGCCAGCAGTCATCCCACGAGATGTCGACACTGGTGGCTCGCAGGCGCTCGTGGTAGCCGCGCACGAGCTCTCCTTGGGCCGCGCGCCGCGCATCAGGTAGGAGGCTTCCGCCGAGGAAGTACGACACGTCGAGGATGCCCGGTCCGAACGACACCGTCTGCCAGTCGAGTACGCACACACGCGGTCCGCCGAAGAGAAGGTTGTCGACTCGGAAGTCGTTGTGAACGAGCGTCTCCGGCCCCTCGTGCGGCGTCGACGCCGCGAGCGCGGCGTGGTAACGGCCGGCGAGCTCGACCGCTTCTGCTGACAGACGATCGCCATAGCGGTCGATGTAGCCGGCGGCCAGGCTCTCGATCAGCGGCGCCATGCGCGGTGACGTCCCGAGGCCCGCGCTCAGCCACGGTAGGTCGGCAAGCGACCGGTCTCCCCAGCGCGCGCCGTGCAAGAGCGCGGCCTCGTCCAAGGCGAGCGCGGCCTCGTCGACAGTGCAGCCCGCCATCTGGTCGCCCTGGACCGCGGGCCGCATGTCGTCGAGCACGATGGCACAGCCGTTGGTCGACGGATCGTGTCCCGCCCAGTAACAGCGGGGCGCGTGCACCGGGATGGACGAAGCGAGGTCGCGGTAGAAGCCCACCTCGACTTCGTAGTTGCGCGTCCTCGCGGCCGCGTTGCGGCTCACTTCCGAGGACGACGTCACCTTCGTCACGACGCTCGCCGGCCCGGCTTCGGGAGGGTCCCACGTGAGCCCGCAGCGGATGCTGTCGGCGATCTGTCCGGTGCCCACCGGCGTCTTGGTGACTGCGGTGACGGCGCCTGGACAGCCCATCGCCGCGGTGAGCCACTCGGGGGTGAGGTCGTCCGCGCCGGTCGGAATCGTCAAGGACTCGCCCCTACGACGCGGAGGTGATCGCGGCGGTCGCGGTCGCGAGGAACAGCGGATAGGTGCGGTCGTGGCGGGTCAACTGGCCGCAGCGCTCGATCCGGACATGGTCGAAGCCCGCGGCTGAAAGGGCATCGGTGAGGTCGGCGGCCTCGAAGCCGTGGTGGCCCTCGAAGTCGTCGC
>CAZWDB010000096.1:0-16760 GCA_964632885.1 uncultured Acidimicrobiales bacterium | reverse complement strand
AATGGAGCCGGTCCCGACACCGCCGCAGTGTTCTTGAGCGAGCTCCAGCGTGTGATGGACGCGCCCGACGGCACCGATCCGACAGAGGACGATGAGCTGCCTCCTCCCGATGCGCGCGCCCGTGCCTTCTTCGACGAGGACGACAGCGAAGGGGCCCGCCGGTTCGGCGGTATCCGCCGTCGCCGTCGCCGAGCCTGACGAGATCTTCCTCCCTCGGGAAGCTGTGGTTTAGGATGCGCCGACACCCGGCTCCAGGATGGTGAAGCTGTCGTGCTCCTGCTCATAACTATTGGCCTTGTGCTGGTCGCTGCCGTGACTTTGTTGATCGGTATATTCAGCAACAGCCTGCCGCTCATCTACGTCTCGATCGGTTCGAGCTTTCTCGCCGCGGCGGTGCTTGTCGTGCTGTCACAGATCAGCCGGAGGACCCGCGAGGTCGCGCCCGCACCGGCACCCGCTAGCGAGCCCGCGGCCGCGCCGCGGCCAGAGCCGGCGCGCCAACCGGCCGGAGTCGCCGCGGCGGGAGCTCCTGCGTCCGGGCCGGCGCCGGCCCCGTCCGGCCGCGCCTTCCCGATCCACGGGTACGACGACCTCACCGTGGCGGAGATTCTCCCTCAACTCGACAACCTCAACGCGGACGAGCTCGACACGGTCGCCGAACGCGAGGAGACGACCAAGAATCGCAGCAGCATCCTCAACCGCATCGATGAGTTGCTCGACGAGTTGGAGCAGGAAGACATAGAGGCCGAGGAGGCCGCCGGCGACGAGCGCGTGGTGCCTTCCGCCGCCGCCGACGCGGCGGACTTTCCGATCCCCGACTACGACGAGTTGTCGGTCGCAGAGATACTCCCGCAGCTCACCTCGCTCGACGCCGAGGAACTCGACATCGTGGCGGAGCGGGAAGAGACTGGGAAGAATCGAGCGTCGGTCCTGGATCGGATCGACGAGCGCCTCGATGAGCTAGAAGGCGTTGCGCCCGCCCCCAAGAAGGCCGCCAAGAAGAAGGCTGCCAAGAAGCGGGCGCCTGCCGCCAAGAAGAAGGCCGCGGCCAGGAAGCGGGCGCCCGCGACCAAGAAGAAGGCGCCTGCTACCAAGAAGAAGGCCGCGGCCAAGAAGAAGACGACTGCAACCAAGAAGAAGGCCGCGGCCAAGAAGCGGGCGCCCGCGACCAAGAAGAAGGCGTCTGCTACGAAGAAGAAAGCGGCCGCCAAGAAGAGGGGTTGATGAAGCTGTAGATCAGCTTCGGGCGACTCCGATCACCACGGCACGGCCGTCGGGGAGCTCGCCGCGGTGTCCCGTCGACAGGTCGGCGAACAGCACTTCGGTAGCGAGGGTTTCGGCCGCGACCCACTCGCGGTGCCGTTCGACGGCGGCTTGCACGTCGTCGGGCACTTCGAGCACGAGTCGGATGCGATCGGACACGTGCAAGCTCGCCGCCCGACGCGCCTCGTTCGCGAGGCGCACGATGTCGCGGGCCACGCCCTCGGCCTCGAGCTCCGGGGTTACGGTGACGTCGACGGCGACGATGCCGGCATTGTCCGGTAGCGGCCTACCCGAGTCGGGATCACGTGGAGACAGCCGCAGCGTGAACTCGTCGTCCTCAAGCACGCGGCCTCCGACTGCCACCGCACCGTCTGGCCGTTGTTCCCAGTTTCCGGCGCGGACCGCCTTGATCAGCTTCTGGACGTCGGCGCCTATCCGTGGTCCGAGCACAGCGGGCACGAGCTGGAGGACCTCGTCGCCGGTAGCCGCGACCTCAGTGGTCAGCCGGACCTCCTTGACGTTCACCTCGTCACGCACCAGCTCGACGAAGGGCTCGAGTCGTGATGCCGACGGAGACGCCACCGTCAAGCTCGGTAGCGGTAGCCGAACCCTCAGGCCGAGCGTGCGGCGCACCGAGTGAGCGGCCGAGCAGACGTCCCGCGCCAGATCCATGCCTTCGACCAGCGTCGGGTTGTCCGGCAGGTCGGTTGCATCGGGCCAGTCGGTGAGGTGAACGCTGCGTTCACCCGTGAGGTCGCGGTAGATCGACTCGGTCACGAGCGGCAATAGGGGCGCGGCTATGCGGCACAGGAGGCACAGGACGGTGTAGAGGGTGTCGAACGCATCACGGTCTGAGTCCCAGAACCGATCACGGCTCCGGCGGATGTACCAGTTGGTGAGGGCGTCGAGGTACGACTCGATCGCGCTACACGCCGCCGCGATCTCGTAGGAGTCGAGCAGTGCCGTGACGTCGTCGATGAGGCTGCGCGTCTTGGCCAGGATGTAGCGGTCGAGCGGGCCGGTGGCGTCGAGCCGAAAGCGGGCGCGGTAGTCGTCTGCGTTGGCATAGAGGCTGAAGAAGTGCCACGTGTTCCAGATCGGGTTGAGCGTGCCCCGCACCGCCTCGGCCATGTTCTGGCGACTCACGATGAGGTCGCCGCCCCGCAGCACGGCTGACGACAGCAGCGCCCACCGCATGGCGTCGGCGCCGTACGTGTCGAACACCTCGAACGGGTCCGGGTAGTTGCGGAGGCTCTTCGACGCCTTGCGGCCGTCGTCACCGAGAACGACGCCGTGCACCACGCAGTTTCGGAACGGGATGCTGTCGAACAGCGCGGTTGACAGGACGTGCAGGTTGTAGAACCACGACCGGGTCTGACCGATGTACTCGACGATGAAGTCTGCCGGGAAATGGTTCTCGAACCACTCGCGGTTCTCGAACGGGTAGTGCACCTGGGCGTATGGCATCGAGCCCGATTCGAACCAGCAGTCGAGTACCTCCTCGACCCGGCGCATCGTCGACTGGCCGCTCGGATCGTCGGGATTGGGACGCGTGAGCTCGTCGATTGCCGGGCGGTGGAGATTGTCGGGCCGTACACCGAAGTCGCGCTCGAGCTCGTCGAGGCTGCCGTACACGTCGATCCGGGGATACCGCGGGTCGTCGCTCTTCCAGACCGGTATCGGCGAGCCCCAGAACCGGTTGCGACTGATCGACCAGTCGTGGGCGTTCTCCAGCCATGAGCCGAACGCGCCGTCGCGCACGTGCTCCGGAACCCAGTTGATCTCCTTATTGAGCTCTAGAGCGCGCTTCTTGATGCGGGTGACCTCTATGAACCAGCTGCTCACCGCGCGGTAGATGAGGGGCGTGTCGGTGCGCCAGCAGTGCGGATAGGCATGCACGTAGGTCTCATCGCGGACTAGGGCACCTTTGGCCTTCAGGTCACGGATGATGACCGGGTTGGCCTCGAAGACCTGCTGGCCCTCGTAGTCAGCAACCTCGGAGGTGAAGCGGCCGCGTTCGTCGACGGGGCACACCACTGCGATGCCGTGCTGTTCGGAGAGCACCTGGTCGTCCTCGCCGAAGCCGGGCGCGATGTGGACCACGCCAGTGCCCTCGTCGGTGCTGACGAAGTCGGCCCCCAGGACTCGGAAGGCGTTGGGGTGGTCGGAGAAGTACGGGAAGAGGGGGCGGTAGGCGACGCCGACGAGGTCGCTGCCCTTGCGTGTTTCCACCAACGTCGCTTCCGCGAGTTCCCGCTCGTAGTTCGCGGCGGCCGAGGCCCCGATGAGGTAGCGGTTTCCGTCCTCTTCGTATACGGCGTAGTCGATGTCGGGGCCGACAGCGAGGGCGAGGTTCGAGGGGAGAGTCCAGGGCGTCGTAGTCCAGACCAGGACCTTCTCGCCCGTTTCCAACTCGAAGAGCACGGTGACAGTGCGGTCCTGTCTCTCGCGGTAGGCGTCGTCGAGCCGGGTCTCGAAGTTGGACAGGGGCGTCTCGCACTCCCAGCAGTAGGGAAGGACGCGGTAACCCTCATAGACGAGGCCCTTGTCCCAAAGCTGTTTGAACACCCACAGCACGGTTTCCATGTAGGAGAGGTCGAGGGTCTTGTAGTCGTTCTGGAAGTCGACCCACCTGGCCTGACGGGTGACGTAACGCTCCCAGCCCTCCGTGTACTGGAGGACCGACAGCTGACACGCCCGGTTGAAGCGCTCCACGCCGTAGGCCTCGATCGCAACGTGGCCGGAGATGCCGAGCTCTTTCTCCGTCTCCATCTCGGCTGGGAGTCCGTGACAGTCCCAGCCGAATCGACGTTCCACCCGCCGACCTCGCATCGTCTGGTAGCGGGGGATGGCGTCCTTGACGAAGCCCGTGACGAGGTGCCCGTAGTGCGGCAGGCCATTTGCGAACGGCGGACCGTCGTAGAAGACATAGGTGTTCGCGCCGCCCGCGCCCGGATCCCTCGACTCGACCGAGGCGACGAAGGTCCCGTCCTTCTGCCAGAACTCGAGGATTTGGCCTTCGATACGCGGGAAGTCGGCCTGCTGCGGCACATCGGGGTAGGGCTTGGCGGCGTTCGCGCCGAGGGGCGTGGCCATGCACCTACAGTAAACGCCGGTGGTAGAGGACCTGTTCGACATAAACGACGACGGCACGCCCATCCTGCGCGTGCACGCTCAACCGGGTGCGGGTCGTACCGCCGTGTCCGGACGCCACGGTGACGCCCTCAAGGTGCGGGTCGGCGCCCCGCCGGAAGGGGGACGAGCCAACGACGCCCTCGTGAAGTACCTCGCGGAGTTGTTCGGGCTCAAGGCAGCCCAGGTCGTGCTCACGGGCGGCGCGACGAACCGTTCCAAGCAGTTCCAGGTCTCGGGTCTCGAAGGCGAGGAGTTCCGTCGCTTGCTCCAAGGAGCCCTCGACGGCGCCTCACCCGATCGGCAGGCGGCGCCGCGACGGCTCCGGGGCCACTGACGCCCGGGCGCGCCCGTCCCCGGCACGTTCGCGGGGCGACCCGACTTGGGGCGTCCCCGTGCTATCCTCACCCGCTCCTATACAGGATGTGTGATGCCGAAAGCTTCCAAGGCCACCAGTAAGAAGTCGGCCAAGAAGGCGCCTTCGAAGAGGACGTCGACGAAGAAGTCAACCGCGAAGAAGTCACCCGCGAAGAAGACACCCGCGAAGAAGGTTGCCGTGAAGAAGTCTGCCGTGAAGAAGTCTGCCGTCAAGAAGTCTGCTGCCAGGAAGTCGCCCGCGAAGAAGAAGGCCGCCAAGAAGTCGGTCGTCAAGTCCGCGACCAAGAAGTCGGCAGCCAAGAAGACCACCGCGAAGAAGGTCGCCAAGAAGTCGGCCGCCAACAAGGCGGCCGCCAAGGGGGCAACCAAGACGTCTAAGTCGAAGGCAGTGAAGGCGGCGCCGAAGGCCGCTCGTGCCCACGATGCGAAGTTCCTGTCCGAGCAGCGCGAGGTGCTCATCACCGAACGGGCCGAGTACGAGCGCCAGGCGGAGGCATTTCGGGAGGAAGCCGAGCAGCTCGCAGCCGACATGGGCCCCGGCGACAGCCAGTTCGACGAGGAGACTGGCGGGGAAGGTGACGCCATGAGCATCGAACGCGAGCGTGACCTGGCCATGTCGGCCCAGGCCCGGTCTGCGATCGATGACATCGACCGAGCCCTCGAGAAGATCACTGCCGGCACTTACGGTGTGTGCGAGCGGTGCCATCAGCCGATCATGAAGGCGCGGCTGCGAGCCCTCCCGCACGCGTCCTTGTGCGTTCAGTGCAAGAGCGGCGGGCTGTCCGCCCGCCGGTAGCGACGGCGCGAGGTCCCATCACCGATCCGGGCTCGCCAGAGACCTCGAGCCCGCCGGTCGACCGGAGGCCTTTTCCCCTGCTCGGCGGGGTGGCGGCGCTGATCCTTGCGGCTGACCAGGCAACGAAGGCGCTCGCCCTGGAGCACCTCAGCCACCGCACTATCGAGCTGTGGTGGACGCTCAGGCTGAATCTTCACTTCAACGACGGAGGCGCCTTCGGCTTCGGCCAGGGCAGAGCGCCTCTGTTCATCGCGGCCGGCGTCGTGCTTCTCGTAGTCCTGCTCTTCGCGATGCGCAGTGTCACCGGCCCCGGGATGGCCGTCGCGCTCGGCTTGGTGGTGGGTGGCGCGGTAGGAAACCTCGTAGATCGCCTTCTCCGCGACCACGGTGGCGCGGTGATCGACTTCATCGACCTCCAGTGGTGGCCGATCTTCAACGTCGCGGACATGGCGATCACGTGCGGAGCTGTGCTCCTGCTCGTGACGGGTGGACGCCGGCACGAGCAGTGACTGGGTCCGGCACCCAGGTGGAGGTACCGGCCGCCCTCGACGGCGAACGTCTCGACCGCGTCGTCGCGTTCGCGACCGGACGGTCGCGTGCCGAGGTCGCCGACCTCGTCGCGGCCGGCAAGGTGCGGGTTCGCGACCGCGCCACGACGTCGCGTGGCATGCGGGTGCACACCGGCGACATCGTCGAGGTTGACCTGCCCGCGCCGCCTGATGAGGTTCCTCGGGCCCAAGACGTCGGGTTCGCCGTGGTGCACGACGACGAGCAGGTCATCGTCGTCGACAAGCCGGCGGGGCTGGTCGTACATCCCGGTGCCGGCACGCCGGATGGCACGCTGGTGAACGGTCTCGTTGGCCGCTATCCCGACCTGGTCACAACCGCCGGGCTCGGTGATCAGCACCGTCCCGGCATCGTCCACCGCCTCGATGCCGGCACCTCCGGCCTGCTCGTGGTGGCACGCACCGAGTTTGCCTTCGCCTCGTTGACGAGCCAGCTCCAGCAGCGGTCGGTCGAACGGGTCTACCTCGCCCTCGTTCTGGGTGACGTCGAGGCGGCGGGAGGGCTTGTGGACGCGCCCCTTGGTCGGGCCGAGGGTGACCGCACCCGGATGGCCGTGGCCGCCGGAGGGCGCGAGGCCCGGACCCGCTACACGGTGATTGACCGTCTGCGGGGAGACCGGTCGTACACGCTCGCCGAGTGCCGGCTGGAGACGGGGCGGACGCACCAGATCCGCGTGCACATGGCGGCGATCGGTCACCCTGTGGCGGGCGACGCTCGCTACGGCGGAGCGCGGCCGGGCCTCCCGTTGACACGCCCCTTCCTGCACGCCCACCGACTCGCCTTCGACCACCCCGCCACCGGTGACCGCGTCAGCTTCGAAGCGCCCCTTCCGGTCGACCTCGCCTCCCTCCTCGCCAACTTGAGGCAATAACGAACGGAATCCGTTCGTTATTGCCTCAAGTTCGGCGTGGGGGTGCCGGAGTTGGGCGTTCTGGAGTTTCCGAGGGCGCGCTCGACCATGTCGGCGAGTGTGAACGAGTCGAGGTGGCGGCGCATATGGGTGCCGACGTCGGCCCAGACGGCGAGGAGCACACATTGGCCTTCGTGGTCACACGCGCCGTCCTGGTGGGGCTCGCCGAAGTCGCCGACGACGATGGGGCCGTCGACGGCGCTCACGATCTGCCCGAGGGTGATCTCCGCCGGATCCCGAGCCAACACGTAGCCGCCGCCCACACCGCGCTTGGAGCGCACGAGGCCGGCGCCCTTCAGGGCGAGCAGGATCTGTTCCAGGTACGGCTGGGGAAGGCCGGTGCGCTCGGCGATGTCGCGGACCGATGTCGGTCGGCCCTCCCCGAGATGGAGGGCGAGCGAGAGAAGAGCGCGGCTCGCGTAGTCGCCGCGCGTCGACACCTTCACGGCTCCAATGGTAGGGCGACTGGCCCGGCGCGCGGTCGGACGGCCGGAACCTCGCAGGTCAGACGGTACCGTTTGGCTGTGACGGCCGAAGCCCTCCGCGTGATCGTGGTCGATGACGAGCCCGACGTGCGCCTCATGCTGCGTCTACAACTCGACCAGTACGACGGGATCGAGGTGGTGGGCGAGGCCTCGGATGGCGCCCAGGCGCTCGACCGTTGTGCCGAGCTCAATCCCGACAGCGTGGTCATGGACCTGCTCATGCCGAAGATGTCAGGAATCGAGGCCATCCATGTCATGCAGGACAGGTTCGCCTCCGTCGGCGTGGTCGCCTACACCGCGACCGCCGGTCCAACCGTTCGAGACGAGATGGCCCGCCTCGGCGTGACCTTGCTACTGAAGTCCGGAGACGTAGACGCGCTCGTGCAGGCTCTGCTGCAAAGCAAGCCCGGCAGCTCGAGGCTCGCCTAGCTCGATGCTCGATGGTGAGGGGCTCGATGGTGAGGGTCTCGATGGTGAAGGGCTTGTGGTACCCGACTACGGCGGCGCGTGCCTCTCGAACGTGGTGCCTGCTCTACTCGACCGCATGGCCGGTGTGCCGGCGTGGATGCCGCCGGCTGTCGCCGGGGCCCGCCAGGTCGTGCTTCTCGTGCTCGATGGAGTGGGTTGGGATCAGCTCACTGAGCATCGTCCGCTGATGCCGAACCTCGCAGCGATGGATGGCTCCTCGGTGACGACTGTCGTGCCGTCGACGACCGCCACCGCGCTGACCTCGCTCACCCTGGGCCAGGCCCCCGGTCACCACGGGATCGTCGGATACCGGATGCATCTGGGTTCGGGGTCGATCCTGAACGTCTTGCGGTGGCGCACTGCCGAGGGCGATGCGAGGTCCGCGGTACCACCGGCCGAGCTGCAGCCCCAGGCACCGTTCGCGGCCACCGAACCCGTGGTGGTGACCCGTGCCGAGTTCGCCGGCACCGGCTTTACCGTCGCCCACCTACGCGGCGGTCGCCTGCGGGGGTGGGGGATGCCCTCGAGCATCTCCGTCGAGGTCGATGCTGCCCTCACCGCCGGTGAGCCCCTGGTGTACGCCTATTACGACGGAGTGGACAAAGTCGCCCACGCCCACGGCCTCGGCGGACACTATCGCGCCGAGCTCGCCGCGGCCGACCGCATCGTGGGCGAGATCGCGGCCGTCCTGCCGGCGGGCGCGGCGTTGGTCGTCACGGCCGATCACGGCCACGTCGACGTGCGTGGCCGAACCGAGACGCTTGATCAGGAGGTCATCGAAGCCTGCGCTCTCGTTAGCGGTGAGGCACGGTTCCGGTGGCTCCACGCCGCTCCCGGGGACGGGGAGCGGCTTACCCGGCTCGCAGTCGATCGCTACGGCGCCGAGGCGATACTACGCACGAGAGACGAACTCGAAGGGGATGGATGGCTCGGGCCGGTGCTCGGGGAGGCGGCGCGGGCCCGACTCGGTGACGTGGCAGTGATCGCGACCGGCGCGACCGCCTACATGGATCCGACGGACCCCTCGGAGCCTCGGCTCGGGAGCCGGCACGGCGCGTTGACGTCCGCCGAGATGCGCGTCCCGCTGTTGGCGATCACGGCGTGAGTACGAGAGGATCGCGCCATGGCCGACAATGACACTCCGCAGCCGCCCAACTCCGACCGGGCTGAGCTCGTAGTCGTCCCCCAAGGAGAGGACGGCCTCTCCGAGACCGTCGCGCAGCCCGCCAAGGTGATGCGGATCGGTTCGATGATCAAGCAGCTGCTGGAGGAGGTTCGCCAGGCCGACCTCGACGAGGCGGGGCGGAGCCGTCTGGCCGAGATCTATGAGACTTCGGTCAAGGAGCTCTCAGATGGGCTGTCCGAAGACCTGCGCGACGAGCTCAACCGGCTCGCGATGCCGTTCACCGATGCGCCTCCGAGCGAGGCTGAGCTCCGGATTGCCCAGGCCCAGCTCGTCGGCTGGCTCGAGGGGCTCTTCCATGGCATCCAGGCCACGCTCTTTGCCCAGCAGATGGCGGCTCGGCAACAGCTCGACGAGCTTCGTCAGCGCAGCCTCCCCCCGGGCGAGGAACGCCAGCACCGTCCGGGCACCTACCTCTGACGCTGACGCCTCCACCACACCGAACCTCAATTGCGGTTGGAATCAGAGGCCGGGGTCGGTGCCGATCTGGTTGGGACCGTTCTGGCGGGCGTATTCGAGGGCCGATTCGGCCCTCCTCACGAGGCTCTCGGCGTCGGTGCCGTCGCCGGTGGCGCAGCCGATGCTGGCAGTCACCAACACCTCGCTGCCCTCGCCGATCACGATCGGGTCGACGATGGCGGTCCGTATGCGGTCGGCGAGCACCCAGGCGCCCTCGAGGTCGGTGGCAGGCAGCACGACCAGGAACTCCTCACCGCCCCACCGACCCACCACGTCTTCGGCGCGCAGCCGTTCAAGGATGCGGCCGCTGACGGCTCGCAGCACACCATCGCCGACGGCGTGACCCTCGGTCTCGTTGATGCGGCGGAACCGGTCGAGGTCGATCAGCAGCACGCTCAGCGGCTGGCGCTGACGGCGGGCACCGCCTCCCAGCATCTTGAGCTGCTCGTCGAGGTTGCGGCGGTTAGCGAGGCCGGTGAGGGGATCCTTGCGTACCAGATCGTCGAGCTGCGCTTCACGGCGCCGGAGCTCGTCGTGGAGCCGCTTGGTGCGGAGCGCGGCCGCCACTCGCGCGATTAGTTCGGTGAGCTCGTAAGGCTTGCGCACATAGTCGTGCGCGCCGAGCTGGAGCGCGCGTGAGACATCGGCCTGCCCGGTGATCACTACGACGGGGACGTCGACGAGGGCCATGTCGGCCTTCAGGTCGGCGAGCACCTCGTGGCCGTCCTTTCCGGGGATCCCCAGGTCGAGGAGCACCACGTCAGGGGCGTTGGCGCGGCATGCCTCGAGCGCGGCGGGACCGTCGGCGGCTTCGACCACTCGGTAACCCCGGGGATGAAGTTGGTCCCGCAGGAGGGTGCGAGCGTCGTCCTCGTCGTCTGCGACCACCACGACTGGGCCGGAGGAGAGGCGGGACCGGACGCTCACTGCCCGCAGCGTACGGCACGACGCGGAAGGTGGTTCCAACCGCGCTGCGCCGGAGCTCGTGATCGGATAAGGTCGAATGACAAAGCTGTAGTTCTCCACAGGTTCGCTCATGAGCTGTGGAGAAGCCTGTGGACGGATCTTCGGGAAAGGACGCGGCGCCCGACGTGGGGGACTCTTTCAGCCATCTCCACCTCCACACCGAGTACTCGATGCTCGACGGGGCGGCCCGGATCGACGACGTGGTCGCCGCGGCCCTTGCCGACGGCCAGCCCGCGATCGCCATAACCGACCACGGCAACATGTACGGCGTCCTCGACTTCTACCGGGCATGCCGGGCCGAGGGCATCAACCCGGTCATCGGTCTCGAGGCCTACCAGGCGGCCAACCACCGGCGCGACAAGATCCTCCGCCGCGGGCGCATCGACGACACGGGCGGCGACACCGACGCGGGCGAGAAGGCGTGGTACCACCTCACCCTGCTCGCAGAGACCACGGGCGGTTACAAGAACCTGCTGCAGCTCTCGAGCGCCAGCTACCTCGAGGGCTACCAGTACAAGCCGAAGGTCGACTGGGAACTACTCGAAGCGCATCACGAGGGAATCATCGCCACGACCGGCTGCCTCGGTGGCGTGGTGGCCCAGGCGCTGCTCAACGGCGACGAGAAGAAGGCCGTCGACCTCGCGGGTCGGCTGCAGGAGATCTTCGGACGCGACCACCTCTTCGTGGAGCTGCAGGACCACGGGATGGCTGAGCAGCAACGCACCAACCCGCAGCTCATCGAGATCGCCCGCCGGATCGGGGCACCGCTGCTCGCTACCAACGACAGCCACTACACCCACCAGGCCGACTCCGTCGCCCACGACGCGTTGTTGTGTGTGCAGACGGGGTCGACCATCGACGATCCCAACCGCTTCAAGTTTCGGAGTGACCAGCACTGGCTGAAGACGGCGGCCGAGATGCGCCACCTCTTCCGTGACGTGCCCGAGGCCTGCGACAACACGCTCTGGATCGCCGAGCGGGCCCACGTCGAGATCGAATTCGGTCACCCCAAGCTTCCGCGCATCCCTCTGCCCGACGGCTTCGACTCGGACGACGCGTACCTGCGTCACCTCACCTACGAGGGCGCGAAGCGCCTCTACCGAGACCCGGTTCCTCAGGAGGTGAGCGAGCGCCTCGACAACGAGCTCCGCGTCATCAGCGACATGGGGTTCTCCGCCTACTTCCTCGTGGTGTGGGACCTGATCAGACACGCGCGGGACAGCGACATCCGCGTCGGACCGGGTCGTGGCAGCGCGGCGGGGAGCTGCGTCTCGTACTGCCTGCGCATCACCGACCTCGACCCGCTCGCCTGCGGGCTCATCTTCGAGCGGTTCCTCAACTACGGGCGCAAGTCGATGCCTGACATCGACATGGATTTCGACGAGCGGTACCGCAGCGAGATGATCCGCTACTGCGCCGAGCGGTATGGCTGGGATCACGTCGCTCAAGTGGTCACCTTCTCCACCATCAAGGCCCGGGCTGCCGTTCGAGACGCGGCGCGGGTTCTCGGCTACCCCTACGCAGTGGGCGACAAGATCGCCAAGGCGATGCCCCCGCTGGTGATGGGACGCGACACTCCGCTGGCGGCGTGCTTCGAGAAACAGCCGAAGTACGCCGACGGCTACGTCGCGGCGGGCGAGTTGCGCGACATGTACGCCACCGACCCCGAGGTGCAGCGGGTGGTCGACGTGGCGCGCGGTCTCGAGGGGTTGCGGCGCCAGGACGGCATCCACGCGGCGGCGGTGGTCATCACCGACCAGCCCCTCACCGAATATCTCCCGATCCAGCGCAAGCCCGGTCCCGGTGAGAGTCCCGACGACGCGCCGATTGTCACGCAGTACGAATGGCACACGGTCGAAGACCTCGGCCTGCTCAAGATGGACTTCCTGGGGCTCCGGAACCTCACGGTCATCGAGCGCACCCTCGATTTGATCGAGAAGACGACCGGCCACCGGCCCGACATCGACAATGTGCCGATCGACGATGAGAAGACCTTCGAGATGCTGCGCCGGGGCGACTCCATCGGCGTCTTCCAGCTCGAGGGGACGCCGATGCGGGCCCTGATGCGGTCGCTCGCGCCCACCAGCTTCGACGACATCGCCGCGCTCGTCGCGCTGTACCGGCCAGGCCCTATGGCGGCCAACATGCACAACGAGTACGCCGACCGGAAGAACGGCCGCAAGCCCGTCACCTTCTTCCATCCCGACGCCGAGGAGATCCTCGGCGAGACCCAGGGCTTGATGATCTACCAAGAGCTCCTCATGCGGGTAGCCCAGAAGTTCGCCGGTTACTCGCTGGAGGAGGCCGATGCCCTGAGGTCAGCGTGCGCGAAGAAGGTGCGCGAGAAGATGGCCGCGGAGCGCGATCGCTTCGTCGAGAGCTGCGACCGCACCGGATACGGCCGAGAGCTCGGCAACACGCTCTTCGACATCATCGAGCCGTTTGCGGACTACGCGTTCCCCAAGGCGCACGCCTATGCCTACGGCTTCATCGCCTATCAGACGGCGTGGCTGAAGGCGAACCACCCTCACGAGGCGCTGGCGGCCCTGCTCACGTCGGTGAAGGACGACAAAGACGCCACCGCCAAGTACCTCGCGGAGTGCCGGGTCATGGGGATCCCGGTCCTCGTCCCGGACATCAATGTCTCAGCGTCCGACTTCACGGTGCGCGACGGCGCAGTCCCGTTCGGCCTGTCGGCGATCCGCAACGTCGGTGAAGGCCTCGTGTCGCTGATCATCGCCGAACGCGAGGCAAACGGGCCGTTCACGAACTTCTACGACTTCTGCGAGCGGGTCGATCCGAGCGTGCTCAACAAGCGCGCAGTCGAGTCGCTCATCAAATCCGGCGCCTTCGATTCGCTCGGCCACCCGCGGAAGGGTCTGTGCATGGTCTGCGAGTCGATCATCGACCGCACCCTCGCCGTACGCCGTGAGCGGGAGAACGGCATTCTCAGCCTCTTCGACGACCTCCATGGCGCCGGCGACGCCGGCGCGGGCGGCGACTCGAGTGGCGGCTTTCACGAGACGCGGGTGCCCATACCTGACGAGAGCTTCGACAAGTCAACCGGGCTTGCCTTCGAGAAGGACATGCTCGGGCTGTACGTGAGTGACCACCCGCTCAAGGGCGTGGAGACGGCACTGCGGCGTCACGTCGACGGCACGATCGCGGAGTTGCGTGACTCCCAGGAAGGGGAGATGAGGGTCGTCGGCGGCGTCATCACATCGCTGGCGCGGAAGCACACCAAGAAGGGCGACCTGATGGCAACCTTCTGCCTCGAGGATCTCGAGGCGGCCATCGACGCATGGGTCTTCCCCCGCACCATGATCGAGTACGGGGCCTTGTTGGCAGAGGACGCCATCGTCGCGGTGAAGGGCCGCCTCGACCGCAGGGAGGAGCCCGCCAAGCTCATCGTGATGGAAGTGAAGCGTCTCGACCTCACGGCGACCGACCGCGCCGCGCCGGTCCGCATCCGGCTTCCGCTCAGCACCCTGACCGACACCTCGGTCGACAACCTGAAGCAACTCCTGCTGGAGCACCCGGGCGAGGCGCCAGTGATGTTGGAGCTTGGCACCAAGACGCTTCGCCTCTCCGACCAGTACCGCGTTGATGCCGGAAACGGCCTTCTGGGGGAGATTCGCGTGCTCCTCGGCCCCGCCAGCGTTGCCACCTGAGCTGGGCCTCGCGCGCCCTGGCTTGGCCTGGGACCCCAAAAACCGCGTAACCTGGTTGGACCGAACGGTCAAGGAGTAAAGACGCGAGCAATGGCGATCGAGGTCGACACCAAGGACTGCACGGGACTCACTGACGCCGAACTGGGGGAGATGGCCGACATTTGCGCCGACCTGCCGTCCCAATTCGGCGTCGGGCTACTGTCAAAGCAGGCAGATGAGTGGGTCCTCATCACCCAGGCGAGGGACAACGGACGGCTCCAGGGCTTCTCGTTCAGCACCCTGGAACGGATTGGCGGGACCCCTTGCGTACTCGTGGGCCTCGCCTCGGTGAAGCGCACCGCGAAGCGGGACACCGTGCTGCGGGCGCTCATGGCCGATGAGTACCGCAGGGCCGTTCTGGCGTTCCCGGATGAGGACGTCCTCATCGGCACCCGCCTGATCGATCCGGCCGGTTACGCCGCGTTCAAGGGCCTCGAAGACATCGTTCCGCGCCCTGGGCACAAGGCCACGGGAGAGGAGCGGGCCTGGGGGCGTCGCCTCGCAAAGCGCTTCGGTGCGGAGGGGCGCATCGACGATCGCAACTTCGTGGTGCCGGGCGACGGCAATCCCGCAGGTTGCCTAGACCACGAGGCCCTGAAGCCCGACACGATCGACGCCGACATCGCCAAGTTCTTCAGCGAACTCGACCGCGAGCGGGGCGACTACCTGATTGCCTTTGGCTGGGCCATGGCCGAAGACCTGGCCGCCCGCTTTGACGACAAATAGACGAATTCGTACAACCCCGCTGCTGAAGCGACGGTTGCGAGGCATTCGCGCCTCGACTTTGTGACGATCTCCCGACGGTCCACCGTCTCCGACGTCCGAGCGGGAAGACTGAACACATGAGAACTGCCCTGGTCCTCGGGGCCGGGGGCACGGTCGGGCTCGCGTATCACGCGGGTGCCCTCCGGGCCCTTGAGCGCAACGCCGGAATCGTCGCCCACGAAGCCGACCTCATCGTCGGCACGAGCGCCGGTTCGCTCGTGGGCGCCTATCTGCGAGGCGGCTGGACTGCTGAGGCGATGTGGGAGATGGCCATGGAGGCCTCCTCCGACACCGACGGCATCTTCAAGCCGTCATTCTCGACCCCGATGGGCTTGGCGCGACGCGCCGTGGGCACCGCTTACGTGATCGCCCGGTCGGCTGTCCGGTTCCCCGCACCGCGCCTTCCCCGGGCACTGCAGCGCGCCTTCCCAGCCGGGATGTTTCTCCTCGCGGCCGGACGGCAGCGTCTCGAAGCCGAATTGCCGTCCTCCTGGCCGGAGCGACCGCTGTGGCTGTGCACGGTCGATCTGTCCACCGGGAGGCGTGTCGTCCTCGGCCGGAACAAGGCGCCCACCAACCTCCACTCGGCGGTGCTTGCCAGTTGCTCGATCCCGGGCGTGTATCAGCCGGTGCGGATCGGACGTCGAACGCTCGTCGACGGTGGGCTCCACTCCTCGACCAACCTTGACCTCGTGCTCGAGTCCATGCCGGACGAAGATGCCGACGAGGCCACCGGGCCGGAGACGGCGGAAACCGCCGGATACGACCGAGTGGTGTGTGTCGCGCCGATGACCTTCGATACCGCCCAGCCGCCCGGGCCCGCCTATCAGCTCATGCGTCGCCTGCCGGCTCGGCAGCTCTCCGCCGAGGCCGCGGCCGTGCGGGATGCGGGCATACCGACACTCCTCGTCCGGCCCACTGCGGCGGATGTCCGCCACCACGGCACGAATTTCATGCGCCTCGACGGCTGGAAGCAGATAGCCGAGTCCGCCTACGAATCGACGAGCCGTTTACTCGAGACCCGGTCGTTCGATCAGGGCCGAGGCAGGAGCGCGGCCACCACCTTGTAGCACCGACCGTCATGGGGTGGCGTGAGGGCCACAAGGAGGCGGTGGGGCTTCCAGCCCAGGGCGCGGTTGAGGGTGTTTCCCTCCAACCGCGTCGCGGCCGGGTGGCGCTCAGCCGCTCCCAGCTGGCGATCGTGGAGGGGGAGCCGGTAGACGAGCCTCTTGGTGCGAAATCGGCACCACAGCCCGGCCTCGTCCCGCTCGATGACGGGGCCCGACGTGGGCTCGACGAGGGTTATCGACGGCCGGTCGCCTTGCATCGTCCAGAACGCCACTGATGCGGAGGCGTCACCCAGAAGGTGGCCGTCCGGCGGGTGCACCAGCGGCCGGAGGTAGCGGTTGGCGCGCCTGCCGCGCAGCCTTCCGGCGAGCTCCGGAACGTCGGCCAGCTCGACCGTCTCGGGGGCGTAGGCGGGGGGCTCGCCTGCGTCGTCCTGCGCTCTGACCCGCACGACTTCATAGGCCTCGGGCAGGGTGGTCCATGGCCGCGGATACTGGCACCGGACGATGGCGCCGGTTTCCATGTCGACCGCCGCGCATCCGTGGACGCCGGATGCCAGAACGAGCAGCCGGAGGCTCGTGTGGATGGCGTGGTGATGCGGCGACGTGTC
>CAZWDB010000095.1:0-16994 GCA_964632885.1 uncultured Acidimicrobiales bacterium | reverse complement strand
ACCCACTTGGCGAAGTAGCTGTTGATGATGGTCTCGCTGGTCGGCCGGACGACGACCGGCTCTTCGAGGTCTTTGCCGCCTCCGTGGGTGACGACCGCCAACTCGGGGCTGAAGCCCTCCACGTGTTCGGCCTCACGCCGCAGATAGGACTCGGGGATGAAGAGCGGGAAGTACGCATTTTCGGCGCCTGCCTCCTTGATGCGGGCGTCGAGCTCGGCCTGCATCCGCTCCCAGATCGCATAGCCGTACGGCCGCACGACCATCGTGCCGCGCACCGGACCGTTCTCGGCCAGCTCCGCTTTGGCGACGACATCCTGGTACCAGCGGGGGAAATCCTCCGCCTGCGGGGTGAGCACTCCTGCCTTCGCCATCCCCCGATGCTACCGACGCCGAACTTGAGGCAATAACGATCGAATTCCGATCGTTATTGCCTCAAGTTCGTTTGCGGATGAGGTCAACCCGGCTGGCGCTGTCGTTCACATCGGCGCCCTTGGTCTCGAGGAGGGCGCGACGGTCGGCTTCTGCCTCCCTCGCGGCAGTGTCGGTGTCGGCAGTGGCGAGGACGGCGTCGACGCCTTCCTCCATGATCCGCTCCGCGTAGGCCACGAGCGCTTCGACCATGTCGGCCTCGGGCACGACCGCGAGGTTCTGGCCCTTCACGAACAGGTGGCCCTTGGCGCGGCCTGCGGCGATTCCGAGATCGGCATCGCGCGCCTCGCCCGGACCATTCACGACGCAGCCCATGATCGCGACCTGGAGTGGTATCTCCCGCTCGCCGAAGGCCTCCTGGGCTCGCTTGGCTACCTCGATCACGTCGATCTCGGCCCGACCGCAGCTCGGGCAGGCAATCAGGTCGATCGACTTGCGTTCCCGCAGCCCCATCGCCTCGAGGAGCTGGCGGCCTGCTCTGGCCTCCTCGACCGGGTCAGCGGTAAGGGAATACCGGATGGTGTCGCCGATGCCCTCCGCGAGCAATGTGGCGATGCCCGCGGTGGACTTCACCAGACCTGCGGGCGGCGGCCCCGCCTCGGTCACGCCCAGGTGAAGCGGATGGTCGACCGCGTCCGCCAATTGCCGGTATGCCTCGATCATGAGCGGCACGTTCGAGGCCTTCACCGAGATCTTCACGGTGTCGAAGCCCACCTCCGCGAAGTAGCCCAGCTCGGTCAAAGCCGACGCCACCATGGCTTCGGGCGTCACCTTGCCGCCGTACTTCTCGTAGAGCTTCTTGTCGAGCGACCCACCGTTCACGCCGATGCGGATCGGTACCTCTCGATCACGCGCTTCTGCCGCCACTGCTCTGATGTGATCAGGGTTGCGGATGTTGCCGGGATTGAGCCGCAGGCAATGGACGCCGGCGTCGAGGGCAGCGAGCGCCATCTTGTACTGGTTGTGTACATCGGCCACGATCGGCACGGGCGACCTCGGCACGATCTGCGCCAGTCCCTCCGCTGCTTCGATCTCGTTGCACGTGCACCGCACGATGTCGGCGCCAGCCGCCGCGAGCGCGTAGATCTGCTGCAACGTCCCCTCGACATCGGCCGTCTTGGTGATCGTCATCGACTGAACTGATATCGGCGCGTCGCCACCGACGGCAACGCCACCCACCATCACCTGTCGGGTCTTGCGGCGCGGGATCGAAGATGCGAACTGCATTCCTACTCGAACGGGTTGGAGATCGGATCGACGACGTCGAGGTACAGCGACGTAGCGCCGATGAACACGATGATGAGCAGCACGAGGTAGGTGGCCGGCAGCAGGCGGGCCACGTCGGCGACGTGGCGGCGCCCGGAGATCTTCGAGCGGATCGCCTCGTAGGTGGCGATCGCCACGTGGCCGCCGTCGAGGGGAAGCAGCGGGATCATGTTGAAGACGCCGACGAAGATGTTGATCAGCACGAGGAGCTGAAGCACCTCGAAGATTCCCGCCCGGGCTGCCTGCGACGCGATGCGGGCGAAGCCGACCGGCGACAGGAAGCGGACGTCACTGCCGTCGTCGACCGCCTGCCCACTTCCATCTCCCGCTTGAGTCCCCGTAAGGACTCCGAAGTAGTTGCTGATGCCGTCGGGGCTGAAGATCTGACCGAGTGCCTTGAGCGTCTCCCAGGTGTACACGCCGGTCTGGGTAGTGGAGCGTCCGATCGCGGCGAGCGGGTTCAGGCGACGGAACTCCAGGCCGGGCTCGCGGATGCCCACGAAGCCACGGCCGCCGAGCTCGAAGGTCTCTCCCTCGATCTCGACTTCCTCGGCCGCCAGCGGGGTCACCGTGAGGGCGAGCTGTTCGCCATCGCGCTCAACGACGAAGCGCAGCGCGTCGCCGGGACGCTCAGACACATAAGGCGGAATCTCCTGCCAGTCGTCGAAGGTGCGCCCTTCGATCGAGACGATTCGGTCGCCGTCTTCGAGGCCGGCTGCGGCGGCAGGACTCGGTTGGCCGTCGACGATCGGGACGACACCCCCGACCTGAGGGGCCTGGAAGGGCGCGCCGACGACGGCGAAGATGATGAAGAAGAGCAGGAAGGCGAGCATGAAGTGGACGGTCGAGCCCGCGACTGCAACCGACAGACGCCGCGGATAGCTCTTCTGGCGGTAGGTCCGCGGCTCGTCCTCAGGCGGGACCTGCTCCAGATTGTTCATTCCGATGATCTTCACGTAGCCGCCGAGCCACAGGGCCTTGACGCCGTACTCGGTCTCGCCCTTGCGAACCGACCAGAGACGGGGACCGAAGCCGACGAAGAACTCCGTCACCTTCATCCGGCTCCACTTCGCGGTCGCAAAGTGACCGGCCTCATGGAGCACGATCATGATGATCAACGCCAGGATCACCGAAACCGTTCGAAACGTTCCGGTGCCGATGGCGAGAACTGCGCCCGCCCCGAGGATAAGGAACAACCGCAGCAGGGCAGCTCGCTGCTCCCCGCGCGTCGGCACCGGCGTCGGCTCGGCCTCGGCGCTCGTGCCCTCGATCTGCTGGTTCATCGTGTCGCTGCTCTCCTGTCCCGCACGCGGCGGGACCGCTCGCGTGCCCGGCGGTCGGCATCGAGGACGTCGTCCACCGTATGCGCCGTGCCACCATCATGGTCCTGCATGGTTTCCTCTATTACATCGGCAATGTCCAGCCATCCGATACGCCCGGCTAGAAAAGCGTCGACCGCTACCTCGTTGGCGGCGTTCAGCCACGCCGGTGCGGTACCCCCAGTACGGCCGGCGGCGTAGGCGAGGCGGAGGCACGAGAACGTCTCGAGGTCGGGCTCCTCGAAGTCGAGCGACCCGACTTTGGCCCAGTCGACAGCGCCATAGGGAATGCGGTGGCGGTCGGGATAACCGAGGGCGTAGCCGATCGGCAGCCGCATGTCGGGCATCGACAGCTGAGCGACGGTCGCACCGTCGCTGAAGGTAACCATCGAGTGCACTACCGATTGGGGGTGGACGACGACATCGACGCGGTCGTAGTCGATTCCGTACTCAGCGCCGAACAACTCGTGGGCCTCGATCACCTCGAGGCCCTTGTTCATCATCGTCGACGAGTCGACGCTGATCTTCGGCCCCATGCTCCACGTCGGATGGGCCAGGGCGTCGACCACCGTGACGTCACGGAGGTCGTCGCGCCGTCGCCCGCGGAACGGGCCGCCGCTGGCCGTCAGCACGATTCGATCGAGGGCGCCGGACGCGCCGCCCTGCAGGCACTGGTGGATAGCTGAGTGCTCCGAGTCGACGGGGATGAGCTCAGCTCCCGGCGTCTCACGGGCAGCCGAGACCACGGGTCCGCCCGCCACGAGGGACTCCTTGTTGGCGAGGGCGAGGCGACGGCCGCCGCCGAGCGCGGCGAGGGTCACCGGCAGACCGGCGAAGCCGACCACAGCGTTCAGAACGACGTCGGCACCATCGGCGATCGACTCCATCGCGTCAGGCCCGGCGCGAACCTCGATCGAGGCGTCGACAACTCCCTCGAGCTCCCGGGCCAGCCCGGCCTCGGCAATCGCGACGACCTCGGGTCGGAGTTCCGCGGCCTGGGCCGCGAGGAGAGCGACGGAGCGGGACGCCCCCAGGGCCACGACCCGGAAGCGCTCGGGCTCACCCTGGATGACGTCAATGGCTTGGGTCCCGATCGATCCGGTCGAACCGACCAGTGAGACGGTCCGAGCGTCCACGCCGCCCTAGCTGGCCAGGTTCAGGAGCTCGACGAGGTAGTAGACCGCCGGCAGGACGAACAGCAGGGCGTCGAACCGGTCGAGCACGCCGCCGTGGCCCGGCAGGAGCGAGCCCATGTCCTTGACGCCGAGGTCACGCTTGACCATCGACTCGCACAGGTCGCCTAGCGGGGCCACGATCGACACCACCAAAGCGAGGGCGAGGCCGCTCCCCAGATCCCACACCGCCGACTGCCACCCGAGCACCACGCAGACGAGGAACGTGACCGCGGTACCTCCGAGGGCGCCCTCCCACGTCTTGTTCGGGCTGATTTCCGGAGCCATGGGAGCACTCCCCCACTGGCGCCCGGCGAACAACGCACCGACGTCGTTGGCCACGGTGGCGATGACCGCCCCGAGAAGGAACGCGAGGCCCTCGTTGTTGGGGTGCCGCAACATCAGGGCCGAGAACGACCCGAGGAAGCCGACCCACATGAAGCCCAGCACAGTTATGCCGAGGTTGATGGTGGGACGAGCGCGTACGACGCCCCCGAGATACCAGAGCATCGTGAAGATGACCATCAGGCCGAGGGCCAGAGGGAGCGCGCGCTCCCCTCGCACATACGCCGCGACCATCAGCGACCCGATCCCGACCAGCGCAAGCAGGGTGGCGGGACGGTAGCCCGCCCGCCGGAAGACGTCGAAGGCCTCGACGGCGGACAGCAGCACAACGATGGTGGCGAGCGCCAGCGTCCACGCCGGACCGGCCTGGAACACCGCGACGGCGAGCACTGCGATGGCGACGCCGGTAGCGATGGCGATCGGCACGTTCTTGTCAGCTGGACCCGAGCCGCTTGGTGCCTGATCGAGCGGCTCGCGGGGGCCTGTGCGGATCCGGGTGGTACGGGTCTCGGCCGCGGCGGCCGGCTCCGGTTCGTCAAAGGAGAACGCGTCGCTCACGTCGGAGCGGCTCGTATCGAGGGCACCGACCCGTGTATCGGGATCGGCCAGCTCGCCGGGGTCGTCGAAGTCCGGCTGGGCCCAGTCAGCCGACTGGTCCCGCCACCGCGTGCCCCTAGCGAACCCCGACCACGCCTTGATGTCGTCGCCGCTGGCGTCGTCATCATCGTCGGAGAAACGAGGCACCTCACCCGTCGGCGGCTCGGTCCAGTGCGGAAGGTTGGGCCTTGCCGCCGGTCGACCCGGCGGCTCGGCAACCTCACGCTCACGTTCGGGCAATGGGAACCGGTGCGGAGGCCTGGGACCCTCGGGCGCAGGAGGCACGTCGCCGTAGCGCGGCGAATCGTCGGGCAACCGTCCCTTCCCGCTGTCGATCGCGGCAGCCTCCTCGGCGCCGATGATGCGGACGCCCTCGGTGCCGCGCCTCGGGGGAGTCCGTTGCTGCTCTTCTTCTTCGTCTCGCTCGTCCGGCATCGGGTCCTCCCGGGCCTTCGACCTCAGACCTCGAGGAGCTCGTGCTCCTTGTGTTCGAGCATCCGGTCGATCTCGGCCACGTAGGTTTGGGTGATCTTCTCCATTTCCTTCTCCGCCCGTTCCAGTTCGTCGGACGAAAGGTCACCATCTTTCTCGAGGGCTTCGAGGTCGTGGCGCGCCGCCCTCCTGATGTTGCGAATGGCGATCCGGCCGTCCTCCGCCTTCTGCTTCACGACCTTCACCAGGTCTTTCCTACGTTCCTCGGTGAGCGCGGGGAAGACCAGGCGGATCACCTGCCCGTCGTTCCCAGGGTTGATGCCGAGATCGGACTCCTGCACCGCCTTCTCGATCGCCTTCAAGGCCCCCTTGTCGTACGGCGCGATGACCAGCAGCCGGGCTTCGGGCACCTGGAGGCCTGCGAGCTGCTGGAGGGGAACTTCACTGCCGTAGTAGTCGACCTTCAGCTTCTCGACCAACGCTGGGGCGGCCCGCCCGGTGCGGACCGCGCTGAAATCGCCCTGAACATGGGAAACGGCCTTCGCCATCTTGTCGTGGGTGTCCTCGAAGACGGCTTCGACGAGCTCGGACTCCATCACCTGATCAGCGTACCGATCGGCTCACCCTCGAGGGCGCGCCGGATGTTCCCCGGCTCCATGACGTCGAAGACGAGGATCGGTAGGCCATTCTCCTTGCAAAAGGTGAACGTCGTTAGATCCATCACCCGCAGCTCACGCGCGATCGCGTCGGTGAAGGTGATCTCGGACAACTTCTCGGCGGCCGGGTCGGTGCGGGGATCAGCGGTGTAGACGCCGTCGATGCCACCATGGGTGCCCTTCAGGAGCGCGCCCGCTTCGATCTCCGCCGCCCGCAGCGCTGCGGGTGTGTCGGTCGTGAAGAACGGGACGCCCATCCCGCCCGCGAAGATCACGACTCGACCCTTCTCGAGGTGCCGAATCGCGCGCCGGCGAATGTAGGGCTCGGCGACCTGCTCCATCTGGAGCGCGGTCTGCACCCTGGTCTGCTGGCCGTGCCGTTCCAGGGCGTCCTGGAGTGCCAACCCGTTGATGACGGTGGCGAGCATGCCCATGTAGTCGGCGCTCGCCCGATCCATGCCGCTGCCGACACCGCTGCTTCCCCGCCAGATGTTGCCCCCGCCGACCATGAGGGCGATTTCGGTACCGAGGCGCTCACGGACCTCGACGATCTCCTTGGCCAGTCGCTCGACCACGCCGCCGTCGATCGTCTCCACGGACGAGGAGCTGGCAAGGGCTTCACCTGAGAGTTTCAGGACAACCCGGCTCCATCGCGACGTGGGCGCCATCAGCTCCCGATCGTCACCTGGGCGAAGTTGGCGATGGTGTGACCACCGAGTGCCTGCTGAACGGTCTGCTTCTCGTCCTTGGCGAAGAACGGCTGCTCGAGCAGCACACCACCTGGGTAGCGCTTGAACCAACCGCCGAGCTTGCCCTCGACGATCTTCTGGATGGCCTGCTCGGGCTTGCCCTCGTTGCGCGTCTGCTTCTCAAGCTGCTCACGCTCGGCCTCTACCAGCTCGGCGGGCACCTCGTCCCGAGTGACATGAGAAGGCTTGGTGAACGCGGCGGTGACCGCCACATCGTGGGCAAGCTCCTGGGTGCCGCCCGACAGTTCGACGATGATGCCGTTGACGCCCCGGTCGTTCTGAACGTGCAGGTAGGTGTCGACGATGTTTCCCTCTTGGGCCTCGATGCGGACGACCTCACCGATCTCGATGTTCTCCTTGAGGGTGACCTTCAGGTCGTCGACGGCATCGGATCGCTGGCTCACCGCGTCCGGACCCTTTTCGGCCACCAGATGGGCAAGATCTTCGGTGAGGTTCAGGAAGTCGGCCGACTTGGCGACGAAGTCGGTCTCGCACTTGAGCTGCACGATCGCCGCCGAGTTGCCGGCACGGGCCACTGCGACGGCGCCTTCGACGTTCTCGCGATCGGAACGTTCGGCCGCCTTGCCGAGACCCTTCTCCCGAAGCCACTTGCTGGCCGCCTCGAAGTCACCGGCGGCATCGACGAGAGCGCGCTTGGCGTCCATCATCCCCGCGCCGGTCGCGTCGCGGAGTCGCTTTACGTCTTGCGCGGTGAATTCGGCCATCTACTGCTCCTGGGAGATGTCGGGGGTTTCTGGGGACTTGGGCGGCTCGGCGGAGACGGGCGGCTCGGCGGCAGGAGGGGCATCCGGTGAAGTTCCCGGCGCGGGCTCTCCTGGGGTGGGGTCGGCACCGGCGCCCGCCTCTGGCGCGGTCATGCGGCGGGCCTCCTCGGCGGCGCGCGCTGCTTGGAGCCGCGCCTCACGCTCAGCTTGGGCCGCGGCTGCCTGGCGGCGCGCCTCGGCCTGCCGCTCCTCGTGGGCAGCTTCTTCTTCGGGGCTGCGCGGGGGTGGGCCTGCCGCCTCGGGCCGACCGGCCTCCACCCGCCGGGAGGCCATGAAACGGCCTTCCTCCACGGCGTCGGCGATGATCCGGCACATCAGGTTGCCGGCGCGGATCGCGTCGTCGTTACCCGGGATCACGTAGTCGATCACGTCGGGATCACAGTTGGTGTCGACGACCGCGATGATCGGCAAGCCGAGACGGTTCGCCTCCGTGACCGCGATGTGCTCCTTCTTGGTGTCGATGATGAAGACCGCGTCGGGTGCCCGGTTCATGTTGCGGATGCCGCCGAGGTTGCGCTGGAGCTTCTCGAGCTCGCGGCTGTGCATCAAGGCTTCCTTCTTGGGCATCGCGTCGAAGTCGCCGGCGGCGACCATCCGTTCGAGCTCCTGCAACTTCCCGACGCGCTGGCTGATGGTCTGGAAGTTCGTGAGCATTCCGCCCAGCCAGCGCTGGTTGACGAAGGGCATGTGCACCTGGGTCGCGTACCGGGCCACGGCGTCCTGAGTCTGCTTTTTGGTGCCGATGAAGAGCACCGTTCCGCCCCCGGCCACGAGGTCGCGTACGTAGGTGTAGGCCTTCTCGATCCGGTTCAGCGTCTGATTGAGGTCGATGATGTAGATGCCGTTGCGCTCACCGAAGATGAACCGACGCATCTTCGGGTTCCAGCGGCGCGTCTGGTGGCCGAAGTGAACCCCGGCCTCCAGCAGCTGCTTCATGGTGACAACTGCCATGGTTCTCCCTTCCCTCGGTTGGTCGTAACCGTGCGCCACGCCCGGAGGCGACCGTGGGACGCGCACGGTGTGATTTGGGGTCGTGTCAGTGTAGTCGTGGCCGGAGGGCCCCCAACGCGGCGAGCACGAGGAGCCACGCCGACCCGGCGAGGCCGACCATCAGGCGGATGCTGGTGGATGATGCGGGCGCAGACCAGCGGGCGAGGTTGGGAACCGCACGAGCAGGTACGTCGCCGACGTCGAAGCGAATGGGCATGCGAACCTCGCGACCTTCGCCCGCCGTGGCGACGACAGTCACCACATATCTGCCCTCGTGTTCGGCGGGGAGTTGATAGGTCAGCCCGCCAGCGGAGGCGCGCCGCCGTTCGAACACCAGGTCGGGCGCCGACGGGCGGGTCACCGTTACATCGACCAGAGCCGGCGCCGACAGCCGGAAGCGGACGACAGTTGGATCGTCGCTGCCCGCGACGGGCGTATCGACATCCACCTCGCTGACCGTCGGAACGACATCCTGGCCTGCGGGTGGCTCGACGTGTACGCGGCCGTCCGCGCCGCGACGAACCGACCACGCGCCGTCGGCGACATGAGCGAGCACCCGGCCGTTCTGGTCGACGACCCGAAAACGGCCGGATGAGACGACGTCGACCCGGTTGTCGTCGGCGACCGCGACGCCGATCTCCTTCGGTAGATCCCGCGCGTCGACATCGACGGGCCGGAGACCGCCGTAGTACGAGGCGAGGATCTCCTCCGCTGACATGCCGCGGCGGGCCTTGCCGAGGGCGCCGTACTGGCTCATGCCGATCCCGTGGCCGTAGCCGCGTCCTTCGAGGAACACCGTGCCGCTCGCGGCGTCGGTCCATGCCGCATACCGGTTCGAAGGCACCCGATAAGGCAGTCCGTCAAGGGGAGGGAAGGTCTCGTTCAGGCGGTCGCGGAACTCGGGCGCGCCCACGTGGTGCCGGCGGAGTTGGCCGTCCGGTAGTTCCTCGGTCAGTTCGATGATCGTCCCCGCCGACCGCACCCAGCGGAGGCGGTCGCCCAACTCGTACAGGTGCGCTACCTCGCCGAGACCGACCTTCGACTGCCACTGGTGCAGGGGACTCTGCGCGTCGTCGGGGTCGTCGGTCGAAGCCAGGTACACCCTCCCGCCGGACACCGTTCTGCCGCCATTCGATGAGGAGTACTTGGCGAGGATGGGCGCTCCGTCGTGTATTAGCACTCTGCCCGCGGTCGCGTCGACCGCCGCGCTCCACCGGGCGGCGCCAGCGCGACGCTCCTTGGCGAGGCCGGCATAGACCTGGCACGCCTGCGTGGCACAGATGTCGGCGCCCGCCAGGCGCCAACTCGTCGATACGTCAGTACCCATCTGGTACAGCGCATAGGTCCGGGCTGCGATGGCCTGGGCTTTCTGGGCCTCGAACGGCCACGAGACCGGCACCTCGCTGATCCCGCGCATGTAATCCTCGAGTCCGACCCGGTTGATCGCGATCACCGTGCCGCGGTCGGGCGGAGCCGCGACCTCGATGGAGCCGCGGTAGTCGTTGCCGGCCAGCAGTCCGAGGGACCCGCCGTCGATGGGATCGAAGCGGACGCGCTCGACCAACCATCCCCGCGGCACCGCCTCGGCGGCAACGGGTGACGGCGCGAGCCCCAGCACCACAAGGAGCACCAGGGCGACCGGGGGGATCGCCGGGACGCCACGCATCGGGTCGTCGAGCGTAGGTGCCCGTCGGCCCCGGTGCGAACCGAGCCGGGTCATCTTGCCCAGGTCAGCAGCGCGAGGCTTGCACCGAGGGAGTCCTCCGCCAGGCTGGTCGTTGTGCTCACGAGGTGGTCCGTGACGACGTCAGCGAGCGATTGGCACGTCGGTGGGAGGCCCGCGAGTGCGAGAGAAATCTCGCGGGTGGCTTCCGGTGAACCGGGTAAACGGCGATGCACGGTCGCGTACGGGGGCGGCAGCGTGACGGTCACGTTCGCGGCGTCCCGGACCCGCGAGCGGAGGGGCGGGACAACGAGATCACCGCGGGCGGCGATCGAGACGAAGCTGATACCGCTCGGCAGCGGCCGTTCGGCCAGCTCACGCATCAATGACGACGTCTCAGCCATCTGCAGCACCGACGTCGAACCGAACGCGACGTCACCCGACGAGACCGCGGCCACCATGGCGGCGGCGGTAGCCAGGTCGGCCCCCCCGTGGGGTGAGCCGAGCGTGACCGTCAAGTCTGCCGGGGCGCCCTCGAGAACGGCGATACGCGCTACTAGCCCTCCTTGGGAGTGCGCCACGACGTCTACGGGCACACCGGGATGGCTGGCCGCGAGAGCCGACACGAGCGCGTGCAGGCGGGATCCCGTGAGGCGCAGATCATCCGTCGTGTCCGATGCGCGATAGGGCTTGTCGGCCGCGGTGCCGCCCCGGTAGGAGAACAGCACGATGTCGCCGGGGGCGTAGCCGAGCGCGCTGGTCTCGACCGCGCGCACCGCGCTCGTCCGAGACGTCGAGCCTAGACCTGCGACGAGCACGGCTAGCCGCCGCGCCCTGCGAGCGGGCGGCTCGACATCGTCGGGCGTGCACCGCCGGCGCAGGGCTCGCCAGTCGGCAACGGCCGCGGCGGCGCGCACGCTCACGGGTGTGGTCAGCTCGACGCCGTAGTGGAGCCAGCCCCGCCACGCCTCGGGAACCCCGGTGCCGCCCGCAGAAAGGAGCTGTCCCGGCAACTGCCGTGGCGGTTGACGGAGGGCGGCCGCGAGCGCGGCACCTTCGACCGCTTCGGCTGCCGGTCCGGCCTCCCGATCGGGCAGGAGTTGGATGCTGCGCCGACCTTCCATCACTGCCAGCGGATCGAGATAGCGGTCGCCGTCGCGTACGCCGAAGTGCACCAGCTCTCCAGCTGTCCCAAGCCGCTCTCCGGCAGCTACCAGCTGGCCGCGCCGGACGACGATCGAGGCGAGGAATGAGTAGCTCGAGCGCAGGCCGTCGGCATGCAGCACCACCACGTGGAGATCGCCACCGACTGGTCCCGCGAACACGACCTCGCCTGGGGCCGATGCGGCCACCGGCGTGCCGGGAGCGACGCGGTAGTCGACGCCACGGTTTCCGGGGCCCCAGCGCTCGAACGGCGGGCGAAACCGGTCGACGATCGGACCGTCGACCGGAGGCCGGTACCCAACGAGTTCCTCGGCCGCGGCGTGTATAGGAGCGTCCCATCCCAGACCTGGAACAGCCACGACCAGCGGAACGACAAATCCGAAGACGAGAAGCCGCACTCGGGACCCCCACGGGCGTCAGAACACTCGAGGGGGAAGCGAGCGGGGGCGCCGATCGAGGGCGCCGGAGGTTTGGGCTAGCTGTACTCGCGCTCCGGCTCGGCCATACGCGACCGGAGCTGGAGCACTGCCTTGGTATGAATCTGGCAGACACGGCTCTCGGTGACACCGAGCACCTCGCCGATCTCAGCCAAGGTGAGGCCTTCGTAGTAATAGAGCGTCAGCACGATCTTCTCTCGATCACCGAGGCGGTTGATCGCGTTGGCGAGGATCTGCTTCATTTCCTCGACTTCGAAGGCCTGCACCGGCCCTTCGCGCTTGTCGGGGATGGTGTCGCCGAGCGTGGTCGACTCACCTCGCTCGCCCCCACCGAGCATCTCGTCGAGGGCGACGAGGCCGACAAAAGAGATCTGGTTGAAGATGCCGTGCAGCTCGTCCTCGGTGATCTCCATCTCTTCGGCCACTTCGGCGTCGGTGGGAGTCCGCAGCAACTCTGCCTCGAGTCTGGAGTACGCCTTCTCCACGTTGCGGGCCTTGGCCCGGACCGACCGCGGCACCCAGTCGATCGACCGCAACTCGTCGATGATCGCACCCTTGATCCTGGCGATCGCGTAGGTCTCGAACTTGATGTTGCGGTCGAGATCGAACTTGTCGATCGCATCGATCAGCCCGAAGATGCCGTAGCTGACGAGGTCGGCCTGTTCGATGTTCTGCGGGAGTCCCACGGCAACCCGACCGGCGACGTACTTCACCAACGGGGAGTAGTGCACTATCAGCCGGTCCCGCGCGCTGCGGGCCCCGGTTGCTTTGTAGTCAGCCCAAAGTTGGTCTAGGGCGCCGGTGTCATCCTGTTCCACGCGTGTCCTACGGATCGTGGGCGGTTCCGTCGAGTGTAACGCTACGGCCACTCTCTGCGGCTCTACAGCGCCGGCGGCGGTGTGGATGGAGGCGTGGATGGGCGCGCCAGCCGCTCCCACCACCCCGGTCCCCCGTGCACCAGCCCTGCCATTTCGAGGCGGTTGAGCAGGGCGGTGACCGTAGCGGGGTCGAGACTCGTACGCCGGAGAACGTCCTCGGTCTTGGTGGGCGTCCACTCGACCGCCTCGAGGACCTGGCGCTCGTCGCGCCCGAGATCCGCGTCCTCGCCCGGGGCGCTCCAGCCGGCGCCTCGCCCCGTTCCGCCGCCGGTTCCGGCACCGGTTCCGCCGGTCGAGAGACCGAGCGCCACGATGACGTCGTCGACGCCTGTCACCGGAGCAGCCCCTTCGGCGATCAGCTGATTGGTGCCCTCCGACGCCCGACTCCGCACCGAGCCGGGTACTGCCATGACCGCTACATCACGGTCGAGCGCGGCGCGAACGGTGTGCATCGAGCCGCCCGCCCGGGGTGACTCGATCACCACGACGACCTCGGCCAACCCGGCGATGATGCGATTCCGTTCGGGAAATCGCCAGGGCTCGGGCGCCGCACCTAAGGGCGCTTCGCTGAACAGGACGCCGCCGCCGGACACCCGCTTCCACAGTTCGCTGTGGCGGCGCGGATAGATGACGTCGAGCCCGCTTCCGACGACGCCGACGGGAGTCGAGCCGGCGACCGCGAGTGCTCCCCAATGGGCCGCACCGTCTATGCCGAGCGCGAGGCCTGAGATCACCGCGACATCCCGGCTGGCGAGGTCTCGACCCAGTTCGCGGGCGATCTCCCGGCCGTAGTGAGTGGCCCGGCGCGTCCCCACGATGGCGACGCGCCTCCGGTCGAGCACCGTCGGGTCACCCCGCGAATAGAGGATCGCGGGCGGGTCGGGATCGTCTTCGAGGGCGGCGGGGTACGTCGGGTCGCCCCGCAGGTGTACACCGACACCCTCTCGCAGAGTCGCGTTCCACACCCCCGCCGGGTCGGGCACCTTGCCACCCGCGGCGCGCGACCGCGCGTGCCGCCATGCCACTGCTGGTGGCGCCGCCTCGAGCATGGCCCGAAGACGAGCGCCACCCACGCCCTTGAGCGCCGAGAGCGCGGCGGCGTAGGCGGCGGCCGGCAGTTCGTCAGGCGCCAGTTCGTCGGGCGCGGGCCCACCGTCGTTTTCCCTGCCTGCTCCGGACGTCACGCCACCGCCTCTACCGCAGGCGGCTCGACGCGGAGCTCGAGGGCGCCGCACAAGTGGCCGTCATCGACGTCGGCCGCGCCGTCGAGGTCGGCGATCGTGCGGGCAACGCGGAGGACCCGGTGCATGCCCCGTGCGCTGAGTCCACCTACGCGCAGCTTGTGCTCGAGGATGCGGCTCGCGGCTCCGGTGAGCTGCACGCACCGGTCGGTCGCCGCGGTACTGAGCTCCGCATTGCAGCGGACACCCCGGGACGATGCCCGGTCACGTGCACTGACGACGCGTGCCGCGACCGCCGCGCTCGGTTCTCCCCGCTGGTCGCCGAGGAGCTCCTCGACGGTGGGGCGCACCACACCGACGCGCAGGTCGAAGCGGTCGAGAAGCGGCCCTGACAGCCGCCTTGCGTATCGGGAACGGGCGTGATCGCTGCATCTACACGCGCCCGGCGTGTCGCCTCCGCCACACGGGCACGGGTTCATCGCCGCGATCAGGAGGAAACGGGCGGGGAAGGTCACCGACGCCTTTGCCCGCGCGACGCGCACGACGCCGTCTTCGAGCGGTTGACGGAGATTGTCGAGAACCGACGGCCCGAACTCGGCGATCTCGTCCATGAACAGGACCCCGCGATGGGCGAGGCTGATCTCTCCCGGCCGCATGGCCCCGCCTCCGCCACCGACGAGCGACACCGCGGAGGCGCCATGGTGGGGTGACCGGAAGGGCGCGCGCTCGACGAGGCCGGTGCCCGGCAGCGCGATGCCGGCCGCAGAGTGGATCCGCGTGACCTCGAGGGCCTCTCGGCGCTCGAGCGCGGGCAGGATCCCGGGCATCCGGCGGGCGAGCATCGTCTTGCCCGAACCGGGCGGGCCGGTGAGCAGTAGGTGGTGTCCGCCTGCGGCCGCGACCTCGAGTGCCCACCGGCCGAGCCGCTGACCCCGGATGTCGCCGACGTCAGGGGCATCGGCGGGCGGGCGGGGTGGCGGGGATTCGGGCGGATCGGGCCACGGCTGATCGCCCCGAACGGCTTCTACCACCTCGCGCAGGTTCCGGACGGCGCGGACGGTGTGCCGCCCGACGAGGGCCGCTTCATGGGCGCACTCATGGGCGACCACGACGGCCGGCGTAGCCAACGCGTCGACCAGGGGGACGATTCCCGGTACACGCCGCACCGTTCCGTCGAGGCCGAGCTCGCCGACGCAGCCGAGGCCGTCGACTTGCTCGGGCTTCAGGTTCTCGAACGCAACCAGAAGCCCCAGCGCGAGGGCGAGGTCGAGTCCGGCGCCGTTCTTGCGGACACCGGAGGGGGCCAGATTGACGGTGACCTTCTTGTTCGGCCAGATGATGCCGGAGTTGGCAAACGCGGCACGGACGCGGTCACGCGATTCGCGGCAAGCGGTGTCGGGCAGGCCGACGATCGTGAAACCGGGCAGGCCGTTGCCGGCATGGACTTCGACGATGACAGGTCGGCCGTCGACGCCGTGCAGCGTCGCGGCAGGAATCCGGGCGAGCATGCGCGCACCGTAAGCACCCCCTGCGACACCCCGCCGAACTTGAGGCAATAACGATCGGTTTCCGATCGTTATTGCCTCAAGTTCAGCGGGCGGTCAGGTTCAGGCGCCGCGGAAGACGGGGTCGCGCTTCTCGACGAAGGCCTGCATCGCCTCGGCCATGTCGGCGGTGCCCATGTTGACCGCTTGGCAGCGCGCCTCGTCCTCGAGGGCCTCGTCCATCGACACCGAGAAGGCGTTGTTGAGCAAGGTCTTGGTCATCGACAGCGCCACGGGGGGACCGGCCGCCAGGCGGCGCGCCCAGTCGTCGACCGCGGCATCGAGGTCGGCCGCGGCCACGACCTTGTTGACGATCCCCAGCTCTCGCGCTTCGTCGGCGGAGATCACCTCGGCGAGGAGCGCGAGTTCCTTGGCCTTGTGGAGACCGACGAAGCGTGGCAGGAGCCACGAACCTCCGAAGTCGACCGACAGCCCCCGGCGGGCGAAGATCTCCGAGAACCGCGCCTCGTCCGACGCGACGACGAGGTCACATCCAAGCGCGAGGTTGGCGCCCGCGCCCGCGGCCACACCTCCCACCTTGGCGATCGTCGGCTTCGGCAGGTGATGAAGGGCGGCCGCGGTTCGATGGATCCGTCGCATGCGCGCCAGTCCCGATTCGGTCATCCCCGAGAGGCTGGTCAGGTCGGCGCCTGAACAGAACGCGCCGCCGGCGCCGGTGACCACCAGCACACGGTCGTCCGGGTTGGACGCGACCTCGCGGAAGGTGTCGAGCAACTCGGCCCACATCTCGTTGTTGGCGGCGTTGCGCTTCTCCGAACGGTTCAGGGTGACGGTGACGATGCCGTCGGTGCGGTCGATGAGGAGCGTCTCCATACGGGCGACGATAATCAGGAGTATGAGTGACGGTCCCGCAGTCCCCGAGATTCCCGAGGTCGGCCCGGCGGAGGCAGCACGCCTTGCCGGCGAAGGAGCAGTCCTGCTCGACGTGCGCGAGACCAATGAGTGGGACGCCGGCCATGCCCCCGACGCCACGCTGCTCCCGATGAGCCGCCTACAGGACGAACAGCACGTGATCCCACGGGATCGCAAGATCGTCGCCGTCTGCCGCTCGGGCGCCCGCTCGGGCCGGGTGACCCTCGCGCTCAACGAAGCCGGCTACGACGCGGTCAACGTGGCGGGCGGGATGAAGGAGTGGGCCGCGTCGGGCCTTCCGGTTGTCACCGATGCCGGCACACCCGGCGACGTCATCTGACCAAGCCGCCAAGCCGCCAAGCCGCCAAGCCGCCGCCCCACCACCTCCGACCCCCCGAACTTGAGGCAATAACGAACGGATTCCGTTCGTTATTGCCTCAAGTTCGGCCGTTCAGGGCCTGGGACAGGTCGGACCAGAGGTCGTCGACGTGCTCGAGCCCGACCGAGAGACGCA
>CAZWDB010000094.1:0-17100 GCA_964632885.1 uncultured Acidimicrobiales bacterium | reverse complement strand
ACCCCACTCCGCCCACTTCCGCCGAGCTCGATCGGGGAGACATCCCGACAGCGCCCGGTCGGGCGAGGGGTTGCACATGAGCCAGGAGAATCCTTTTTCCCACCGGCCGGTCCTCGCGGCGCGAGTCGTCGAGTTGCTCGCGCCGGTCCCCGATGGCGTGATCGTCGATTGCACCGTCGGCGCAGGTGGGCACGCCGCGGCGCTGCTCGAGGCCACCGAGTCTCGGCGGCTCATCGGCATCGACCGCGACCCGGACGCCGTCGCGGCCGCCGCCGCCACCCTGGGCGCGTTCGCGGATCGGCTGACGCTTCGACACGCCAACTACGACGCCCTCACCGCCGTCCTCAATGCCCTCGGCGACCCTCCAGTGGCGGGCGTCCTCTTCGATCTCGGTGTCAGCTCGCCGCAGTTCGACCGCGCGGAACGTGGCTTCAGCTATCGCTACGACGGTCCGCTCGACATGCGGATGGACACGACGACGAGTGGCCCGACTGCGGCTGACGTGGTCAACACCTATCCCGCCGAGCGACTGGCGCGGCTGTTCATCGAGAGTGGTGAGGCCCGGTACGGACGGCGCATCGCGGACGCGGTGGTCGCCGCCCGGCCTCTCCGCACAACGATCGCCCTCGCCGACGTCGTGCGCGCCGCGCTGCCCGCACCCGCCCGTCGCACGCGCGGCCACCCCGCCCGGCGGGTGTTCCAGGCGCTTCGGATAGAGGTGAATCGCGAGCTCGAGGTCCTCGGGCCCGCGATCGACGCGGCGATCGACGTGTTGATACCGGGCGGACGCGGCGTCGTCCTGTCGTACCACTCGGGCGAGGACCGCATCGTGAAGGATCGGTTCCGCCTCGCCGAGACCGGCGGGTGTACCTGCCCGCCTCAGCTTCCGTGCGGGTGCGGAGCGGTGCGACTCGTACGGCTCCTGGGTCGGAGCGCGCGCCGTGCGAGTCCCGATGAAGTTGCCCGCAACCCGCGAGCCGAGAGTGCTCGGCTGCGCGCTTGCGAGAAGCTCACCGTCGCAGAGCAGGTGACACGGTGACTGTGTCGATGCTGCCGGAGTCCCAGCCGCTTGGAGCGCCGGTGCCCGACGAGGGCGGGCGGGACGAGCTGCGCCTCGTTCGTCAGCGAGCCCGCACTCAAGTGCGGCGGCGGCGAACGGTCGTCGGTCTGATTGGCTTCGGCATGCTTACGTGTGTCCTGTTGTTCTCGGTCGTCGTCGCCCACGTGGCCATCACCCAGAACCAGTTCAGGCTGGAGCGGCTCGAGGCCAGGGCGGTCGAGGAGCAAGCCGACTACGAGCGCCTGCGGCTCAGGGTCGCGGAACTCGAGTCGCCCGAACGCATCGTGGCGACCGCGCAGGACCGGCTCGGGATGGTGCAACCGGACGAGGTGACCTACCTGTCGCCGGACCCGACGCCGACGTTCGCGGCGCCGCGCCAAGGCGACGACGGGGATGATCACGTCGACGGGCCGAGGAGGTCAGTAGCCGCCACCAATCCGGCCGCCGGTTGGCAGGTGGTGAAGCCGCATCTAGGGGAGAGATGACACCGGCCGGCGCGGGGACGGCAACCAGGCCCGCCCGAGGCGGGGCTCCCCGGCGGTCGGCGTCTTCCTCATCGGGCCGCTCGCGGAGCCAAACCACACCGTCGCGCCGTGCGGCCGCGACTCGCGCCAAGCCCGCGCACCGAGGGACCAGTCGCCGGGCGCGGACGGCCCGCCGGTTGGCGGCGTTTGCAGTTCTGACCTTGATCGCATTCACAGCCATCGCCGTACGCCTCGTGCAGGTCCAGGCGGTCGATGCCGAGCGCTTTGCCGCGTTCGGGGAGTCGCAGCTGCTGCACACCGTCACGCTGCGCACCTCGCGCGGCGCGATCTTCGACCGTAACGGCCGGGACCTGGCACTGACCATCAACCGGCCGACGCTATGGGCGAATCCCCGGTTGGTCACCGACCCCTTTGCCGAGGCGGCCGCGCTGGCTCCAGTGCTTGGGGTCGAGGAGGAAGATCTCGTCGAGCGGCTGCGGCGGGACGCCGCCTTCGTATACCTCGCCCGGCGCGTAGACGAGGTCACCGCCCGACGAGTTCAGGCTCTCAACCTCGACGGTGTGTTCCTGCTCGACGGGGGCGAGCCGATGCGCTTCAATCCTGCGGGCGACCTGGCGGCGCCGCTGCTCGGTGTCGTCGGGATTGACAACGAAGGTCTCTCCGGTCTCGAACAGAGGTACGAGTCGGTGCTGGCGGGCGAGCCCGGCCGCATGGTCGTCGAACGTGACCCGACCGGTGACGACATTCCGGGTGGCGTCAGGGAACTGGTTCCCGCCAAGCCAGGTGACGACCTCGTACTCACCATCGACCGCTCACTTCAGTACGAGGCCGAGAGGTCCCTGTCGACTGCGATCGTGAACCATGAAGCCGCCGGCGGTGTCGCTGTGATGATGGAGGTCGCGACCGGCGAGATCCTCGCGATGGCTGACCTTCGGGCCGGCGCCGACGAGGAGCCCCCGGGCCCGGCCGAGAGCCTCACAGCGGTCTCACACGTGCATGAGCCTGGGTCCGTCAACAAGATGATCACTGTCGCCGCCGCCTTGGAGGAGGGGTTGGTCGAGCCGGACGACAACCTGACGGTCCCGTACACGATCCAGGTCGCCGACAAGACGTTCAAGGAGCACGACTACCACCCCACTGAGCAGTGGTCCGTCACCGACATCGTTGCCAACTCGTCGAACGTCGGCTCGATCATGATCGGACAGGAGCTCGGCAAGGACCGTATCGACTCCTATCTGCGACGGTTCGGCTTCGGTTCGCGTACCGCTCTGCAATTCCCCGGCGAATCGGCCGGGATCATGAGAGACCCGGCGGACTGGTCGGGAACGTCGATCGGCACCATCCCGATCGGTCAGGGCATCGCGGTCACCGCGGTGCAGATGCTTGCGGCCTACAACACCATCGCCAACGGCGGCGTCTATGTCGCGCCCAAGTTGGTGCGCGGCACTGTGGGTAGTGACGGCACCATGGTCTCGACGCCCGCTTCAGAGACCAGGCGAGTCGTTTCGGGCACGACAGCGCGTCAGATGACGGGAATGCTGAAGGAGGTCGTGAGCCGCGGTACCGGCATCAACGCGGCAATCGACGGTTACTCGGTCGCGGGGAAGACGGGTACGGCGAAGAAGCCTCGGACGGATGCCCGGGGATACGAGCCCGGCGCCTATGTGTCGAGCTTCGCCGGCTTCGTGCCGGCCGAGCGACCAGCGCTCACGGCGATAGTCATGCTCGACGAGCCGAAAGCTTCGATCTACGGCGGGACAGTGGCAGCCCCGACTTTTGCGGCCATGAGTCGCTATGGGCTTCGACAGTTCCGGGTGCCGCCGGTGCCTCCCGGAGCGCCCGTGCTTCCCACCACCACTACGCTCGCCGGTTCGGACTCACCGTCCCCAGGGAACTGACGCCTGCCACCGTGACTCACGAGACGCCAACCACACTGCGCGACCTGATGGCGGTGGTCGACGTCCTCGACACGTCGGGTGCGGTCGACGAAGTCGAGGTGACCTCGGTAGAACAAGACCACGGCCGCGTCGTCGACGGCACCCTCTTCTGTTGTGTGCCTGGTAGCCGGGTCGACGGGCACGACCTCGCGCCCGCGGCAATCGAGGCGGGCGCGGCCTCGCTGTTGTGTGAGCGCCTCCTTACCCTGCCCGTAGCGCAAGTGCGTGTCGCCGACGTGCGGCGAGCGATAGGACCGATCGCGTCCCGCTTCCACGGGCAGCCGTCCCGGAAGCTCACCGTCGTCGGGGTCACCGGCACGAACGGCAAGACCACGACGACCCACCTCGTGCGCGAGTGCCTCGAGGCGGCCGGCCGCCCTACGGGCGTGATCGGCACGATGACCGGTGAGCGCACGACTCCCGAGGCCTCGGAGCTCCAGCGGACCCTGGCGCGATTCGTAGCCGAGTCGAAGCAGGCGGCGGCGATGGAGGTGAGCTCCGTCGGCCTGGACCGCCACCGCGTCGACGGCACCTGGTTCACCGCCGGGGTCTTCACCAACCTCACGCCGGACGAGCTCACGATCCACGGGACGGTCGAGCGCTATTTCGAAGCCAAGGCATCGCTCTTCCGCGCCGACCGTTGTGGCGTGGGCGTGGTGAACGCCGACGACGAGTGGGGCCGTCTGATCCTCGAGAAGGCGCCGATCGACTTGGTGCCCTTCAAGCGTGCCGACGCCGAGCTGATCGATGAGGACCGCTTCTCCTCGACCTTCGTCTGGAGGGGTCACCGCGTATCGCTGCCGCTGCCCGGCGACTTCAACCTCATGAACGCACTGGCGGCGGCCACTGTGGTCGGCGAGCTGGGTGTGCCCGCGGATGCGATCGCGGCCGCGCTCTCTTCGGTGGCGCCGCTGCCTGGTCACGCCGCCGACGTCGACGTCGGTCAGCCGTATCGGGTCGTAGTCGACTTCGCTCACAGTGGGGGGGCGCTCGTCGCCGTGCTCCACTCGGTCCGGCGGTCCGCCGCTCCCGGCGCACGCGTCCACGTCGTCTTCGGCTGCGGCGGCAACCGGGACGCCAGTCGCCGTCCGATCATGGGACGAGCCGCGGCCGAAGGTGCAGATGTCGTGCACGTCACTTCTGACAACCCACGCCACGAAGAGCCGATGGCGATCATCAACCAGGTCGTGGCGGGCGTGCGAGAAGTGCACGGAACAGAGTTCCACGTCGAACCCGACCGGCGGGCCGCGATCGTTCAGGCGCTCGGCATGGCTCAGCCCGGTGACGTGGTCGTGATCGCCGGCAAGGGTCACGAGACCGGCCAGATAGTCGGCGACGAGACCCTGCCCTTCGACGACACCGAGGTGGCGCGCGCCGCCCTTCTCGAGATCCACCGCACCGGGAGCCACGAGGGACGCGGATCGGGGCGCACCTCGTGATAGCACTACTCCTGGCAGGCAGCGTGGCGCTGATGGTCTCCCTGGTCGGCACTCCCGTGCTGATACGCGGCCTCCAGGCGCGAGGCATCGGTCAGCCGATCCGCGACGAAGGGCCTCAGGGTCACTTCGTGAAGTCGGGCACACCCACGATGGGCGGGCTCATGATCCTTGCCGGGGCGGTCGCCGGCTATGCGGTAGCCCATCTGCGAGAAGGGGCGATCTTCACCCGCGGCGGCCTTCTCGTGATTGCCATGACCGTCGCGGCCGGGGTAATCGGGTTAGGGGACGACTGGTTGAAGGTCACGCGCGAGCACAGCTCCGGCCTCAGCCGCCGGGTGCGGGTAGGGGCCGAGATCGTCGTCGCGACAACGTTCGCGGTGCTCGCGCTCGAGCACGCCAGCGCGGCCACCATGCTCTCTTTCACTCGTCACGACTCGATCGGAGTCGACCTCGGATACTGGCTCTGGATCGGATGGGCGGTCGTCATCGTGCTGGCCAGCGCCAACGCGGTGAACATCGCGGACGGCCTCGACGGGCTCGCAGGCGGATCGTCGATCTTTGCGTTCTCGGCGTTCGCGATCATCGGCTTCTGGCAGTTCCGGCACTTCGACATCTACGACGTGCCCCAAGCCCTCGACTTCGCGTTGGTGGCCATCGCACTCACCGGGGCGTGTTGTGGATTCTTGTGGTGGAACGCGGCACCGGCGCGGATCTTCATGGGTGACACCGGCGCCCTATCGCTCGGCGCGGCCATGGCGGGGCTCGCGCTGATGATGAACGTGCAGTTGCTGTTGCCGATCGTGGCCGGACTCTTCGTGTTGATCAGCCTCTCTGACGTCATCCAGATCACGAGTTTCCGCCTCTTCCAGAAGCGGGTGTTCCGGATGGCACCGCTACACCATCACTTCGAGCTCGTCGGTTGGCCCGAGACGACGGTCATCGTCAGGTTCTGGATCCTCGCCGGTGTGTGTACCGCGATGGCGCTGGGAATCTTCTATGCCGACTTCATCGCCATCGGGGGCGTGGATTGATCGAAGGACGCGCTTTGGTGGTTGGCTTCGGGATCACCGGCGTGGCCGTGGCTCGACAGCTCCTCCGTCACCAATGGGACGTAACCGTCGTCGATGACCGGCCGGGTCCCACCGCCAAAGCGACCGCGGCCGACTTGGGTCTCGAGTTGGTTGAGGCGCCGTCGGACGCCGACCTGGCGGCGCTCGTGAGAAGCGCCGACGTCGTGTTGCCGGGCCCCGGTGTTCGCGTCTCCCACCCGGTGCATGCCATCGCCGGTCGCCACGGCGTGCCGGAGTGGACGGAACTGGAGCTTGCTGCTCGATGGGATCGGCGCCCGGTGGTGGCGATTACGGGAACCAACGGAAAGACGACCGTCACGGCGATGGTGACCGCCATGCTCGTAGCTGCAGGTCGGCGTGCCGTCACCGCCGGTAATGACGCCGTCCCACTGGTCGACGCGCTCGACGACGATGGCGCCGCCGAGGTGTTCGTCGTCGAGGCATCGTCCTTCCGGCTTCAGTACATCGACGAGTTCCGGCCAGTCGTGGGGACGTGGCTCAACTTCGCCGAGGATCACCTCGACTGGCATCCGACCATGTCTCACTACGCCGCGGCAAAGGCTCGCATCTGGGAGAACCAGGGACCGGACGAGGTCGCAGTCGCGAACGCAGAGGACGACGAGGTGCAGCGGCACGCTCGTGGTGTTGCGTCGCGGCTGGTCACCTTCGGGCTGCACGCCGGCGACTATCACGTCGAGGGCAGTCTCGACGATGGGCGGTTGGTATCCCCTGACGGCGCGCTGATCACGCCGGTCTCGTCCCTCAGCCGGCGGATGCCGCACGATCTGGCCAATATGCTGGCGGCCACCGCGACAGCCCTCGGGGCCGGCGGCACGGTGGACGCGTGCGCCGAGGTCGCACGAAGCTTTCAGGGCCTCCCCCACCGAGTGCAGCTCGTCGGCGACTCTGGAGGCGTGCGCTTCTACGACGACTCCAAGGCGACGACGCCGGCCTCGGTGCTCGCCGCGCTCGGTGGGTTCGACTCTGTCGTGCTGATCGCGGGCGGTCGTAACAAAGGCCTCGACCTCGGGATTCTGCGTCGCGCCGCCGGCCGACTGCGCGCGGTCGTCGCCATCGGTGAGGCAGCACCTGACGTCGCCGCCGCCCTGGGCGGTGTCGCTTCGGTCACGCCGGCGACGTCGATGGATGAGGCGGTCGGAATCGCGATCGAGCACGCCGAGCCTGGTGACGTGGTCCTGCTGTCTCCGGGCTGTGCAAGCTATGACTGGTACTCATCGTATGGAGAGCGCGGCGATGACTTCCGCCGCGCCGTAGGAGCAGCTACTCGCCCGGCCGGAGACAGTCGGTGACCACCACAGCCGCGCCGCGCGCCCGGCGCCGCACCGGCTCCGGTCGCACAACGGGTGCATCACTCGTGCTCCTCGCGGTGACGGCGGCGTTGACGCTCGTCGGACTGGTGATGGTCCTGTCAGCATCCTTCGTGCAGGCGGCGCGGAACTACGGCTCCTCGTGGTACGTGTTCAATCGCCAGTTGCTGTGGACTGCGGTCGGAGTGGCGGTGATGGTCGCCGTCGCCCGAATCGACTATCGCCGCCTGCGCAAACTCGCGGTACCGCTGCTGCTTCTCACCCTGGTCCTGCTCGTGCTAGTGCTCATTCCGGGGGTCGGAATCACATCGGGCGGATCCACGCGTTGGCTCGGTGTGGGCAACCTGCGGCTGCAGCCGTCTGAGCTGGCGAAGTTCTCGCTGGTGCTGTTCGCTGCCGATCTCCTCACTCGTCGCGCCGGCCAGGTCGACGACCACGGCGCGACCACTCGGCCGGTGCTCATGGTCGCGGGCGCGCTCGCGGTACTTATGCTCCTGCAGCCCGACTTGGGCACCTCGATCCTCGTGCTCGGGGTCGCCCTCGCGATGCTCTTCATCGCCGGAACCCGGTTGCATCTGATCGCCGCTCTCGCCGTCACGGGCACCGCCGCCGCAGTCGTGCTGGCGCGCCTTGCGCCTTACCGGTGGGCTCGCGTTACGGGGTTCCTTGATCCTTGGGCAGACGTGGGCAACACCGGGTATCAGGCGGCTCAGGGCCTCGTTGCACTCGGGTCGGGACAGGTGACCGGAACCGGCCTCGGCGCGAGCCGAGCCAAGTGGGGCTTCCTCCCTGCCGCCCACACCGACTTCATCTTCGCGATCATCGGGGAAGAGTTGGGGCTGGTGGGCTCTCTCTCTGTCGTCGCTCTGTTTGCAGTCCTCGCGGTCGTGCTCGTGCGGGCCGCGGCGCGCGCCCCGGATCGCTTCGGCACATTGCTGGTCGGGGGCATCGCCGCCTGGCTCGTCGGGCAGACGATCGTCAACATCGGATCCGTGATCGGGCTCCTCCCGATCACCGGCATGCCACTCCCTTTCGTCTCGGCCGGTGGCTCGTCCCTCGTGGTCGCCCTCGCAGCTGTCGGTGTCGCTTATAACGTGTGCCGCCAGGCGCGCCGTCCCAGGAAGAAGGCTCCGGCCGTCTGATGGGCAACTGTTGGGCCATCATCGCCGGCGGCGGCACCGGGGGCCATGTGATTCCCGCGATCGCCATCGGGCGCGCCCTCGTCGAGCGGGGCCACCCGGAGGCTGAGATTCTCTTCGTCGGTGCGCGGCGGGGGATAGAGGCGCGCCTCGTCCCGGCCGCGGGATTCCAGGTCGTTCTGCTCCCCGGGAGGGGCATCGCCCGTAGCCTCGCCATCGAAAACATCGGGGCCATCGCGGGGCTCTTGGCTGCCTTCGTGCGCGCCATCGTTCTGGTGGGCAAACGCCGGCCGGCCGTGGTGGTGAGCTTGGGAGGATTTGCGGCCGCGCCCGCGTCGTTTGCCGCCGTGCTCTGGCGGATTCCACTCGTGCTTGCTGAGCAGAACGCCATTCCTACATGGACGCACCGCATGCTGGCGCGGTTCGCGCGCGCTTCCGCGGTGAGCTTTCCGGGCACTCCGTTGCCCCGACCCACGGTGACAGGCAACCCCGTGCGCGAAGAGTTCCTCTCGGTCGACTTCTCAGCGGATGGTCGTAGACGGGCGCGACAGGCTCTCGGCCTCCCCGAAGATCGGATCCTGCTACTGGTCACCAGCGGGTCGCTGGGGTCCAGGCGCATCAACGAGGCTGTCGCCGGGCTGGCCGAGAGGTGGCGTGAGCGCGACGACGTAGCGATCCGCCACGTCGTCGGCGAGCGCGACTGGGAGCAGTTCCGGTCCGATGGCGGGCGGTCGGAGGCGGCTGCGGGCGAGGGTGGGCTCGTCTACGAGACCATCGAGTACGAGGAGCAGATGCCGCTTGCGATGGCGGCCGCGGATCTGGTCGTGGGGCGCGCGGGGGGAACCTGTGCAGAGCTCGGGATCGCGGGTCGCGCTGCCATCCTCGTTCCGCTCCCGATCGCCCCCTACGACCATCAGACCTTCAATGCCCGCGCGTTCGTCGACGTCGGGGCGGCGGTGCTCGTGCCGGACGGCGACCTGACGGTTGATCGTCTCGAGGCCGAAGTTGCCCCGCTCATCGCCGATCCGGCCCAGCTGGCGGCCATGGGTGACCGAGCCCGTCAGCTTGGGTATCCCGACGCCGCGGCCCGAGTTGCCATCCTCGTGGAGGAGACGGTTCGCGGTGAGTGACCGACCCGCTCGTTTCGACCTGACCAACCCGTGCCACGTCCATGTGGTGGGCGCGGGCGGTGCGGGAATGAGCGCGATTGCTTCGGTGCTCAGAGGCATGGGTCATGAGGTATCGGGGAGCGACCTCAAGGATGGTCCCGCGCTCGACCGGCTCCGCTCCCTCGGCGTCGAGGTAGTGGTGGGCCACTCGTCTGACAACGTCGGCGATGCCGACGTGATCACGTTTTCTACCGCGGTGCCCGACACGAACCCGGAACTGGCGCTGGCCCGTGCCCACCAACGACCGGTGCTTCGCCGGGCCGAGATGCTCGCGTCGATCTGCGCGGTGCGGCGCACGATCGCTGTCGCCGGCACCCACGGAAAGACGACGACGTCAACGATGCTGGCTCTCACGCTCGTCGAGGGCGATCTACTCCCCGCGTACATCGTCGGAGGGGAGGTGCACGAGATCGGTGCCGGGGCGGTGTGGTCCGACGGTGAGTGGTTGGTGGTGGAGGCCGACGAGAGCGACGGGACCTTCTTGGAGTTGGGCGCCGAGGTGGCGGTGGTCACGTCGGTCGAGCCCGACCACCTCGGTCACTACGGGTCCTTCGACGCTTTGGTCTCAGCCTTCGACCGATTTGTCGCCGAGGCGCGACTTGCGGTGGTGTGCGCCGACGATCCAATCGCGGCGCGGGTGGCGCGCCAGCACGGCGCGATCACATACGGCACGGCCGAGGACTCCGACTACCGGATGACCGACGTCGAACTGGGACGGTCCTCAGCGGCCTTCACGGTCGTCCGCTCGGGCCGCGAGCTCGGTCGAGTCTCGTTGCCCGCACCGGGGCTCTACAACGCCAGGAACGCCGCCGCGGCTCTTGCCACTGCACTGGAGTTGGGCGTCGACTACTCTGCGGCCGGTCGGGCGCTGGCCCGCTACACCGGTGTGGCGCGCCGCTTCCAGTTCCGCGGCGAGTGGGAGGGCGTGACTCTCGTCGAAGACTATGCCCACCTCCCGACCGAGATCTCGTCGGTGCTCCAGGCTGCGGGCGCAGGTGGCTGGCGGCGCATCGTGTGCCTATTCCAGCCCCACCGCTACACCCGCACGGCCGACCTGTGGCGCGACTTCGCATCCGTCTTCGACGGCGCTGACGTCGTAGTGCTCACCGACATCTATTCCGCTGGTGAAGCTCCGATCCCGGGAATCAGCGGCCGGTTGATTTACGACGCCGTCATCGAGCACGACCCTGAGCAGGAGGTCGTGTGGGTTCCGTCGAGGCAGCAGGTCGCTTCTACGCTCCGCTCCATTCTCCAGCCCGGCGACGTGTGCATGTTGCTGGGCGCGGGCGACCTCACCTCGATCCCGGATGAGCTCGCCGGGGACGGGATGACCTGAATGGCTGGACGGTCTGACGGCGATCTCGACAAAGCCGCGGACCTGCTCGAAGGGCGCGTTCGCCGAGATGTGCCGATCGGACCGTTGACGACTTACCGGGTGGGTGGACGCGCGGCCCTTCTTCTCGAAGCCGACACCGAGGACGACCTGCGGGCGGCAGGGGAGGCAGTCGCCGCGACCGCGATCCCGGTCTTGGTGCTGGGTAAGGGGTCGAACCTGCTTGTCGCGGATGGGGGCTTTCCCGGTCTGGCAGTACTGCTCACTGGTGATGCGTTCTCGGTCATCGACATCGACGGCGTCACCGTGAGGGCGGGCGGTGGCGTCAGCTTGCCGGTGCTGGCTCGCCGCACCGCGAAGGCGGGGCTCACCGGTCTCGAGTGGTGCGTGGGCGTACCCGGGTCGGTCGGTGGTGCGGTCCGGATGAACGCCGGGGGGCACGGGTCGGACACCAGCACGACGCTTCGACGATGCCGCGTAGTCGACCTGGCGCGCGGGGAAGCGACCGAATCCGACGTCGCGAGCCTCGACCTCGGTTACCGGCGCTCGGCGCTCACCGCTAATCAGGTCGTGGTCTGGGCCGAGCACTCCCTCGCCCGGGGCGACGCGGAGGAGGCTTCGGCCACCATCTCCGAAATTGTCCGATGGCGGCGTGAGCACCAACCGGGTGGCCAGAACGCCGGGTCGATCTTCTCCAATCCCCCCGATGACTCCGCCGGACGACTAATCGACATGGCGGGCCTCAAGGGCCTGCGAGTGGGATCCGCGCACGTCTCATCCAAACATGCCAACTTCTTTCAAGCCGACGACGACGGGTCTGCCGATGACATACGAGCCCTCATCCACGAAGTGCAGCGGCGGGTGGAAGCCGCGTGGGGTGTGCGATTGGAGCCCGAGATCCACATGGTCGGCTTCGAGCCACCCGCCGCCTGACCCTCGACCTTCGACCTGATGTCGAGCATGAACACCAGCGTCGAGGATCCCCCGACCCGCGTCCCTATGGATCCTCGCATCCGGCAGCGCCGGGTCGACGTACAGCGGGCGGCGGCGCGTCGCCGGCTGCGGCTGGTAGGAGGTGTCGTGGTAGTGCTCCTCGCCGCTGCCGGGGCTTACGGGACTACGCGGTCATCCCTTCTCGACGTTGACGCCGTCAAAGTTCGGGGTGTGAAGAACACCGAAGCGGCCGACGTCGCCGCGGCCGGCGGCTTCACCCAGCGCCGCCAGATGATCGATGTCGATACCCGCGCGGTCGCCGTCCTGGTCGAGAGTCTGCCCTGGGTGCGAAACGCGGCGGTGCGACGCGATTGGCCCGGCACAATCGAGATCTCAGTATCGGAGCGCGAACCGGCTGCGGTTGTGGTCGCCCCGAGCGGCGAACACTACGCCTACGTCGACGGGGGTGGGCGGGTCCTCGGTCACGCACCCGCCGGCACGGCTGAGCTCGTCCTCATCCACGGCCTACGGGAGGTGCCCGCGCCCGGGCAGCGCCTCGACGGGGCCGACGCTGCCCTCGCCGTGTTGCGTGCCCTCGGCGGCCGGCCGGCGATCGCCGAGATCCGAGCTGCCGGGACCTCCGTCGAGGTCGTACTCCCTGAGGGAGCGGTGGCTATCTTCGGCGACGATTCGGAGCTGCGGGACAAGGTGGTAGCCCTACGGACCATCAGCGCGCGCGTGGATCTCGCCGGCGTCACCACCATCGACCTTCGCGTGCCCAGCGCGCCTACCTTGACCCGCTGACCAGGTAGAGGGTATGGTCTCGACCGTTTCCAGAGGTTCAGCAAACACTAAACCTAAACTTGAGCTTCAGGCCGGGCCCCAGGTGGGTCCGGCTTTTGCGTGTCCGGCGGAGCCACACTGGTGAAGGTGACGAGGCGATGAGAAACATCACAGATGACACGATGCGGCGTTGCGGCCGCACCGGGGAGGCGTGAACGCCATGGCCGGTCCTGCTCAGAACTACATCGCGATGATCAAAGTGGTGGGCGTCGGCGGCGGTGGCGTCAACGCGGTCAACCGCATGATCGACGCCGGCCTGAAGGGCGTCGAATTCATCGCCGTCAACACCGACGCACAAGCGCTGCTCACGAGCGATGCCGAGCTGAAGCTCGACATCGGCCGGGAGATAACCCGGGGGCTCGGCGCGGGGAGCAACCCCGAGACCGGAGAGCGCGCGGCCGAAGAGAACCGCGACCTCGTCGAGGAAACACTCAAAGGCGCGGACATGGTCTTCATCACAGCGGGCGAAGGTGGCGGCACGGGCACCGGTGGTGCGCCAGTCGTTGCCGAGATCGCGAAGAACCTCGGCGCGCTCACCATCGGTGTCGTAACGAGACCGTTCACCTTCGAGGGGCGCCGCCGTGCGGTGCAAGCGGAGCAGGGAATCGGGAGACTGAAGGACAAGGTCGACGCGCTCATCGTCATCCCGAATGACCGGCTCATCGACGTGTCCAACGACAAGACTTCGATGGTCAACGCGTTCAAGATGGCCGACGAGGTGTTGTTGCAGGGCGTGCAGGGGATCACCGACATCATCACCCAGCCAGGTCTGATCAACACCGACTTCGCTGACGTGAAGATGGTCCTGAAGGATGCCGGAACGGCGATCATGGGAATCGGGACCGCTTCCGGCGAGGGGCGCGCGGTGATCGCTGCACGCGCCGCCATCACGAGTCCGTTGTTGGAGACCTCGATCGAAGGCGCCAAGGGCATCCTCCTCCACATCGCGGGCGGCAGCGATCTCGGGCTCTTCGAGGTGACCGAGTCGGCCAACACAATCCACGAGGTCGCTCATCCGGACGCCAACATCATCTACGGCCAGGGCATCGACGAGTCCATGGGGGACGAGGTTCGAGTCACGGTCATCGCGGCCGGCTTCGACCGATGGGAGGAGTCCGGCGGCCTCGAGACGACCGCGCGGGGGCTCGGCCTCGACGACGACCTGGAAGACGACGACGAGCTTGAGCTCGAAGGCGACGACGACTTCGACGTGCCGTCGTTCCTGAAGTAGCGCGTGACGCCGATCGATGTCGAGGTCGGCGACGGGCACGTCCGGTTCACGGGCCGAGCGGAGGGTGACCTGGGCCCCGGTTCTACGGAAACGGCCGACACCGACCTGGCTGACACCCACCCGACCGCCACCGTCGAGCGACGCCGTCAGGCAGTGCTCGACCTGCCGTGGTCGTGGGTGCGGCAGGTGCACGGAGCACGGGTCGTCTCCGTAGCCGGGCCTGGCGGGGCGTCCGGAAGCGAGGCTGACGCGCTGGTAACGAGCGAGAAGGGCACTGCGCTGGCGATCTTCACGGCCGACTGCGCGCCGGTAGCGCTCGTGGCCGACGCCCGCGGCGCGCCGGTCCTCGGCGCCGTGCATGCCGGTTGGCGCGGCCTGATGGAAGGGGTGGTCGACGCCGCCGTCGACGCGATCAGGCGGCATGGGGTGTCGAACGTCCACGCCGCCGTCGGACCCTGCATCCACGCCGAGTGCTACGCCTTCTCGCCCGCTGACCTCGACCCGCTCGCAGGTCGTTTCGGCGAAGACGTCCGTAGCACCACGGCCGACGGTCAACCGGCCCTCGACCTGCCGGCTACCGTGCGCGCTGCCCTCGAAGGGGCGGGCGTCACCATCGCCTTCGAGAGCGAGAAGTGCACAGCCTGTAGCTCCGAGTTCTTCTCCCACCGAGCTCGTCGTGAGTCTGAGCGGCAAGCGATGGTGATATGGAGCGGGTGAAGCACAAGCCTTCGTTCGAAGCGGTTCGTCGGCGGATCACGGCTGTTGGAGGTGACCCGGACGCGATCCGGGTGGTGGCGGTCGTGAAGGGGTTCGACGTCAAGGTGGCCCGTGCAGCGGTCGAAGCCGGGTTCACCGACCTGGGCGAGAACCGGGCCGGCGCGCTGGTCGAGAAGGCAGCCTCCCTCGGCGACCTCGCGGTTCGGTGGCACTTCGTAGGACCTGTGCAGCGCAACAAGGTGGCCGCGCTCGCCCCCCACGTCGACCTCTGGCACGGGGTCGACCGGTTGGTGGAAGGCAGAACGATCGCTTCGCACCGCCCTGACGCCGGAGTGCTGGTGCAGGTGAACACGACCGGCGAGCCACAGAAGGGCGGATGCGCACCCGACGACACCCCCGACCTCGTCGAAGGGCTCCGTCGCCTCGGCCTCGACGTCCGGGGGCTGATGACGATCGGCCCCATCGGGCCCCCCGAGTTGGCGCGTCCGGCATTTCGTCACCTCGCCGCGCTCCGTGCTGAGCTGGGCCTCGCCGAGCTCTCGATGGGTATGAGCGGTGACCTGGAGATCGCGGTTGAAGAGGGGGCCACGATCGTTCGGCTCGGCACTGCCCTGTTCGGTCCGCGTCCCCAGGCCTAGTCCCTGAGAAACTACGATCAGCCAAGGAGGCCAGCGCATGTCCTTTTTCCGCCGCGCGATGACATACCTCGGCCTCGTCGACGACGAGTACGACGACTACGAGGTCTACGAGGAGCCGCAGGCGGTTCGTCCGCGCCCGGTGCAGCCGACCGAGCCCGAGCCCGGGCCGGTGGGGATCCGCGCCGTGCCGCGGGATTCGGTGGCCGAACCCTCGGGGGTAACGATGACCCCCCGACCGGCGGTGGTCAGGCCAATCGCGCCGGTTCATACAGCCCGCGTCCACGTGGTGGAGGCCCGCACCTTCAACGACGCGCCCGAGGTCGGCGACACTCTCAAGAATGGCCAGCCGGTCATCGTCAACCTCACCGCGGCCGACCGTGACACTGCTCGTCGCTTGATCGACTTCTGTAGCGGCGCCAGCTATGTGACCAATGCCGACATGAAGCAGGTTGCCAAGGGTGTTTTTCTGCTTACGCCCGCGAACGTGGAGGTGTCGGCGGAGGAGAAGCGCCGGCTCCAAGAGCGCGGCCTCTACCGGACCTGACAGGTGAGTTCCGTTCTCGACCTCATATGCACAGTCCTCCAGCTTTACGTGCTGGTGTTGCTCGGTCGGGTCATCATGAGCTGGTTCCCGTTGTCTCCCGGTGGGCCTGCCGCGACGATCTACAGCGTGTTCTACTCCGTCACAGAGCCGGTTCTCGGCCCGCTCCGACGCGTCATCCCCCCACTAGGGATGCTCGACCTCTCCGTCATCATCGCCATCATCGGCATCCAACTCGTTTCCGCGAGTCTGTGCGCCGGGGGCGGCGGGCTGTTCTAGACGTCGCTAGACGTCCTGCCCGCTGAACGGGGGATACGCCAGTCGCGACAAGCCGGTCGGTAGCATCAACGCATGGAAGTGACGCCCGAAGCGGTGCGCGAGGGCAAGTTCCGGGAGGCGCTCCGGGGCTACAACCGCGACGACGTCGATGAGTTCCTCGAGCGGGTCGCTTCAGGGATTGCGGTGCTGCAGGAGCGGCTGCGCCAGGCGACTGAACGGGCTACCCGGGCTGAGAGCCAGGCCACGGAGGCCGCTGAGCTCGATGAGTCGTTGCGTAGGACGCTGGTGCTCGCGCAGCGAACGGCTGATCTCGCCGTCGAAGAGGCGAGGCGCGAAGCGGCCCAGTTGATCGATGACGCCCGCGCCCAGCACGACGCGCTCACGGCCGAAGTCGACGAAGAGAGGGCCCGGTTGCGGGCGGAGACCCAGGCCACGGTCAGCCACGAGGTCACCGTGCTGCACGAAGCCAGAGAGACGCTGTCAGCCGACATCGCCGCCCTCGGTGAGTACTACGAACGTCAACGCGAGTGGCTGCGCGCCGCGCTGAACGAACAGTTGCGCGTCCTCGAGGAGGGTGGACTTGACGCCGGCACCACCCCACCTCCGGTGAGCGCGGTCGATCCTGAGGTAATCGACGCGGCAGTAGGTCTGAGCGATGTCGACGGGGAGGTTCAGGCATTCGAGCCGTCACAGGTGGCGGAAGAGTCGATGCCAGTCGCGAACGAGCCGCGCTTGGAGCCGCCCGTCGACGAACCGATCCCCAACGAGCCGATCCCGCACGACGCGGACACCCTGAGCGGCGCGTCGGCGGAGGCCGATGTCGCTCTCGATCGCGGTGAGGAAGGGCGGAGTGACACTTCCAACGGCACCCTCAGCGCGGCGGCGCCGTCAGCGGGTGGCGACAATGGAGCCGGTCCCGACACCGCCGCAGTGTTCTTGAGCGAGCTCCAGCGTGTGA
>CAZWDB010000093.1:0-17473 GCA_964632885.1 uncultured Acidimicrobiales bacterium | reverse complement strand
GTGGAGTTGGAACGCCACGTGGCGGCAAGCCATGCCGGCGACCACCTGGCAGTCCGATCGGCGGCTCGCGACCTCGACCAGCTCCGAGCCTTCTACGAACTGGGGCCGCGCGCCCTTCGACGCCTGCAACAGAGGCACGGGATGCCGCCCGCCCCGGTGACCGGGGATGAACTGACCGACCTTATGGCGCGCGAGATGGGCACTCAGACCGGCGTGCAGCTGCACAGCGACAGGGACGAGGTGATCGCGCGTGTCACCCAGCTACGCGACAGCGGACACGGCTTCCGCGCCATCGCCCGCCGGTTGAACGCCGAGCGCGTTCCGCGGCTCCGCGGCGGGGGGAAATGGTCGGCTGTCGACGTCGCGGAGATCGTCGGACAGCAGGTCGCGGCCGCGACGACGACCGCCGCTCTCTCGTCCGAGCCGAACTTGAGGCAATAACGATCGGATTCCGATCGTTATTGCCTCAAGTTCGGACCGTCAGGTCTGGGGGCCGGGGCCGATGCGCTCCGTCACGAGCTTGACGACCTCGCCCGGCTCGGCGTGGCGCTTCAGCTCGGCCTTGGAGAAGATCAGGTCGCCGTCGACGATGACCTCGAAGCGTCCTTTGGAAGACGGCAGCAACTCGATCGACTCGATCACCTGCGCCCAGTTGTCCAGCAACTCGTCCGTCAGACCGACGGCTCTAGGTGCATAGTTTCAACTGACGCAGAACTCGATGCTGAACCGGTGGCGCCTATCCGGCACGGCCCTACTCCTCTCGTGTGCTGTCGTGAGTGCGCCCCAGACTCGCGCGAACACCGCGATCAGAGCGAACGGTTGCGCGTCTGCGGCGCGCGACCAGCTATCAGGACGACCAGAGCGATGACAGCTGCGCCTTCACGGGATCCTCACCGGCGGTCGCCTCCATGAGCCCACCCGCGCCCGGCGCGTCGTCGTGCCCGATGAACGACGACGTGCAGAGCGGCTCGATGGAGCGCAGGAAGCGGCTGGGCTGGCCGTAGAAGTGGATGTCGTCGAGATGATCGCGGTGCTTGTAGTAGCGCAACGGGAACGAGAGCTGCAGCTGATCGCGTGCCCGCGTGATCGCCACATAGAGGAGCCGGCGTTCCTCGTCGACCCCGTCGGGCTCGCGCAGGGCCATGTCGGAAGGAAAGTTGCCGTCGGACACATGCACGACGAACACGTTGGTCCACTCCAAGCCTTTGGCGGAGTGCACCGTGCTGAGCACCAGCCAGTCGTCGTCGATGTGCGGATGTCCGGCGAGGTCGCTCGTTGCCGTCGGCGGATCGAGCATGAGGTCGCCGAGGAAAGCGCCCCGCGTCGAGTGTTCGCTCGCCATGCCGGCGAGCTGCTCGAGGTCGGCGAGCCGCTGGCTCGCGTCGGGATAGCGCCGGCGCAGGAGCGGGTCACACAACGCGGTGAGCCGGTCTACCTGCGCCGCGGGCGGCGGCTGGTGACCGGAGGTGTCGTCGTCAGATCCGCAGTCGTCGAGCGCCTCGAGGAGCTCGGTGAGGGCATCGAGCGCGGGCGCGGGGAGACCCAGATCGGCCGCGCCGGCGCGGAGCTTCGGAAGGGCATTCGGATCGGGCAACGCGAGGAACTCGAGGACTCGCCGGGTCAGAGCGGGGCCTACACCGTCGAGCAGCAGCAGAGCCCGCCGCCAGGCGAGTTCGTCGGAGGGGTTGTCGGCGATGCGCAGCAGGGCGATCAGATCCTTCACATGGGCCGCCTCGAGAAACCGGAGTCCGCCGTACTTGCGGTACGGGATGTTGCGCTGGGTGAGCTCGACCTCGAGCCGGGCAGTGTGATGGGCGGCTCGACACAGCACCGCCTGATCGCGCAGCCGCACGCCCCGCTCGTAGGCAGCCAGGACGCCTTCGCAGACCGCGATGGCCTCGGCCGCGTCATCGGTGCATGTGACGATCGTGGCCGGCTCGCCCCCGGCGCGGTCGGTCCAGAGCTCCTTGCGGAGCATGCCGGGGGCCGAGGCGATCAAGGCGTTGGCGGCGTCGAGAATCGGCTTGGTCGACCGGTAGTTGCGCTCGAGGGTGATCGTCTCGGCGCGCGGGAACCGCTCACCGAAGTCAGCCATGTTTCCCGCCGATGCGGCCCGGAACCCGTAGATCGCCTGGGCGTCGTCGCCCACGACGCACAACCCCGTGCCCGCGGGCGTGATGCCGGAGAGGATGTCGGCCTGGAGCACGTTGGTGTCCTGGTATTCGTCGACGAGTATGTGGTCGAACCGGGCGCGGAGGATTGGTCCGGTCACCTCTGACAGCGCGAGCGCGCGCCAGTAGAGGAGGAGGTCGTCGAAGTCGACCACGCCCAGGGCCGCCTTCCGATCGCGATAACCCTCGAACACCGCTCGCGCGTCAGCCGCGTCGACCCGGCACCACGCGTAGCGGTCTTCGACGAGCTCGCTCAGCGGCTCCTGAGCGTTGGCCACCCGGGAGTACATGTCGACGAGGATCTCCTTGCGCGGGAACCGCCGTCCCCGTTCGCCGAACCCGAGGTCGGTGCGTACCGCGCCCATCAGATCTCTGGCATCGGCCTCGTCGAGAACGCTGAAGCCGAGGGGGAGGCCCACCGCGGCGGCGTAGTCGCGAAGGAGCCGGTGGCCGATCGCGTGGAACGTGCCGCCCCACACCTGCCGGGCGTGGTGGTGACCCACCAACGTGCCCGCCCGGCCGAGCATCTCCCGCGCCGCCCGCCGCGAGAACGTCAATAAGAGGATCCGATCGGGTGGCACGCCGTCGCCGAGCAGCCGGGCCAGGCGGCCGACCACCGCGGCGGTCTTTCCCGTACCGGCGCCTGCGACCACCAGCAGTGGGCCACCGTCGTGAAGCGCGACGCGGCGCTGCTCGGGGTTGAGACCGTCGAGCCAGTCGTCGTCTCTGCTTCGGGCCTCTGCTCCGGCATGCGGGTCGGCGGGCGGTGCGGTCTCGAACATGCGTTCGATCGTACCAACCCTGCACTCGCCGGGTGCGAAATGAGTCACACGGCCATCGCCGACGAGAGGCGGATCCTATTCTCGGCACCGTGCTATATCGACTCGGTAGCTGGTGCCATAACCGTCGCGCCACCGTCATCATCGTGTGGCTGATGCTCGTGCTGGGCGCCGGTGCAGCCGCGGGTGCCAGCGGGAGCGGCTTTACGACACAGTTCTCGCCACCTGACGTGGAGAGCGCTCGCGGGATCGACATCATCGAAGAACACTTCGACGGCACGGGCGGCGGCTTCGGCGGAACCATCGTCTTCGTGGCCGACCAGGGGGTCAGCGATCCCTCCGTCCAGGCCGAGATGGAACGATTCTTCGCCCAGGTCGACGAGATCGACTCCTATGGCGAGCTTGCGGTCGTCAGCCCTTACGGACCCGAAGGGCAAGGCCAGGTCGCCCAACAGGGCGACCTCGCCGGAAAGGTCGCATTCGCCCGTGTCGAGGTGAGCGAGGACGTCACGGTCGAAGACTCGGCAGACATCACCGAACTGGTGCACGAGCTGGAACCGAACCTCCCCGGCGTGCGCATCGAGTACGGGGGCCAGCTCTTCGCCGAGTTCGCACCCCCCGAATCCGAAGCCGTCGGTCTCGGGTTCGCCATCGTCATCCTGATCCTGGGCTTCGGCTCGGTACTAGCCATGGGCCTGCCGGTCGGCACCGCTCTCGCGGGCATCGGGATCGGCACGGCGATCGTGACGCTGCTGAGCAACGTGGTGACGATGCCAGACTTCACCACGACCCTCGCGATCATGATCGGCCTCGGCGTCGGCATCGACTACGCGCTCTTCATCGTCACGCGCTTCCGGGAAGGCGTCCACGCCGGCCTCGGCAGCGAAGACGCCATCGCTATCGCCATCAACACCGCGGGGCGGGCGGTGATCTTCGCGGGAACCACGGTCGTGATCTCGCTCCTGGGGATGTTGCTGATGGGACTGGCGTTCGTGAACGGACTCGCCATCGGCGCGGCGACGGTCGTCGCAGTCACGATGGTGGCGTCGATCACCCTCCTCCCCGCCCTGGTGGGGTTCGCCGCGCCGCGGATCGAGGTATCGAGGTGGCGCGGCATCATCGCCTCGGGCCTGGTCGCCATCGCGCTCGTAGGCACCGGGCTCGGCGTAGGCGCGCTGCAACTCGGGCTTCCCGCGGCGGCCGTGGTCCTCGTGGCCGGCCTCTTCCTCGCTCCGCTCAAGCGGGAGGCTCCTCGCCGTCCACCCCGCCCGATCGACCAGACGATCGCCTACCGGTGGAGCCGCCTGATCCAGGCCCGCCCGTGGCCTGCAGTGATCATCGGGTCGGTGCTCCTGCTCCTCCTCGCCGTCCCGGTGCTGTCGCTTCGCCTCGGTTTCTCCGACGAGGGCAACTTCCCCACCGACACGAGCACGCGCCGCGCCTACGACCTGATCTCCGCCGGCTTCGGCCCGGGCTTCAACGGGCCCCTGGTGCTCGCGGCCGAGCTTCCGGCCGGTGTCGACCCGGCCGACCTCGGCAAGGTCTCGGAGGCGGCCGCGGCGATGGAAGGCGTCGCGTTCGCGACACCGCCGCTGCCGAACGACCCCACTAGTCCGAGCGCCGTGCTGTGGCGGGTGATCCCGACGACCGCTCCCCAGGACGAGGCAACCGGTGAGCTCCTCAATCGCCTGCGCGACAACGTGTTGCCCACCGCGACCGCGGGCACCGAACTCGACATCGCCGTGACGGGCAACGTCGCCATCAGCGCAGACTTCTCGACCTATCTAGGTCAGCGTCTTCCGATCTTCCTCGGCGTCGTGCTCAGCCTGTCATTCGTTCTGCTGATGCTGGTGTTCCGCTCGCTACTCGTGCCGCTCAAGGCCGTAATCATGAACCTGCTCTCGATCAGCGCCGCCTACGGCGTCGTCGTCGCCATATTCCAGTGGGGCTGGGGCAAAGACCTCATCGGCCTCGGCAAGGGCGGTCCGATCGAGCCGTTCGTGCCGATGATGATGTTCGCCATCCTCTTCGGGCTCTCGATGGACTACGAGGTGTTCCTGCTGTCCCGGGTGAAGGAGGAGTACGACCGCACCGGAGACAACGCCCGTTCCGTCGCCGACGGCCTGGCATCGACGGCACGCGTCATCACCGCTGCCGCCGCGATCATGGTCGTCGTCTTCGGCAGCTTCCTGCTGGAAGCCGATCGCGTCGTGAAGCTGTTCGGAATCGGCCTCGCCAGCGCCATATTCCTTGACGCAAGCGTGATACGGATGCTGCTCGTCCCGGCGACGATGGAGCTCCTCGGCGATGGGAACTGGTGGCTGCCCAAGGGACTCCGCCGGCTCCTGCCGAAGGTCGACGGCGAGGGCGGCATGTCTGGACCGCGTGACCGCCTCGAAGCCGACGACATCACTGTCGGCGTCTGAGGACAAGACGAGCCTGCCACCACCGGTGAGAATGCACGCAACAAACGCCAAGGAGCTACGGACGCACTAGCCCGTTCGTGCCGTTTGTGGGTTGACGCCCTTGCTCCCGGCTTAACGGACTTCTACCGTCAGCCAACAGGAGAGCAGGGAGGCGCAGACCCCGCAGTCAGAGTTTGGTCACGGACCGACTGCAGGCGAGCCAATCGTGAACCCGGCCCCGCTCCTGACCAACAGAAGGCGGGAGAACCATGGGCGGAGCATCATCACCTCGCGCGGCATCGGTCGGGCGAGCACGGTTCGGCGTGCTGGCGCGGGTCATCGGCGCGGTACTGCTGCTGGCGTCCGCCACGGCTTACTGGACCGCGGTCGGCACAACCGCGCCCGCCGACGTGTTCGAGATCACCGACGCCAACATCCTCCAGGACAGCGCGGCGACACCGGACTGGAACACCCTCTTCGGCGACACGCCCGACACGACGGGATTCCTCGCGACGTCATTCGTCGCTGACCTTCTGAAGGACAGCACCCTTCCCTCACCTCCTTGCCTTCCCGGCAAGCAAGGTGACCTGAGCGTCTTCACCGGCGGCTCCGACAAGAACGGCGACCCGATCAACAGTTGGACGTATCAGTCGGGGAACATCCCCCCCAACAAGGACGACCTCTCCAACGTCTACGCCTCGGCTGCCAAGGACGGCGCCGACACGCTCTTCTTCTTCGCGCTCGAGCGCACCGGCAACAACGGGGCCGGTCACGTCGACTTCGAGTTCCTCCGCAACCCGGTGGGCATGGTCGAGACCGGCATCGACTCCAACGGCTGCCCCAGCGGCAACTTCACCGGTAGCCGGGCGACCGGCGACATTCTCCTGTCCCTCAACTTCACCACCGGTGGTGTCGTCGCAGTCGAGGACATCCGCACCTGGAACAACACCACCAAGCAGTACGAGGCGGCGTCGCTCGGCACCGGACTAATCGGGTTGTTCCAGAACGGCGCCGACATCGACTGCGGCGACTGGGACTGCCCCATCCCGGGCGGCAAGACGACCGACACCCTCGCGCCGAACACCTTCGTCGAGGGCTACCTGAACGTCTCGCAGCTCCTCGGCGGCAGCCCCGGCTGTTTCAGCACCTTCAACGCCAAGAGCCGGACCAGCCCGTCGTTCTCCTCCGAGCTCAAGGACTTCGCGCTGGGCACGTTCAACACCTGTGATGCCAACATCACCATCACGCCCGACGGCGTCAACGAGGTCACCGACAGCCACCAGTTCACCGCGAAGGTGCAGACGAACGCGACCGGCACATTCGTCAACGCGCCCGCCGGCACCAAGATCGACTTCACCATCATCAGCGGCCCCGGTGCGTTGACGGCATCGAGCTGCCTCACCGCCGGCACAACCGGGGAATGCTCGGTCAGCCTCAGCTCCTCCACTTCCGGGACGACAGTCGTGGCGGCTTCGACGACCGTGCAGGTCGGCCCGACCACTGTCACCCGCTCGACCAACGGCAACGCGGGCGCCGGCGGTTCGGGGAACGCGACCAAGGAGTGGGTCGATGGCTACATCAAGGTGACCGCCGATGACGTGAACAAGGTGGGCGACCCGCACACCTTCGATGTCGAGTTCGGCATCCTGCCGGGCGGGGCCGACAAGGTCACCCTGGTGTCGCTGACACCTTCGGTCTCTCCCGCGCCCAGCTCCAGCGACACGACGTGCGCGAAGCCGACGCAGACCGGCACGGTGTGGACGTGCACCCTGACCATCAACAGCTCGACGGCGGGCGTGTTCACGGCTACCGCGACCGGTCAGGCGACGGTCGAGAAGACCGGCCTTACCGACAGCGTCACGATCACTCGCACGACGACCACCGCGGACAAGGGGCCCGGAGGTAACACGGGCGCGACGAAGACCTACGTCGATGCGCGCGTCTCAGTCGGTCCGAACGGACTCAACGAGGTCAACGACAGCCACACCGTCGAGGGTTTCGTAGAGACCAAGAACGGCAACGGTGCCTGGTCGCCCGCACCTGAGGGCACCACGATCGACTTCACCAAGACCGGCGCGGGCAGCTTCGTCAGCAGCGATGACGACTGCACCACCGTCGGGACCACCGGCAAATGCACCGTCGCCATCACCTCCACCGCGGTCGGTTCGACCGTGGTCTCGGCCGCGGCGACGGTGACCGTCAACGGTGTGTCGATCACTCGCACCACCGGCACCGCGCTGAACACAGCGGCGGGCGGCAGCGGGACCATGACGAAGAAGTGGGCCGACGCTTCGATCGCGATCGTCGACGACGGTGTCAACGAGGTCAACGACGACCACCAGTTCACCGTCACGGTGACCGCGCACCGGCCCACCACTGAGACGGTCACCTTCGACTCGATCACGCCGTCTGTCTCACCCACGCCGGACTCGGTCACGAACGCCTGTGGCGCACCGACCGTCGCCGGCGACGGACTGAGCGCAAGCTGCACCTACACGATCAACAACGCCGACGCCGACATCTTCGACGTCGACGCCAGCGCCGACGTGTCCTTCGACGACGGCGTCAACCCGAAACTAACCATCACCCGCGCAACGGACGGCAATGCAGGTCCGATCGGCAACACCGGCGCACGCAAGACCTACGTGGATGCCCGCATCTCCGTCGGACTTGACGGCATCAACGCAGTCGATGACCCGCACACGGTCGAGGGATTTGCCGAATACAACGACGGCACCGGTTGGAAAGCAGCCGAGGGTGAAACGATCTCCTTCGCGACCACCCAGGGTGTGGGCGACTTCGTCAACGACGTCGACAGCTGCACCGCAGCCGCCGACGGCAAGTGCACAGTCACGATCGTGTCCAGCGAGGCCGGCGTGCAATGGGTGAGCGCCAGCACCAGCTACGACGTCCTCGGCGTCACCCTCAACCGCACCACCGCGGTGAGCGGTCCGACCGACGACGCCAACCTGCGGAAGGAGTGGGTGGCGGCGACGATCAACATCACGCCCGACGGCGTAAACGAGGTCGGCGACCCCCACACATTCGACATCACCGTCACCGGGACGTCGTCAGGTGCGGAGATCACCTTCGGCACCGTAACCACGTCGGTGGCCCCGGCCGCTGATGCGAAGGCCGACACGTGCTCGCCCGCGGAGCGGACCGTCGACGCCGGCGTGCTCACCTGCACCCTCACCATCAACAACGACACCGCGGGCGTGTTCACCGCCAACGTGGACGCGGTCGTGACGATCGGCGGCGTCGTGTTCAACCTCACCACCGACGGCACAGCAGGCAGCGGTCCCGCCGAGAAGACATACGTCGACGCCCGGATCACCCTGGCGCCCGACGGTGTCAACGAAGTGGGCGACCCCCACCTCATGACCGCGGTGGTGCAGGTGAATGACGGCGAGGGTTGGGATGCAGCCGAAGGCACGACCGTCGCGCTCACGAAGCTGAGTGGTCCCGGCGAGCTGTCAGCTCCAACGTGTGACACCGACACCGCGGGATCGTGTCAGGTGACGCTGACCTCCGCGGTCGCTGGTGTCACTGAGGTGGGCGCGGCCGCCACAGTCGACGTGCTGGGGGTTCCCCTCACCCGGTCGACGAACAGCAACTCCGGTCCGGAGGGCAGCGACAACCTCGTCAAGCAGTGGGTCGACGCCTCGGTGTCGATCAGCCCGGACGGGGTGAACCCCGTCGGCGCGAGCCACACCTTCGACGTCACCGTGGTCGCCATCCCCTCGGGGACCGGTGCTCCCACGTTCTCGATCACACCGTCGGTCACACCCACGCCCGACGCGCTCGAGGACACCTGTGACGAGCCGACTGTGGTGGACGAGGTCGCCAGCTGCACGCTGACCATCAACCACAACAGCGCCGGCGTATTCACGGCCCACGTCACCGCCGAGGTGACCATGGGCGACGTGACCGTAACCCGCTCGAGCGACAGCACCGTCGCCCCCTCGGGCCCGGGCGGCACCGGCGGAGCGGAGAAGGTCTACGTCGACGCCAACATCCAGGTCACCCCGGATGGCGTGAACGCGGTGGGCGATCCTCACACGGTGATCGGCCACGTGAATGTCGACGACGGCACCGGTGAGGCCAATGCGCCCGCCGGCACCCTGATCGACTTCGCCGTCGAGAGCGGCCCCGGCAGCCTGTCAGCCGACAGCTGCACGACCGCCGACACATCGGGCTCGTGCTCGGTCATCCTCAACTCGGCGACCGCGGGAGTAACCGTCGTGGGAGCGAGCAGCACGGTGGCGATCGACGGCGTCGAGCTCGACCTCGCCACCACTGGAACCGGCGCCAACAGTGGTGACCTCGCCAAGCGGTGGATCGATGCCTTCATCACGATCGGCCCACCGACCGCGGTCAACCCGGTCAACGAGCCGCACACCTTCGATGTCGTCGTCACGGCGATCCCGTCGGGAGCGAGCCCGGTGACCTTCGACCTGGTGACCACCTCGGTGAGCCCCGACCCGACCTCGCTGACGAGCACATGCGAGAACCCGGTCATCGACGGGAACACCGCAACGTGCACGTTGACGATTAACAGCTCGTCGGTGGCTCTGTACACCGCCAACGCCACCGCGACGGTGAGCGTCGACGGCGCCTCGGTCATCCGATCGACCGATGAGACGGTCGCCTCGGCTGGCCCCGGCGGCAGTGGGCCGGCCACGAAGGAATACGTGGCGGTCCTGGGAGCGGTACTTGTGCGCACGGGCATCGAGGCCGGCACGCTCGTCGCCGTTGGCGCCGGACTGCTGGCTATCGGGTTGAACCTGGTGCTGGTCTCACGGTGGCACCGCCGGCCGCGAGCGCTCCGCCGGTAGCTCCTGACCTTCACCCCTCGGACGGGCTCCTCAGCCCGTCCGAGGGGGTCGGTCGAGATCGTCGAGGAGGAGCTCGATGGCATCCCGCGCCCGGTCCGCCGTCTCCCGGTACTCGGACCAGTAGGACCGCCACGCAGCCACGCCTGCGAACGCCGCGATCGGAAAGCCCACGAGGGCGAGTTCATCCGGTCCGACCGCGCTGAGGAACCATGCGGTACCGCCACCGCCGAAGACTGCTCCGCTCGCGCCACCCGCGATCTGGTCGTCGGCGCTTATCCGAAGCGTGAGCTCGACGCGCACAAGGCACCGCTCGGCCGACTCCTCCACCTCCATCACCGCCACCGTCCGGACCTTCTCGAGTACCGACCGCTTCTTCCGCTCCCGGCGCTCCCACAGCACGAAGTCGCCCGGCCGGCGGCGGACGCGGAACTTCTCGTCGGTGAGCAGACGGCCGATCGCGTAGCCGACCTCCTCCCGCGACGCGTTTACGGCTCGCTCGATGACCACAGGACCGCGGCGACGTCGGCGGCCGCTGTCTCGGCGCCAACGCAACCGGCGGCCGGATTCGACCGGCAGCGTGCCGAGCCGTTGTTCGGCGAGCGCTTGGCGCACCGCACCCGGCGACAGCCCGGCCTCCTGGGCCACTTGCTCGAGGGCCTCGCCATCCAGCAACGACGCGCCGTCACCACCCCGGCGCGCCTGATCAAGCTCCGCGGCACGCCGGAAGATCGCCGCCAGGTCCCTCTCGGTCAGCTCTCGTCCATCAGTCATGTCCGGTCCCACGGAGCTTACGAAGTCGAGACGAGACCCGCGCGGGCTGGCTACCGTACGACGTCGGTGAGCGGGCCGGAAGCAGTGGCGGGTAGCGGCGTTGGCATCGCGATCGCGACGTTCGTGTTCGTCGGGCTGCTCGCCGTCCGGAGCCGGCCACGTTCGCCCCAACCGGGCCCCGCGACCATGGACCTCGGCGACGAGGCGCCGGCAGTGGTCGACCTCCTCACCGACGGCTTCGAACCGACGCCGGAGGCGGTCCCCGCGACCGTGCTCGACCTCGCGGCGCGCCGCTGGCTCACGATCGAGCAGTACGGAGATGCCCCCGTCCTCGTGCGGCTCCGTTCCGAAGGTAAGGGGCTACTGCGGCCGTTCGAGCAGCAGGTGCTCGACCACCTCAGAGGCCTCGCGGTCGACGGTGTCGTACCCGCCGCCGCCCTCACGACCGGGCCGGAGGCGGTGTCGGCGAAGTGGTGGGGGCGGTTCCGCCGGGCGGTGATCGCCGAAGCGCGTGCCCGCGGGCTCTGCCGCGCCCGGTGGACCGGCCTCGGCGTGGTCGCGGTGTGGGTGGGCGCAGTCGTCGCGTTCGTCTGCGGTTGGGTGGCCGACGGAGCGGCCGGCGAGGCTACCGGACCACGTCTCGTCGACCTCCTGGCCCTGGCCGACTTCGGCGCCGGATTCGCTCTGGCCGGCATCGCGACCGCGATCATCTCCTCGGACCGCCAGCGCGAGACCGCCGAAGGCCTCGAGGTTGCGGGGCGTTGGCTCGGTGTGCGCCAGTACCTCGCGGACCATGGTGACTTCGCGACCAAGCCGGCCGCCGCGGTTGCCCTCTGGGACCGCTACCTCGCGTACGCGACCGCGCTCGACCTCGCGGCGCTCGCCACCGCGCAGCTACCTCTCGGCGCCGAAGACGACCGCAACGCGTGGAGTCGCGCCACAGGACAGTGGCGCCACGTCGTTGTCAGCTATCCCCGCCTCCGCCCCGGCTACGGCCAGCGGCCGCTCGTCGCGATCGCGGTCGGACTGTTGACCGGCGCCGCGAGTGGGATGGCCTGCCTCTGGCTCATCCCCGTGGCAGCGCGTACGCCGTCGTGGATCGACAACCTTCCACCTGACGCCATGACGTGGGTGACGCGGGTCGCGGCGCTGCTCGTCGTCACATTCGGCGGGATCGCAGCATGGTCCGCGGTCAAGATCATCTTCGGCGCGCGCGACCTGTTCGCCCACGGGACCTTCGAGGGAACTGTTCTGAGGGCTCGCACGCGCGAAACCGGCGACTGGCTCCCGGGACCGCTGAGGGCTCTGCAACCGGAGGCCCACCAACGGCGGCGGCGACACTTCGTCGCCGTCGACGACGGAACTAGGGACCAAATCCGGGCGTGGCGAGTTACGAGCGACCGGTACCGCGCCGCGGTTCAGGGGAACCATGTGCGTGTCGTGGTCACGCCCGCGCTCGGCTATGTGCGTTCCATCGAACGGTCGCCCGACAGAGATCGCGAACCCACGGAAGCGGTCGCGGTCGACGATCCCGCGCTGGTGGCCGCGGCCCGCGCGCTGCCCCGCTCGTAGAGCTCAAGCTGAGTCGACGGCGCGGAGTAGCGCCGGCATGCTAAAATTGCTTTTGCGGCCGGTTCCATTTAGGTCAAATCGGCGGATTTTTTCCTTGACTATTTGGCCGATAAGCGCGAATGATCCCCGATCGTGACTTCGGGACAGGACACCGCCGCGTCCCGCATCCGCGCCGAGATCCGAGCTGAACAGGCCCACATCGACCGCGCCTATGAGCGGGTCGACGCGCTCCTGGCGCGAGCTCGAGGGATCTCGGACGAGGTGCGGGAGCAGGGCACAGGAATCACCCGTCAGATGGCCCTCGACCGGCAGGCCGCGGTCGTCATCACCGCGAAACGCCTCCAAGAGCTCAAGATGGGAGAGCACACCCAGCTGTGCTTCGGCCGCATCGACCATGAGACCGGCGACCGTTTCTACGTGGGCCGCTTCGGCGTCAGCGACGACGAGGACGATCCGATCGTCGTCGACTGGCGGGCTCCGGTTGCCGAGCCCTTCTACCGTGCGACCGGGCGCGAGCCGATGGGTATCACGCTTCGCCGGCACTTCCTCGCGCGTGGACGCGTCATCACGGGTATCGACGACGAGGTGCTCGGGCGGGGGTCCGAGGCCGACGGCGCCGGCGCGGCGGAAGGCGATGGCAGGGTGCTCGCCGGTGAGGCGGCACTCCTCGCCGCCCTCACCCGCGCCCGCACGGGCCGTATGGGCGACATCGTCGCCACGATCCAGGGCGAGCAGGACGAGATCATCCGGGCCCGACTCGCCGGAGTTCTCGTCGTGCAGGGTGGACCCGGCACCGGCAAGACCGCAGTCGCCCTGCACCGGGCCGCCTACCTGCTGTACACCCACCGGTTCCCTCTGGAGTCGGCCGGCGTCCTCTTCGTCGGACCGAACCCGACATTCCTCCGCTACGTAGAACAGGTGCTGCCGTCCCTCGGCGAGGAGTCGGTCACCTTGGCGACCCCGGCGGAACTCCTCCAAGGGGTCGAGGTGGGCCGGGTCGACCCACCCGCCGTCGCGCGGGTAAAAGCCGACGGCCGTATGGCTTCGGTCATCGCCCGTGCCGTCCGCGGTCGCCAGCGCCGCCTGCGTGAGCCCGCGGTGATCCCGGTAGGCGCCTACACGCTCGAACTCCCCGTCGATCGATCAGCGGCCATCGTCGCCAGGGCCCGCCGTGCGGGCGGCACCCACAACGCCGGGCGGGCTCTCGTCGAACGGTTAGTCGTGCGACACCTCCGGGCCGCGTTCCGCGATGCGATGGAGCGAGACGTCCGGATCGGCCGGCGCGGCCCCAACGAGGTCGAGGTAGATGACGCTGAGCTCGCGCGGATGATCCTGGCGCGGCGGGAGACGCGCGCCGCGCTCGAACGAATGTGGCCGGTGCTCACACCCCAGCGATTGCTCTCCGATCTCTTCCGGTCGGCTCCGCTCCTCGCCGCCGCGTGCCGCGAAGTGCTCTCCGACGATGAGCGCGACTCGCTCCAGCGACCGAAGGATGACGACGGCACCTGGAGCGAGCACGACATCGCGCTGCTCGACGAGGCCGATGAGCTCCTCGGGAGTCCGCCGGCGCGCAGGCGTAGTCGCGACGAGGTCCGCTCGGTCCCGTCCGATGCCGACGTGGCCTTCGAGAACATGGTCGAGCGCACGATGGCCGATGGCGACTACACGCCCCGATGTCTCGACTGCGAGAGCGAGCTCGAGTTTGTGAGCGCGCCTTCGGCGGCGAACCGACCGTGGCGCTGTCCGCACCCCGACTGCGGTGCGCAGTGGGCATCCGCTCAGGTGCTGAGCCCCGAGGCCGAGGTCCGTTTCCATGAGCTGCGGACGACGTTGGGCGCCCACGCCGAACGCGCTCCGCAGGCGGCTGACCCAACCCGCACCTACGGCCACGTCCTGGTCGACGAGGCCCAGGACCTGTCACCGATGCAGTGGAGAATGCTCGGCCGCCGCTGTCCGAGTCGGTCGATGACGATCGTGGGAGACCTCGGCCAGGCCAGTAAGTCGTGGGCGCCTCGCTCGTGGTCCGACGTGACCGCAATGCTGGAACGCGACGAGGGTGGCTCGGTGACCACTGTCGCCGAGTTGAGTGTCAACTACCGCACCCCCATCGAAGTCATGGACGTCGCCGCCGCCGTCCTCGCCGCTGGGGGCCAGGACCTCCGGCCGCCACAGTCGGTCCGCTCCGCGGGGGTCGCGCCGCGCGCCATCGAGGCCGAGAGCCGGCGGTGGCACGACACGCTGCGCCAGGTCGTCGTCGAGGAGGGACGCGCTGTCGGTGACGGCAAGGTCGCGGTGGTCTCACCGAAGGCGCTCGTCGACGAGATCCGGGGTTGGCTCGATGCCGGCGGCGACCTCGACGCACCGCTCGTGGTTCTGTCCCTCGACGATGCCAAGGGACTCGAGTTCGACGCGGTCGTGATGGTCGAGCCTGCTGCGTTGGTGGCCGAGACGGAACACGGCCTCCGCTCCCTCTACGTCGGCCTCACCCGAACCACCACTCGCCTCGCCATGGTCCACACCGAAGCCCTCCCCGAACCCCTCGCCGCGAACTTGAGGCAATAACGAACGGAATCCGTTCGTTATTGCCTCAAGTTCGGCGGGGCCGGGAGACTTGACGGCATGACAGTGCGCTACGAGGTCGACGGACCACTGGCCGTCGTCACCATCGACCGGCCCGAGGTCCGCAACGCGGTGGACGGGACGACCGCGGCAGAGCTCGCGGACGCGTTTCGGGCCTTCGACCGCGACGACGAGATCGCCGTCGCGGTGCTGACCGGAGAGGGGGGCACCTTCTGCGCGGGCGCCGACCTGAAGGCGGTCGCCGGCGGAGGTGGCAATCGGGTCACGAGCGACGGTGACGGCCCGATGGGGCCGACGCGGATGCTCCTCTCGAAGCCGGTGCTCGCCGCGGTCGAGGGCTACGCCGTCGCGGGCGGGCTCGAACTCGCCCTCTGGGCCGACCTCCGCGTCGCGGCGCGCGACGCGACGTTCGGCGTCTACTGCCGGCGATGGGGTGTGCCACTCGTCGACGGCGGCACGATTCGTCTCCCCCGCCTCATCGGCCACAGCCACGCCCTCGACCTGATCCTGACCGGGCGCGGCGTGTCCGGTGACGAGGCCCTGAGCATGGGACTAGCCAACCGGCTGACCGAACCGGGTGAGGCCCTACCAGCCGCGATCGAACTCGGCCGCCAGCTCGCGGCTTTCCCCCAGCTGTGCATGCGCAGCGACCGGCAGTCGTCCTATGAGCAGTGGGACCTGCCCCTTCCCGAAGCGCTCCGGCGCGAGACCGAGCTCGGGGTCGAGGTCGTCCGCTCGGGCGAAACCCGCGCCGGTGCCGCCCGCTTTGCCGCCGGCGCCGGCCGCCACGGCAACCCCGCAACTTGAGGCAATAACGCACGGATTCCGTGCGTTATTGCCTCAAGTTAGGTGGGTGAGGCGGTGGTAGACCTCGTCGTCGTAGCCGGAGAAGAACTCACCGAGCTCGTCAACGACCCGTCCGAAGGATTCCGCGCCGAAGATGACCGGTTGGTACTTGGTGATGTCGTAGCTCTGGGTTCCCATGGCGGTGATGTCCCACGGGCGGACCTCGGCCTTTCGGTACTCCTCGATCTCGCCGAAGCTCGACAGGAGACCCGCGCCATATGTCTTGAGCTCGCCGTCCTCCCAGGTGACACCGAACTCGAGGGTGAACCACCACACGCGGGAGAAGAAGTCGTGGGCTTCGTCTGACTCGGCGCGCACGCTCGCCTGTCCGGCAGCGTGGTAGAGACCGGCGAAGGTGGGGGACGCGAGCATGTTTGCGTGGCCGATGATCTCGTGGATGATGTCGGGCTCGGGTGTGTAGAAGGGCACCGAGTGGTGGCGGATGTACTGCGTCGACAGGAACCGCTGCTCGGCGAGTGAGCCGTAGAAGACCCGGGTCGGCACCAGCCCGGGCACCGGGTTGATGTGCCAGCCCGACAGCTCGTGGACGCGTTCGTCGACCTCGCGCAGCTGGGGCACACGGTCGGTCGGGAGGTGCAGGGTCGCCTCGGCCTCGACGTACTCCCTCACCGCGTACCGCTCGTGCTTGCGACCGAGTTCCGCCGAGACGGTGCGCCACACGCCGTCCTCTTCCGCCGTGTACTCGACGTCCGGAATCGGCTGGCCTGGCCGGTAGGCCTCACCGACGGCGGCGATGGCGGCGCGCCGAGCCCGATAGGCGGCGTCTGAGACTCCGGGATGGTCGTCCGGGAGGGTGAAATCGGCGTCGGTCTGGCTGCTCGTGGTGCGGGTGGCCATGGTCGTACTGTGCGTCGAGGAGCCACGTTCGTTCAACCATCTGGCTATTCTTCAAGACGTATGGCTCGATCAGATCGTTCATCCCGTACAAATGTCCAGTCTCAGACCACAGAGACTGGATCCGGCAGACGATCGTCCGACCCACCGGTGGAGCCCGTCGACGCCGTCGACCGGCGGATCCTCGCCGAACTCGCGGTCGACGGACGGACATCGGTCAACGAGCTGGCGCGCCGCACGAACATCAGCCGGGCCACCGCGTATGCCCGGTTCGACAAACTGCGCGAGCGCGGCGCCATCCGCGCCTTCACCGTCGACGTCGATCCCGCGGCGCTCGGCTGTAGCATCGCCGCGCTCATCCTCGTCAACGTCGAGCAGCACTCATGGAAGGCGGCGCGCGACGAACTGCTGCACCTTCCTGGTGTCGAGTACGTCGCGCTCACGAGCGGTGGGTTCGACTTCGTCGTGTTGGTGCGGGTCGCCGACATCGACGCGCTGCGCGACGTCGTGCTCGTACGGCTTCAGGGCATGCCCCAGATCCGCTCTACTCAGACGATCTTCGTCCTCGACGAGGACCGCCGGAACCTCGCCGCCTCACCCGTACCGAACTTGAGGCAATAACGAACGGAATCCGTTCGTTATTGCCTCAAGTTCGG
>CAZWDB010000092.1:0-17703 GCA_964632885.1 uncultured Acidimicrobiales bacterium | reverse complement strand
CGGCATAGAGTGCGAGGATCGGGTAGACCGCCGCCAGGAACGGATAGGCCACGACCCCGGCGGCTCGCCGCACGGTCCTAAGCATTCCGTTGATGATACGCCGCCATCGTGGCCCCATCGACGAGGGCCGCCAGTGCACCTGCCCGCACAGACGGTCCGCAGCCGCCGCCCGGGACACGAGAACCGCCGGCCCGATGCCGGCTGACATAGGATCACCCCATGGGCCTGTCGGAACGCGCGGACGTGGTGATCGTGGGCGGCGCCATCGTCGGATCGGCGGTGGCGACCTTCATCGCGATGCGGTCGGACTTCGACGGGCGGATCGTTGTCGTCGAGCGTGACCCAACCTTTCGGACCTCCTCGACCACGCTGTCCGCGGCCAGCATCCGGCTCCAGTTCAGCACACCGCTGAACATCGAGATCAGCCGATTCGGGCTGGAGGTGGTCAGGCACCCCGAGCGCTTTCTGGCCGTGGACGGCGAGGCGCCCGATGTCGACTTCGTCGAGAACGGCTACCTGTTCCTCGCGACGGAGGCCGGCCGCGCGACCCTCGAGCACAACCACGCCGTGCAGCGTGGCCTCGACGTCCCGGTGGCGCTCCTCTCGCCAGCGGAGCTGCGGTCGCGCTTCGGCTGGCTCCACGTCGACGACCTGGCCGGCGGCTCGCTCGGTCTCGCCGACGAGGGCTGGTTCGACGCCTACGCCCTGCTCCAGGGGTTCCGGCGCAAGGCGCGATCGCTGGGGGTCGAGGAGCGCGCGGGAGAGGTCGTCGGCCTCGAGCGCGACGGCGATCGCATCGGGCTCGTCCGGCTGGCCGATGGGTCCGCGATCGAGGCGGGCTGGGTCGTGAACGCGGCGGGTCCCCGGGCCGCGGAGGTGGCCGCCATGGCGGGGATCGAGCTGCCGGTGCGTCCGCGCAAGCGCTTCGTCTACCACGTCGAGGCGCCGATCAGCCTGGGCAACGCGCCGCTCACGATCGACCCCAGCGGCGTCTACGTCCGGCCGGAGGGCCCCGCCTACCTGTGCGGATTCTCACCGCACGGCGACCAGCCAGACCCGGACACGCTGGACCTCGTCGTCGATCGGTCCCCCTTCGAGGAGCTTGTCTGGCCGACGCTCGCCCACCGGATCCCGGCCTTCGACCGGCTGCGGCTCGTCGACGCGTGGGCCGGGCACTACGAGGTCAACACGCTCGACCACAACGCCATCGTCGGACCGCACCCGACGCTGCGGAACCTGCTGTTCGCGAACGGCTTCTCCGGGCACGGGCTGCAGCAGGCGTCCGCCGTCGGCCGGGGGCTGGCCGAGTGGATCACCGCCGGCCGGTACGAGACGCTCCACCTGTCGCCGCTCGGCTACGACCGCATCGAGCGAGATGCGCCGATCCGGGAGCTCAACGTGGTGTAGGCAGGGCCCGCCATCGTAGCCCTACAGCGATCTGAATAGGCACGACCACTCGGCAAAGGAATGGTGTACTGGATCGCCATGGCCGGTCCTGCACCGACGCGCCACTGGGGGAGGCTACGGCCGCTGTGTCGGCCTGTCTCCCGCATTAGCGTGTTGTGCGCGGTGCCAATTCCACGCCGTGGAGAGGATCGCTTCGAGAGGGAGGGTCGACGCCCATCCGAGGACCTCGCGAGCACGCGTGGGATCAGCCCACACGGCGGGCGGATCCCCTCCGCGACGCGGCCGGTGCTCCACCTGAATACGCCGCCCGGTCGCCCGCTCGGCGGCGGCGATCACCTCCGCGACCGATGCTCCCGTACCCGTCCCGAGGTTGAGCGTGATGGACAGTTCGCGGCGCGACAGGTGGTCGAGCGCGCGCACGTGCGCGTCCGCCAGATCGTCGACATGGATGAAGTCGCGGATGGCTGTCCCGTCAGGCGTTGGGTAGTCGGTCCCGAAGATGGCTACCGGACGGCCGGCGATCGTCGCCTCCAGCACCACCGGCACGAGGTTCAAGGCGCCCTCGCCACGCTCGCCCGTCAACCCGTCAGGCGCGGCTCCGGCAGCGTTGAAGTACCGAAGGCTGACATGGCGGACGCCGTGGCAGCGATCCCACCACGTCAGGAGACGCTCGCTCATCGCCTTGCTCTCGCCGTACGGGTTCTCCGGTCGCAGCGGCGCGTCCTCGGTGATCGGAACCACGTCCGGCTGTCCGTACACCGCTGCAGACGAGGAAAAGACGATCGCGTCCGTTCCGGCAGCCCGCATTGCCTCGAGGATCCGCAGTGTGCCGACGGTGTTGATGTCGAAGTATCGGCCGGGATCAGCGAGCGACTCCGGCACGGACTTCACGCCGGCAATGTGCACTACGGCATCGATGCGCTCACTTGCGAACAGGTTCGCGAGCACGTCGGGGTCTCGGATGTCGCCGATGACGAACCGTGCCAGGCTCGCGACGTCCGTGCTCGGCGGCGGCTGCAGGTCGAGAACGACCGATCGGTAGCCGGCCGCCCCCAGCGCACGGAGCACGTGTGCGCCGATGTATCCGGAGCCACCGGTCACGAGGACCGTCCGGGCCAGTGCTCCTTCCGGCGGTCGGGCGATCACGCGGTTCCGAGCGACGCGAGCACGCCACCATCGACGACGAGGGTCTGCCCGGTGACGAACGACGAGCGAGCCCCGTCTGCCAAGAACATGATCGACTGAGCCACCTCGTCGGGCTGCCCGACTCGTCGCAGTGGAATTCCCGCTGCCAACGCCCTCCGGCCGTCGGCGGCTGGCGACCCGGCCCGTTTCAGCCCCTCGGCCAGCATCGGTGTATCGATGGCTCCTGGGAGTACGCAGTTGACCCTGATCGTCGGCGCCCATTCGAGCGCCAACGATCGTGTCAGTGACACGAGGGCGGCCTTGCTCGCGGCGTAGGCCGCCGCGTCACGTGTGGTGGCGATCGCGTGAACGCTCGAGACGTTCACGACCGAGCCTCGCGACCGCTCGAGCCACGGATGGGCAGCTCGGCTGGTCCAGAGCGCTCCTCGAGCGTTGACGTCCATGATCCGCGACCACTCGTCGTCCGCTGTGTCGAGCGCAGCCGCCGTGTTCTGGATCCCTGCTGCGTTGACAACCGCATCGACGCTACCCAATGAGGCCAGGTACCCACGCACGTGCCGCTCCGCGTCGGGCACACCGATATCGAGGCGCAGGAAGTCGCCGTCGCCAGTGTCCCGAGCTTCGGAGACGTCGATGCCGGCGACCAACCAACCCGCGGACCGGAAGGCCGCCGCCGCCGCCCCGCCGATGCCACCGGCGATGCCGGTGATGACCACGCGCCTGCTCACCGATCCACCGCGTCGAGCCCATGGATGAGGTTGTCGATCGCCCGTTCGCTCGTGCGATACCCGGCTTCGACGGTATGTGAGGCATTGTGCGATCCGAGGATCACCTGGTCGAATCGGCGAAGCGGATTGTCGGCCGGGAGAGGCTCGATCTCGAAGACGTCGAGCGCCGCCGCGCCGATCTGTCCCGATGCGAGCGCCGTGACGAGCGCCGCCTCATCGATCAGGCCGCCTCGCGCCGTGTTGATGATCCACGCTCCTCGGCGCATCGACGCGAGCGCAGTCGCGTCGAGCATGTGCCGCGTGTGTAAGGTCAGCGGGCTGTTCAGGGAGACGACGTCCGCCGTGCGTAGCATTGTTGGAAGGTCCGTGACGTCCACCCCGAGCTCAATGGCCGATGACGCTCGCGAGGGGTCCACCTCGACCCCGAGCACCCGCATGCCAATCGTCAGGCCGCGGCGCGCGACCGCCAGCCCGATGTCGCCGAGTCCGACGACGCCCAGGCTGCGTCCCGCCAACGAGGTCCCAGCCGGCTTGCTCCAGTGACCGGCGCGTACCTCTCGGTCAATGATGTGGAGCTGGCGGGCAAGCATCAGCAGGTATCCGAGAGCGACATCAGCCACCTCGTCACCGAACATGCCCGGCGTGTTGGTCACCAGGATCCCAAGCTCTCGGGCGGCGTCGAGATCGATGGCGTCAACGCCGATCCCCCACTTCGAGATCACGCGGAGCTTCGGGGCATGCTCCATGACCGTACGCGTCAGCTCATCGTCGCCGGCGACAATCCCGTCGACCTCTGGAACGAGCTCGATCAGCTCCGCCTCGCTGAGCCGCTGGACGACCGCTGGCACGATGAGCCTGGCGCCGCGGGCGTCGAGTCGAGCCCGGTGCTCGTCGAGCGCCTCCTGCAGCTGCAGGCACGAAATGAGGATCGTCTCCCCGCTCATTTGCCCGTCCGGGTTCGATGCGCGTGGAGGGCCTCGACGACCTCCCAGTCGATCTCCTCGTCGATGTCCCACGCCTCCTCTCGAGGGATCTCAAACAGGATCGGCCGCTCTCCGATACGGTTGCCCCGTTGCTCCAGACTTACCCTGGTGAAGAGGTAAATGCAGGAGTTCTCTTCGAGTACCGGGGGCAGGTCCTGCGTCCGCAGCAGCACGTTGCGGTCGTGGTTGATCGGTTCGCCGTCCGCACTCCACAGGCGCGTCTGCAGGCGCGTGACGCCGAACAGGGAGTCGCTCACAGGGTCGTCCAGCAGCCGATCGATTGCCGTTGCCACGGTCTGGGTGCGGAGGAGCGGGTTGGTGCTGTGGGTCTGGAGGAACAGGTCGGCCTGGATCTGCCGCACGTCATTCAGCAGGACGTCGTTCATCGGCGTCATGCCGTCGCGAAGATGCTCAGGGCGGTCGATGATCCGGACCGTCGGAAAGTGTTGGCGAGTATCGTCCTTGATGCGGTCGCTGTCGGTGTCAATGACCACGCTCGAGATCGCCGGTACCGCGAGCAGGGTCTCGACGATGTGGTGGAACAGCGGTCGTCCACCGAGGGGCCGGTAGTTCTTCCCACGCACGCGTTCGCTGTCATGCCGCATCGGCACGATCGCCGCGATGGTCGTCACGTCAACGGTTCCAGGATCGCCCGCGCGGGGGCGGCTTCGGTCGTCTCGAGTCGGAGCGGCAGGCACGTGAGTCGGTAGTCACCGGCTGGAGCCCCGCTCAGGTCTATGCCTTCGAGGATCGCCACGCCGGCCCGCATGAGAACTCGGTGCGTCTCGGGGTCGTCCCCCCATCGCTGCACCGAGAGGTAGTCCACGCCGACCAGCTTGATCCCGTGCTCGGCGATCCAGCGCGCCCCGTCGAGGGTGAGCGCGACGTAGTCCTCACGGAACGGTTCGGTGGCGTGCCAGCGATCGGAGTTCTTCGTCCGCAGCAGCAGACGCTCCGTCCCGCGTGGCACTCCCGCAAGCTCCGCCGGACCGATGGCATCCGCCGCCTCAACGTGCTCGACACGCGCTGGACCCACCAGCACCTTCAGTGAGATCGTGCTCATGGGCTCAGCGCCGTCGATGAAATGCAGCGGCGCCTCTACGTGCGTTCCGCAGTGGACGTCCATTTCGAGCTTGCTCTCGTTCGCCGGGTTTCCGGTGGCGATGGTCCGTGTCTGATCGATGGCCACGCCCGCTGAGCCCGGCCACACGGGCATGCCGGCGTGAAGCCGGAGCGAGATGTCGATGGGGTCAGTCATCGTCGAGCAGGCGGATCGACCGTGTCGTAGTTGATCGGCTGGGCATTCGTGAGGTGCGCATCCTCCTTCGGGCGCCGAAGGCCATGCGGGTAGTAGAAGTGCCGCTTGAGGGCGGCCGATGCCTCGCCGCGCTGCTTGAAGCCTCGATACGTCCCCCAGAACTGGGCGGCGCGGAACGCCGGAATGGACGCCAGGTTACCGAGGAGCACGCCGTCTCGAGCGGCATGGACGTAGTCGCTGGCGATGTTCGCGAGCGCGAGGCGCATCGCGTCGAACGCGCTCATGCCCTGCTCCTGGTAGATCCGCTTGTGAGCGATCGCCTCGCGACGGTATCGGTTCACGAGCTGGCGCCACGACTCATCGTGAGCGTGAACGACCGGTGCGGTCGCGACGTACGCGATGCGGCAGCCCTTCTCGAGAACCTTCTTCGCCCAGTCGAGATCTTCGAGGCCGGTCAGCTCCTCGTCGTACGGCTGCTCCTCCCAGAGCGAGCGTCGGACCGCCGCGTTCGCGTTGTTGCTGAAGGCGTGATCCTGGTCAGGATCCGACACCGGAGGGAACCAGCGAGCCATCACGCGCTTCTCGGAGTACTTCGTTCGCTCGTTCCCAAGCTGTCGCCCGTACGCCAGGGCGATCCTGCTATCGGCGAGCGGTGCCGTCAGCTCCGTCAGCCAACTGTCGTAGACGGGGTAGACGTGTGCGCTCGCAATGACGATCACGTCGCCGGTCGCGGCGCGGCAACCGACGTTGAGCGACCGACCGAATGAGAACTCCTCCGGCGCGATGTGCTCCACGTCGACGGGGTAGTGCGACGCAATCGCGAGGGTGGCGTCGGTCGAGCCCGAATCGACGATGACGATCTGGTCGGGTGGCCGCTGCTGCTTCATCAGGCCGCTGAGGAGTCGACCGATATGCTCCTCCTCGTTGAAGGACCGCACGACCACCGAGACGCTAGGTTCAGTCAATGATTCTCACCCAACACTGGAAGCCGGCATGGACTCGGCTCTCGGATTACGCCCGGTACTTTCTCGAAGGCGAGACATCGCACATAGTAGCGAGGTGCCACCGGTGCCGCCCGCCGCGGGCCACGCGCGAGAAGCGTCGTCGGCTCAGTGACCAGAGGAGACCAAACCAGCAATGACGATCAGCAGGACGTTGTTCGCGACCCGCGCACGGCGCATCATCGCCCCACTTCTATCGCTCGTCGCCGCAGCGCTCGCCGTTGTCGGCGGCGATGGGCCCGACCTCATCCTGGCGGCAGCCCTCCTACTCGTGGCGGTCCTCTTCAAGGTGACCGCGGAGCTTTCCGGCCGCACGATTCGTCTTGAGTCCCGCGTTCGGTCACTGCGACGAGACATCGAGGCGATGAGGGCACCCACGAGTGAGCTGGGGAATCGTCTCCGCGAGGCCGAGGCAAACATCAGCGCCTCCACCACCCGGCTCGACGCGGCCATGCCAGCCATCACTGAGTTAGAGAAGCGCCAGAGCGATCTCGACCAGCGGCTGGGTCGCGTGGTCGAAGCGCTCCAACCCATCCGCAGGCACCGCCTGGAGACAGAGGAGGACGTTCCGGACCTCACGCTCCGGTCCTCGACCGTTAGGATGCTGCGACGCTTCCGACAGGAGCGGAGCCGGTCCTAGGACGCAGGCGGGTCAACGGTGGGCGGCTCCATCTCATCGAACGCCTGCTTCTGCCAAATGGCGATCCCGGGGGTCCACCAACTCGCGTAGGGGAAGTTCACGAGATTCCCGCCGTGCGTCCGATGGATGGTCCGCAGAGCGCCGTTCACGCGCGTGTCCTCACCGTCGTCGGCGATGAGGGCCGTGTTGTCAAGGATGACAGCACCGCCGCGTCGCAGTCGCCCGACGACGAGCTCGAACTCGCGGAGGACGTGGTCGTAGAGGTGGTTCCCGTCCAGGAAGGCGGCCGCCAACTCGTCGACATCAGCAAGGACTTCGGGGAGGACAGTGAGGGAGTCGCCGCAGTGGGACTCGATCACGGTCGAGACTCCAGCGAGCTCGAACCGCCGATTGGCTTCCTCGTGCAGTTCAGGCTCCAGCTCGATCGTGTGGAGGAGGCCCGGGCGACCCGAATCGATGATCGCCTGACCCATGATGATGGCGCTGGTGCCGACATTCGTGCCGGTCTCCACGATGATGTTCGGCCGGTCGGCGTCGAGGAGCATCAGGATCGTGTGGTAGAGCCAGCCCCAGCCCGGGTGACCAAGGCTCCTGCCGGACCTGGCAAGCCAGTCCCTCTCGTCGACGACACCCTCGTCCAGCCACGCGACGAATCGATTCGGGATGATCGAACGGTCGTAGTCGGTGATCCTGTAGCGGAACTCTGGTTTCTTCACGGCCTGAGCATAGCCACTAGACCTTCTCCGGGACTTCGGTACGTCCGGACGCATTCGCGCTCGCGAGCTCCGAGCCTTCCGTGACGTATCGTTCGATCACGTTCGCCGTTCGCGCAGCAACCGTCGTGCCGGGCTCCATCGAAACCTGCCTCCGGAAGAACGGGGCGGCTCGCTCCTTCGCTTCGGAGCGGGACCTCCCCCTGGCGGCTTGGACCATCCTCGCGAGCGTATCCGGATCCTCCGCAACGTCGAATGCGCCGTCGGGATGGTGGAAGGTCGGCACCCGCTCCCCGTGCGGGTTGTAGTAGATCACCGAGCACCCACGGGCCATGCCCTCGAACAGCACCGTCGAGAATCGCGACACGAGGATCGAGTCCTGGACCAGGAGGTGACGAATCGGCTCGGTTGCCGCCAACCCGGGGTACTTGGCGGTCTCGGAGGGGTGCAGCGACAAGTCGAGCGGGACGTCGGCGCGCCGACATGCTTCGCGTAGGGTCTCGACCCACAGATCGCGATGCTCGGTCTGCACTCGGTAGGTGAAGTTGACGTTGGCGACGACGCGCGGCTCGGCGTCGGGTGGGAGCGGGGCGTGCCAGATGGCCTCGAGGCGGTCGCTCCCGACGATCTCAAGCCGCGCGCGCCTGCCCTCGAGGGCCCGCACGTCGTTCTCGCCCTGGCACAGGATGACGTCCGAGGCCAGGTACGGGTTCCTGATCCTTCCCGTGTCGAGGTCATCCCAGTCCTGGACGCCTTCGACCTTCGCGAACGAGACCGGAGCCTTGCCGGCGACGTACTGGACGTACTCGCCGAAGTACTCGCCCCAGTCGTTGAATGTGAGGACTGCGGCGAAATCGAGCAGCCAATCCCCGGCGGGGAGCGCCTCGACGGCCGGCACGTCGACTCTCGACAGTGCCGTCCCCGTTGTGCGCCACCGGTACTGGTTCAGCATCGCTACGGGGGCGAAGCCGTGGCGGCGCAGCTCCTCGACGAGCTCGATGAGCTCGTCGGTGTGGTACGCCGAGGACGGCAGCAGGAGGATGGGCTTCCCCTTCGCCACGAGCGACTTGAGCGACTGCGGTGTCACCGTCAGAAGGAGCGGCTTCCTCACCGCGCGCGCCGTCGCCCTTCCCGTCGGCAGCGTCGGCTGATCCCCGCTCTCCTGCCATGCAGCCGCGCCTCGCTGCGCGGCATCGATGAGCGGCCGAAGGTGACGCTCGATTTCGCGGGTTACGGAAGCCTCGCGGTGTCCCTCACCGCGAGGTCGGGTGACACGCTTCGACGCAGCAACGGCGCGCCCAATCACATCGACCTCCCAGCCGACGAGAGGCGGCGGCACGCTGCGCAGGTCGCGAACCAGGTCGTCGACCACTGCCTCCAGTGCTCCGCCCGCCACGGCGATGCCCAAAGCTGCGGCCGTACGACGAGTGAACCCGACCGCTGCCCGGTACTTGCCCAGGTCGGCTTCGAAGTAGAAGGGGCCAGCCTGGCCCACGGGAGGCGAACTTGGCTCGCTCCGCTCCTCGAGCAGCCCGGCAATCGTGTTTCGCATCTCGACCGCCGTCGAAACGGCGTGGGACGTGGGCTTCTGGCGGTACGCGATGCCGACCGTGTTCGAAGCGAGGAGGATGAAGCCCCATCGCAGCATCCTGAACCAGAACACCGCGTCTTCGGCGGTGCGTGCATCGTCGAAGCCGCCGACTGTGAGGAACACATCGCGCCGGATGAGGGGAGCTGAGGCGATGAAGAAGTTGTCGTCGTAATGGCCGAGCCACGAGACTGGCTCGCGGCGCACGGCGGTCGGGGGTCTCCAGGTGGCAGGAGTCGTTTCGGGAGCGACAGGCTCGTGCCAACAGTACGAGCCAGCCACCCACGGCATGTCGGCGTGCGCCTCGGCAAGCTCGACACGCGAAGCGAGGGAGTCGGGCGCCAGGAAGTCGTCGAGGTCGAGGAACGTCACGTACCGGCCGCCCGCCACGCGGACGCCATGGTTCCGTGCGAGCCCTATTCCCACCGATCGATCGGTGCGGATGATCTTGAAACGGGGATCGTCGCCGATCGCGTCGTGGAGCACGTCAAGAGTCGAGTCCGTCGAACAGTCGTCGATGATGATGGCCTCGAAGTTGTCCAAGGTCTGCGCCTGCAGGCTCTCGATGCATGCGCGCCCATAGCGAGCTTCGTTCTTGCCAGGAATGATGACGCTGACGATGGCTCGCGACCGACCTATCGTCCTTCGCCGGGTCGGAGCAAGTGCCAGGCGGCCCGCGTCCGCGGCCGAACGATTGAGCGCCACCCGCTTCAGACTGTGGTGGAGCTGAGCAAGCAGTGTCAGCAGGCTCAGCACGGCGATGACCACACCGCCAGACTGAACCAATCCGTGGTCGACGATCGTGGCGGCGAGCAGCCCGGCTGCGAGGGCGAGGATCATGAGCAGGCGCCACGGAGTCGCGTACCTCAAAACGATCCGAGCCATGCGCCGGAGCCGAGTACCAATCCCTCGAGGCCTCGACCGCATTCGGCTTCGCGAGCCTCGGCGTCCCATCGTCGATCCCTCCGTCGTCTCCAGGCCGCCCCGCCGTACTGCGCCTAGGCTGGCCCCAGCCCGCATTATCGCGTGGTCGCCGCTTGGCGTTCGGCGGGATCGTGACGGCGCCAACCGCGTGGGTCTCCTAGAATCTGCGGCGATGCGAATTCTCACCATGCAATCACCGGGTCGGCGCACCGGGTCCGACGCTCATCTTCCATTCCAGCCGTCGTCACCGGTCACTTACCTCGATCGGCGACCGGCGAACTTCGGGGACTACGTGGTCATCGACTCGATGCTCAAGCTCGTCGATGCCGAGGTCGTCGGCAACGTCCAGTTTGGAGCTTCGCGCGACGTACCCCTGCGGCCCGCTGACCACCTGGTCATCCGCGGGGCCAACTACATCCGCCCGAACCTCGACCTTTCGGGCATGGGGGAGGTGATCGAGCGAATCGGGCTGCCTGTGACCGTGATGGGTATAGGGGCTCAGGCATCGGATTACGGAAAGCTGGAGCTCTCGAAGGGGACGATCAAGGCGCTTCGGATCCTGGGAGAACACTCGACGGTCGTCGGAGCTCGCGGCGAGTACACCGCCGAGATCCTGAGGGACCTCGGCGTCGACAACGCTGAGCCCGTCGGATGCCCATCGTTCTTTCGAGCCAGGAACCCGGATCTGTCGATCAGCCTGGACGGGCGGGGGATCGCATCCGTCGCGTACAACATGAATCGTCACATGACGGGGATCTACGGCTCGGACAGCCTCATTGTCAACCGTATCCAGCGCAGCCTCTTCCTTGAGCTGAAGCGATCGTTCGACCGGGTCTGGACGTTCTGCCAGGGCGAGCCGCCCGAGTTCATCGCCGCTCATCGCCTCGAGGACCACTACGCCACGCTGAAATATGAGCTGGTGCGCTCGGGCTTCGCTGACAGCGATTCCGATCCGATCATCGATGGCCTCATTGCCTCCGCAGTGTGCGCGAGCTCCGTCGAAGATTGGGAGCAGCAAGTGTCGCGTGCCGACTTGGTCATCGGGATGCGCTTCCACGGGACGACCGTGGGTCTGTCGAACGGCGTGCCGTCGATCTACCTCGTGAACGACACCCGCATCCATGAGCTCGCGACGTACTTCGCGGTTCCATACGTCGACGTGCGTCGGCTCGATGCCCCACCGTCCGTCGGCGCCATCCTCGGGGAAGCCGACTTCACCGCATTCAACCGCCAGTACGCTGATCGCTACGATCGCTTCGCCGACTACCTCCGTCGGAACGGCCTTCCTTCGACGATGGGTCGCGCCCATCCCGTCAGCTCCACCATCGCCTACGCCGACTCCGAGATGTGCCTCGAAACCGATGCGGAGGCATCTCGGCGGTGGCTGCGCTCGCAACTCTCCTGGGCCGGCCGGCGCCTATCCGAGCTGCACACCGGGAGCAAGGGGGCACCGGCCAGCTGAGGCGGTGAAGCTCGTTCGGAGTCGCGAGCTCTACCGCGCCCGGACCTCGACGCAGAGGCCTCTTTCGGCGTCGAAGGCTGGCGCGATGCGAGCGGAGCCGAGGCGGATCTGGCAGCCGGTGAGCATGGCGCTCCTCTTCGGACGCCCGAGAAGCGCGTGATGCACGCCGCCTTCCCGCACTACACCGTCCACGTCGACAACGGCGCGGACCTGCCAGGATCGATCCCCAGGGGTCATGGCCTTGAGCCAAGACGGGTCGAGTGTGGCGTGGAATCCGGCTCGGTCGAACGACCCGTGCGGCCACTTGACCCACGCGGTGGCCTCGGGCGCTTCTATCGGGACGGCGGGGAGCCTAAGCCTGCCTGGCGCGGCCTCATGCTCGAGCGAGAGCCGAATCGACGGCCGGCGGTGCGAAAGGTCCACGCCCCGGATCACCGCCCAGCCGACGATGTGCAGTCCGCCCGAATCGGCGCGACAGTCGGCGAGGCACACCTGGAGCCGGCTCTCACTCGCGGCCAGCTCGAGAAGGTCGTCCGGAATCGTGACGGATGTGCCGGCCGTCGGCGACGTGGCCAGCGCGACCGAACCATCGCGGATCACCGTCGGCGGGATCGATCCCTGATCACCGAAGACACGCTCGGCCGTGGCGAGCACTTCCCACGCGCCCTGTGAGGCGAGGTAAGTCCGTACCTTCTGGCGGACCCGCACATGGCTCCAAGCCTCACGAGTCGCGAGGCCGATGTAGGTCTGGAGGGCGCGCCGGAGGGTTCGACGGTAAGTCTCGTCGGCGTCCAGTGCCTTCTCGACATACGGAGAGAAGTCGATGTCGAGCACCCGCCCGACCCAGGCGGCCTGGACGGCCGGCGACGCCTCGCGCCAAACGAGATCACGGGCGGTGGCCTTGACGGCAATGCGTTGCGTGAGGTTGGCGAGGTCGTGCTTCTGTTGTCCCGTCGAGGTGCCTTCGGCTCGGAGGCGCCACTCGTAGACGACGCGTGACAGCACGTCGAAGCGATCGGCTCGGAGATAGGCGGCGACCATCGGAACGTGGTCCTCGTACACGCCGTGGTCGAAGTCGCCGATGCGCTCGGTCCAGAAGCTGCGCCGAATGATGCGGTGATGGGCGACGACGTCCCCCATCGCGGCCGGAAAGTCGTCGATCCGGATGCCGACGCGGTCATGCTCGTGCACCTTCACGGTCCACGACGGGCGGTACGTCCGGTCGCCGTCGAGCCTGCGGACGCCCGCCACGGCGAAGTCCGACCCGCTCGCCTCGAGGGCCGAGACCAGGTAGCGGAAGGATCCGCGGGGCACGCGGTCGTCGGAGTCGACGAAGACGAGGTAATCCCCGCGGGCATGCCGAATCGCGAGGTTGCGCGCCGGTCCCTGTCCCGCATTCGGCTGTGACCACAGGCTCACACGCGGGTCTCTGGCCGCAACGCGGCGCACGATTTGCGCTGATCCGTCCGTCGAGCCGTCGTCGACGACGAGGACCTCGAGTGCGGTGAAGTCCTGGTCGAGGACGCTGCGCAGGCATTCGCCCACGTAGCGCTCGACGTTGTACATCGGAACGATCACGCTGAGCGCCGGGCGTCGCCGGGCGGCGATGGGTACCGTCACGCGGCGCCGAACGCCGGCAAGCAGCCGGCGAGCGAGGCGCCCGAGCCGGCGAGCGGACCTCACGGTCAAGCCTGGACCCTCGCCACGGTGCGTAGGTTCAAGCCCGCGCCCGCTTCGCTCGAGTCGTCGTCAGGCAACTGGCGTTCGGTGAGCCGTCGAATCTCACGCGTGACTCGAGCGCAGCAGAAACCATCTCTCTGGGGGAACGTTGCGTCGATGCGTGCCTGGTACTCGGGAGCCGGTGCGCGTGAACTGCGGAGGACACGGCCAATGGACGCCACCGCATCGGCGGGCGTGGATGCAATTGGGCCGAAGCCGTCGCGCGCGTACTCGAAGTACCCGCGTCGGCCAAGGTGCCCCCCACGTTCGACCTCATCCGCGTCGAACTGGAAATACACGATCGGCCGGTCAATGTACGCGGCGTTGAACGCCATGGACGAGTAGTCGGTGACGAACAGCGCCGAACGCGCGAAAAGCTCCTGGACATCATGGTCGGCAAAGGTGAGGGCACGCACGTGGTTCGGCAAGGTCATGAGCGACAGCGCGGGCTGAAGCTCGGGATGCGGCAGGAAGCCGATGGTCAGTCGCTGTTCGGCACAGACGACCGCCAGCTCGTCGGACCGCATGAGCTCCAGCCAGTTTCGTACGAACGCCGACTCGAGGAAGGCCGGGACGATTGCGCGGCGCCGCTCGCCGGGCCGAAGCGGACGAAGCAGGCCCACTCGCCACGTCGGGGCGACGAGGAGGAGATCGCGTGCTTCGGGCGCGATGCGGGCACCCAGATCGCGCAGCCTGTCGAACCTCGGCATGCCCGTGAGCTTCACCTCCTTTGTCGTAAACACGTATGGCGTGTGGTCGCCGGTGATCGAGGCCAGTTCCTGGGGCGTGCTCGTGATGAAGAGATCGACCGGCTTCGCGTTGAGCCAGTTCGAGATGTCATCCTTGATCACGCCATGCTGGAGGAACGTGAACCGCCAGCGAGGCTTGATCACGGATCGCAGGGCAGGCGGCCGGACGATGGGCGTATCGACGTGCGACGAGATCAGGTGCTGGGCATTCGCCATGGCGAGCTTCCAACGAAGGGAGCCATGTGCGAGCACTCGCCTACCGAACTGCCGGCGAAGCGGCGTCCAGTCTGGCGACTCGCGCGCCACGGCGAACCATGCATTGATGCCCGGATTGGCCCCGCGAAGGTAGCGAAAGAGCCGCTCACCGTTGTCACCGGCGTCGCCGATCCGATCCATCAGCACCCACGCGTCGCGGAAGTAGCGCCGGACCAGCCGCGTCCTGGAAAGGCGTCGCCAGACTCGGTCCCGAAAGCGCGGCCTGTGAGCCGAGCGATCGGATCGAGACGGCTTCGGCCGGCCATTCGAGCTGTCCTGCTCGAGCACCCGTACCCTCCGAGCATCGTCGAGGCGTCGCTCCTGCGAACGAAGCTGGAGATCGCGCCCGTCGAGGCGGATACGGATGTCTGAGGGCGCTGGCAGCCACATGATCCGCTCGTGGAGCAAGACCCGCCCGTGGTACACAAAGTCGCGGATCTTCGCGTGCAGCGGCTGGGCACGGTGCCCGGCGCTCACTACCTCCTCACGCGGCGGTTGACCTACGTATCTGTACGATGCGCGCACCACCCCTTGGTCCCGATCCGGTTTGGACAAGATCGCGTGGTCTTGGTGCCACGGTTCGTCGGTGTAGGCGTGGAGCAGGATGTCGATCCATTCCGGCTTGAGTGGCCGCGCGCTGAACCGCGTGATCACGTCAGGATCGATGTAGCGCAGGATTTCGCGAACCAGGCCGTGGAAGGTATCGGCCACGTCGTCTGTCGCCGCGGTTGCGACGCCGGAGCGGGCCTCCTGCGCGCTGAAGTACCACGACAGCTCGTAGAGGATGAAGTGCTGTAACCATTTGGGTGGAGAGTCTCCAGCCCGCAGGCGATGCGCGCGCTCAAGCACATCCAGGAAGCCACGCCGCGGCACGGTCGTGAAGCGACGAGGATCATTGAAGCTCCCCTGCAGGGTCGACGTACTGCCGAACCGCTTCCTGTAGTGGTAATGCGCAGTCGCGACGTAGCCGATGGTCGGCCGCTCGAGGGCGAGCAGGTACCGGCTGCAAAAGTGGCCGTCCTCCCAGTTCGGTCGCATCTCGGGATCGAAGCGCAGACCTTGGCGCTCGATCTCGGCCATCGGGAAGAATGCTGCCGGTGCGCTGCCGTGGAAGTACTCCGGTGTCGAGGTGATGTCCCTGACCACGTTTCCGTCGCCGAAGTGATGCCGCAGCGGGTGCGTGTCCTTGAGGACGTCCGTCGCTTCGTCGAGAATGAGCCGATTCGTCGCAACGAGATCGACACGCGGATTCGCGGCGATGAACCGACTGACCTCGCTCACGTAGGCCGCATCGAGTACGTCATCCGGATCGGTAAAGGTCACCCAGGTCCCGCGGACGTGCCCGAGTCCGGCATTCCGGGCCGACGGCAATCCGCCGTTCTCCTTCGTGATGACCGTCACGAGATCCGGACGGCGCTGCTCCCACGCTCGGAGCTTCGCCAGCGAGTCGTCGGTCGACCCGTCGTCGACAGCCACGACATCGAAGCCATCCCGAGGGTACGACTGCGCCTCGACCGATTCGATGAACGCGTCGAGGTACTGAGCGACATTGTAGACCGCGGTGACGATCGAAAACTCGAATGCCCTGGGCGAGCCCCCGGCTTCAGCCACGCCCGGTCACCGCGCCTTCGCCGCGATCTCAGGTGCCAGGCCGGCCTCCTTGGCTTCCTTCGCTCGGCGCTCCTTGGCCTCGGCCGTGTGCTTGCGATGGGTCTCGACGACCTCCTCGGGCTCGCCTTCGAGTACCACACGGCCGTTCTCGATCAGGATCGCGCGGTTGGAGTACTCCTTGACCCAGCCCATGTCGTGGGTTACGAGCACGACGGCCTTGGCGTTGCTGACGAGCTCGAGGACGCGGGCCTTCGACTTCTCGCGGAATGTGGCATCGCCGGTGGCGAGCACCTCGTCCAGCAGCAGGATGTCGGGGTCGACCGACGTGGCGATGGCAAACCCCAGCCGCGCGCGCATGCCCGAGGAATACGTCTTCAGCGGCGCGTCGATGAACTGGCCGAGATCGGCGTACTCGACGATGCGCGGCAGCAGCTCTCGCGTCACCCTGTCCTCAAGTCCCAGGAAGGCGCCGGCGAGGAGGATGTTCTCCCGTCCGGTGAGGTCCTGGTCGAACCCCGCACCGAGCGTGAGAAGCCCGGAGATCTGGCCGCGTGCCTCGATGCGCCCCTCGGACGGGCTCAGGATGCCGGCGAGAACCTGAAGGAGCGTGCTCTTCCCCGCCCCGTTTGGGCCGATCACGGCCAGGGACTCGCCATGCGTCACGCGCAGATTCACATGGCGCAGAGCCCAGAACGCTTCGAACTGATCGCGGGAGATCCAGCGGTTGAGCGCCCGCTGGATCGACTGCTTCCGATGGAAGCGGAGGTTGTACCTGACACCGAGATCCTCGGCGACAATCGCGAAGTCGTTGCTCTGCATCACAGCACCTTGGCGAAGTCCCGCTCGAGCCGCTTGAACCACACTGCGGCGAGGGCAAGAAGGACGAGGCTGCCTGCCAGCAGCCAGGCAAGGGCAACGAAGTTCGGCAGGACCGGGCCGCCGGTCTCGGTGCCGTAAATGATCGCGCGGTACGACTCGAACAGCACGGCGACGGGGTTCAGCGAGAGCACCGTCGCGATCCAGGGCTGCTCCTGCACGAAGCCCAGCTCGCGTACATGGTCCAGGCTGTAGAGGCCCGGCGAGAGGTAGAACCAGAGCCGGAGGAGATGACCGACGACGTTCCCGAGATCCCGGAAGAAGACGTTCGCCGCGGCCACGATGACGCCCATCGCGAGGGTGAACACGTACTGGACGATGGCGATCAGCGGGATGAACAGGATCAGCGGTGACCACCGGTGATCGTAGAAGCCGATGATCCCGAGCAATGGAATCATGCCGAACGCAAACCCGACGACGCCGGCCGTCGTGGCCGCAACCGGAAGGACGATCTTCGGAAAGGCGATCTGCTTGATCAGCCGATGCTGACCAACGACCGAGTTCGCCGAGTCACCGACAGCCGCCGTGAACCACTTCCATGGCAAGATGGCGGAGAACACGAACAGGGGGTAGTCAGGGATGGCCCGCGTCCTGATGAACGTGACCAGGACGACGTACACGGCCATGAGCAGGAGCGGGTCCA
>CAZWDB010000091.1:0-17814 GCA_964632885.1 uncultured Acidimicrobiales bacterium | reverse complement strand
TCGGCCTGAGCGAGGCGCGGCTGACGGTGGGTCTTCGGCCGGTGGGTGGGGGGATGGGGGGTTGGGGGTCAGCCGAAGTAGCCGGAGTGGATGTAGATGCAGGGAACTCCCTCACGGCGGAACATCTCGAGGTTACGGCGATCGTCTTCGAAGGCGAGCTGGAGGTCGAGGCCGAAGTCACGGAGCTCCCCGACCGTCCATCGCTTGAACTCGCGCGCTGCGGAATAGTCGCCGTAGTCGCGCATGATCAGCAGGTCCCAGGGAAGCTCGTAGCGTTCGAGCCACGCGACAGTCTGGGGTTGCACGCGGATCGGGCGCCCGGTGAGGAGCACCACGGTGAGGTCAGGCGCCAGCAGATGCAAGAGAACGGCGACGTCGTGCAGCAGCGGATCCTCCCCGCATGCCTCGAAGAAGGCATCCCAGTCGCGGCGGCCGCTTCCTCCTTCGATGAAGTGCTGGCGCCCGGCGGCGTCGGACAGCACACCGTCGATGTCGAAGACGACCGCCCCGCCTGGTTCGACGGGGCCCTCGTGCCACCGCCAGTTGTCGGGCGTCACTCCTCGGTCGGAGCCGTAGCGGCGCGACTGCGGATCTCGTCTACTACGGACGCGTCGGCAAGCGTCGTCGTGTCGCCGAGGTCGCGTCCTTCTGCCACGTCGCGCAGCAGCCGCCGCATGATCTTGCCGCTCCTCGTCTTGGGGAGATCGTCGGTGAAGATGATCGCCTTCGGGCGGGCGATCGGGCCGATGCGCGTCGCCACATGCTTGCGGAGTTCCTGGCCATGCTCGTCACTGGATGAGAACCCGCCCCGTAGGGTCACGTAGGCGATGATCCCCTGGCCGGTCGTCGCGTCTTTGGCGCCCACAACGGCGGCTTCGGCCACCGACGGGTGGTCGACGAGGGCCGACTCGACCTCAGTGGTCGACACGCGGTGCCCGGACACATTCATTACGTCGTCGACCCGGCCGAGAAGCCACAGATAGCCGTCGTCGTCGATCTTGGCGCCGTCCCCGGCGAAGTACCTGCCCTCGAACCGGCTCCAATAGGTCTCCCGATAGCGCTCCGGGTCGCCGTAGATGCCGCGGAGCATCGACGGCCAGGGACGGGTGAGGGTGAGGTAGCCGCCGCCGGTCTTCACCGGGGTGCCGTCGTCGTCGACCACCTCGGCCTCGATGCCCGGAAGCGGGAAGGTCGCCGATCCCGGCTTGGTCGTCGTCACCCCGGGCAGGGGCGAGATCATGATCGCGCCCGTCTCGGTCTGCCACCAGGTGTCGACGATCGGGCACCGGTTGCCGCCGATGTGTTCCTGGTACCACATCCAGGCCTCAGGGTTGATCGGCTCGCCGACGGTACCCAGGAGCCGCAACGAGCTCATGTCGTGTCCGGCCGGATAATCAGTGCCCCACTTCATGAACGTGCGAATCGCGGTGGGCGCGGTGTAGAGGATCGTGACGCCGTACTTCTCGACGATCGACCACAGCCGGTCCTTGTCGGGCGTGTCGGGCGTGCCCTCATACATCACCGACGTCGCGAGGTTCGCGAGCGGTCCGTACACGATGTAGCTGTGCCCGGTTACCCAGCCGATGTCGGCTGCGCACCAGTACACGTCGGTGTCCGGGTGATGGTCGAAGACGTAGCGGTGCGTGAACGCGACCTGGGCGAGATAGCCGCCCGTCGTGTGCATGATGCCCTTGGGCTTCGCCGTCGTGCCTGAGGTGTAGAGGAGGTAGAGGAGGTCCTCGCTGTCCATCGGCTCGGGCGGGCACTCCGCGTCGGCCTCGGCCATGAGCTCGTGATACCAGTGGTCGCGTCCTTCGACCATGGTCACATCGGAGGAGGTGCGGCGGACGACGACGACCGACTCGATCGGGGTCGGCGCCTCCACCGCGGCGTCGGCGCTGACCTTGAGAGGCACGGCGGTGCCGCGACGCCAGCCGCCGTCGGCGGTGATGAGCACCTTGGCGGAGGCATCGTCGATGCGGCCGCGGAGGGCGTCCGACGAGAATCCCCCGAAGACCACCGAGTGCGGTGCTCCGATGCGCGCGCACGCGAGCATCGCCACCGGCAGCTCCGGGATCATCGGCATGTAGATGTTGACGCGGTCGCCCTTCTTAACGCCCAGACCCTTCAGCACGTTGGCGAAGCGCTGAACCTCGTCGAGGAGGTCGGCATAGGTGATCGTGCGCGTGTCGCCCGGCTCGCCCTCCCAGTGGTAGGCAACCTTCTCCCCGTGCCCGGCCTCGACGTGGCGGTCGAGACAGTTGTACGACACGTTCAGCTGTCCGCCGATGAACCACTTGGCGAAGGGGAGATCCCACTCGAGCACGCGGTCCCAGTCCTTGAACCAGTTGAGAGCTCGCGCCTGGGTAGCCCAGAAGGCCTCGTAGTCCGCGTCCGCGCTGCGGGAAAGTGAATCGTCGGTGACGAGGGCGTCCGCGGTGAAGTGCTTGGGCGGTGGGAAGGTTCGCCCTTCCTCGTAGTACGCCTCGATCGTCGGCTCTGCCATCTCCTACCCCCTGCGATTCGACAGCCCGTGCAAGTCTTGGTTCGATTCGTCTTCGATTCGGCTGGCACCGGCGAGCCTACCCAGCGCGGCCTGCCACCTCGAAGGGCACGGCGGTGGCTACCCTCGTGCGAGTGCGACGTCGCGGCGGCCTTCTCGCGGCCATCTCCCTTCTCTTCACCTTCATCGTCCCCGTCCTTGCCGCGAGGCCGGCGGGCGCGGTAACCGGCCAGGGCGTCTTCGCATTTGGCGACGCGGTCGCGTTGGGATCGACCGAAGACATCGATCTCCGCGCGCCGGTTGTCGGTATGGCCGCCCGACCGGCCGCCGACGGCTACTGGGAGGCCGCGGCCGATGGCGGGGTATTCGCCTTTGGCAGCGCTCGATTCGAAGGGTCGGCCGGCGGCCTCGACCTCGTCCAACCGATCGTCGACATCGCCGCCTACCGATGGGGCCAGGGATACTGGCTCGCGGCGCGTGACGGCGGGATGTTCGCCTTCGGCGACGCCCGATTCCACGGTTCCACCGCGGGGATCGCTCTCAACGAGCCGATCGTCGGGATGGCGCCCGCGCGGCGCGGCGACGGGTACTGGCTGGTGGCCGAAGACGGAGGCGTCTTCGCGTTCGGTGCGGCACGCTTTCACGGTTCCGCCCAGGAGGCGCTGCCCGTTAGACCTGTCGTGGGGATGGCTGCCACACCGACGGGCGGGGGCTACTGGATCGTCACCGACGACGGCGGCGTCTTCTCCTACGGCGATGCCGCCTTCCACGGCTCGGCGGCCAACTTCGAACTGCAACAGCCGATCACCGGCGTGACGGCCACACCCTCGGGTGACGGGTACTGGTTGGCTGCCGCCGACGGAGGCGTGTTCGCCTTCGGCGACGCCCGCTGGCTCGGATCCGGTAACCAGCGCCCGGGCCGCGAGTTCGCTGGGATCGTCGCCACCCCGAGCGGAGAGGGCTACTGGCTCTACGAGACGGTGTCGGTGCCACCGTCACCGCCGCTGCCCCCGAACTCCGGCGCGGGCCGACGGATCGTGTACTCCATATCGGGCCAGCGCGTGTGGCTCGTCGAGTCGGGGGAGCTGGTCGTGAAGTCCCACCTGGTGTCGGGCCGGCGCAATCTCCCCGTCCCAGGCCACTACCGAGTGTTCTCTAAGTCGCGGTATTCGAGCTCAGGATCACTGGTGCTCGAGTACATGACCCGCTTCGCCCACGGTCCTACTCTCGCCATCGGATTCCACGCCATCCCCTACTACCCCGGTGGACGGACGATCCAGAGCGAGTCCGAACTCGGGCAGTTCCGCAGCGCGGGGTGTGTGCGTCAACGCCTCTCCGATGCTGCCCGCCTGTGGGACTTCGCGCCCGTCGGCACACCCGTCGTCGTCACCCCCTGACACCGCCACCCCGCCACCACCCCTGCACCCCGCCGAACTTGAGGCAATAACGAACGGATTCCGTTCGTTATTGCCTCAAGTTCGTCAGCCTCGGCGCCATTCAAGGACACGGAACGCGCCAAGACCGGTGGGATCGGTGAGCGCATCCGCCTCGGTGACCCGGCTACGGGCCGCGAGAGCCGCGAGGTCGGGCGCGGCGGCGCGCTCGCGCCAAGCTGTTCGGGCCTCTTCGACGAGGACCGGCAGTCCGTGGGCGCGGAGGAAGTCCGCCTGTGACCGATCGGTGTCGGGCATGCGGATCCGAGCCAGCTGATCGACAGCAACTTCGCACGTGATGTCCTGTTGCCCGGGGTTGTCGAGAGGACGCCCACCCGGACCGCCGCCCGCATAGGTGCGCACCCACTGCGTCCACGGGCGCTCGGAGAGGTCGCCGGTGTGATCGCTGTAGTCGATCACCACGACCCGGCCGCGAGCGACAACCGAGAGGGCGGCGCGGAGCCACGCCTGGGCGCGCTGCTGGATCGGTATGCGGGCACCTGGACGCGCGCCGGGTGCGAGCCGGTCAGCTTCGGCCGCCAGCTCAGGCGGGGCGGGCACGAGTGACTCGTGGAAAGCGACGCCGTCATAGTCGACGCGGACCTCGTCCCAGCGCTGCGGCGCTCGCTCGAGGAGGCGGAACGGCAGGTTGTCGAGGAGCTCGTTGGCGACGACGACCCCCGTCACCGCCGCCGCGGGTAGCTCCGCCAGCGACGCCGCGATCGGGCCGGTGCCCGGCGCAAGAGTGGGTCCGTCGTCGTCGGTAGCCAACGCGGGCCCGAGCACGAAGGCCGGCAGCTCGAGCGGCAGATGCTCGGCTTGCTCGGCGCGCAGGCGACCAGAGGCCTCGACGAGGAGGTACCGCAGGGCGGGGCTGCAAGCGGGCTGGGCCGCCAGCACCGAGCGGCCGAGCGTGCCGGCACCTGCACCGGCGTCGATCACCACGAAGGGGTCCGGCTCGCCCATATCCGTCCACCACTCATCGAGCGCACGCGCCATGACCGCGCCGAAGAGCGGCCCGACTTCGGGACTGGTCAGGAAGTCGCGGCTGCGGCCCGCGCCGCGGCCTGTGGCGAAGAACCCGCCCTCTGGGTGATACAGCGCGACGTCGACGAAGTCATCGAAGGCGATCGGCCCGCCGCGCGCGATGCGCGCCCGCAACTCCTCATGTGCGTCGATTCCGGCACGCTAGCGACAACCGGCCGCGCTACTGGACGAGCGAGGCGAGGTCGCCCAGACGGGCGAACGCGTTCGGATACACCCCGATGGCCATGACGATCACCACGGTGATCGCCAGCGCGGCGCCGAGGGGTGCAGGGACGGGGATCGGCGTGCGATCCTCGTCGGGGACCGGCCGCATCCACATCTCCCGTGCGATCGACGCGTAGTAGAACGCGGCGATCACTGCATTGACGGCCGCGATCACGCCCAGCACGATGGCGGCCGGCGTTCCAGCGTCGAGCACCGTGTTGAACACCGCCAGCTTGGCGAACCACCCTCCTGCGGGCGGCACGCCCGCAAGGGCGAACAGATATATCGTCATCAGCACGGTGAGACCGGGTGCATAGGTGAATAGCCCGCCGTAGGAAGAGATCTCGCCGGACCGCGTCTTGCCCGCTACTGCCATCACAATGCTGAACGCGCCGAGGTTCATAGCTGCGTAAATCAGCAGGTACACGATCGTCGCGGTCTGGGCGGACTTCAGCGCCTCGATGCTCTCGCCCGCTACCGCGAACGGGACGAGGATGTAGCCCGCCTGGGCGATCGAGGAGTACGCCAGCAGCCGGACGATGTTGGTCTGCCGGAGCGCGATGAGGTTGCCGACCGTCATCGTCAAGGCGGCCAGGATCCAGAAGGTGTACTTCCACACCTCCGCCTGACCCAGGAACCCCACATAGACGAGCGCCATCAGCGCAACGAAGCCGGCCGCCTTGGATGCCACCGAAAGGAACGCGGTGATCGGCGTCGGGGCGCCCTCATAGGTGTCGGGAGCCCAGAAGTGGAAGGGGACTGCCGAGACCTTGAACCCGAATCCGACGACGATGAAGAAGATGCCGATGGTCACGAGCGAGGTCGGCGTGCCCGCCAGAACGAGGGACTCGCTGATCGCGTCGAGGCGCGTCTCGCCGGTCGCTCCGAACACGAGCGACATGCCGTAGAGCAGTACGCCGCTCGCCAGCACGCCGAGCAGGTAGTACTTCATCGACGCCTCGTTGCTCCTCAAGTCACGCTTGCGCCACCCGGCGAGCATGTATGCGGGGATCGAGAGAAGCTCGAGGGCGACGAAGATCGTGATGAGGTCACGGGAGCTCGCCATCACCACCATGCCAAGCAAGGACGAGAGCAGGAGGAAGTAGTACTCACCGACGTGGTAGTCGCCCTCCTCGATGTAGCGGTTCGACATCAGCACCACGACGTAGCCGGAGAGGAGGAACAGCCCCTTCAGCACAAGGGCGAAGTTGTCGGAGACGTATGCGCCCGCGAACATCGGCCTCACGTCGTCGCCGATCAACGCCAGGCTTATGAGCGGAAAGGCGGCCCCAAGGAGACCGAAGCCCGCAATGCTCGGCAGGATGTACTTCTTGGTCTCGTCGAGGAGAAGGTCGACGAGAAGCACCAGGCAGATGACGCCGGTGAGGATCAGCTCGGGCGCCAGCGCGTGGTAGTCGAGGACTGGAGCGGTGAACTCCACCTATCCGCCTCCCGCTCGGAACGCGGCCGCGACCAGTTGGACGGCGTCGTCGGTTACCCCGAAGAGCAGGCCGGGGAAGACGCCGAGGACGAGGATGAGCACGAGCATCGGCGTCCACGCGATCCACTCCGGCGTGTGGACGTCGTGGATGTGGGCCTCGGCGAATTCCTCCTTCGGCAGACCGAAGGCGGTCCGCTGATACATCCAGAGCAGATAGCCCGCCGCGAACACGGTGCCGAGCGCCGCCACGACCATGAAGCCGCGGAAGAGCCCTTGGTTGAGGCCGGGCGCGGGGTTGTAGGCCGAGAGGATCGCGGGGAACTCACCCCAGAACCCCGCCAGGCCCGGTAGGCCGAGCGAGGCGAACGCGCAGAAGCCGAGGATCCACCCGAGATAGGGCGCCTGCTTCAGAAGGCCACCCAGCCGGGCGAGCTCGCGCGTCTCGAACCGCTCCTGGATCGACCCGGCGAGGAAGAACAGCATGCCAGTAATCAACCCGTGGGCGACCATGCCGAAGATGGCCGCGTTGATCCCGAAGTCGGTCAAGGTGGCGATGCCGAGCATCACGAAGCCCATGTGGGCCACCGAGGAGAACGCGATGAGACGTTTCAGGTCGCGTTGCGCGAGGCAACCGAGTGCGCCGTAGATGATTCCGATCACGGCAAGAGCACCGATGACGGGCGCCCACTCGACGGCGGCTTCGGGCAGGATCGGAAGGGCGATGCGGACAAAGCCGTAGGTGCCGAGCTTCAGGAGGACGGCGGCCAGAATGACTGACCCGACCGTGGGAGCTTCGGTGTGCGCGTCAGGCAGCCACGTGTGGAACGGGAACATCGGCACCTTGATGGCGAACCCCATGAACAGCCCGGCGAACATCAACGACTGCGTGGTGAGCGGTAGAGCGCGAATCGAACTGTTGACGGCCGCGAGCTCGGGGATGTCGAAGGTGCTCGGATCGCTCTGGAAGAAGAGGGCGAGGAAGCTGAGGATCATCAAGGCCGAGCCGAAGAGCGTGAAGAGGAAGAACTTGATGGCGGCGTACTGACGATTGGGCCCGCCCCAGACCCCGATCATGAAGTACATCGGCAGCAGCACGAGTTCGAAGAAGACGAAGAAGAGGATGAGATCCTGGGCGACGAACGTGCCGTTCATGCCGGTTTCCAGTACGAGAAGCAGGATCAGGAACGCCTTCGGGTTGTGCGGCTCCGGGAAGTGGTCCCAGGAGTAGATGACGCAGAGGACAGAGACGAGCATCGAGAGCAACAGCAGCGGCAGGGAGATCCCGTCGAGGAAGACGTGGTAGTTGCTGCTGATCACCGAGATCCACGACTTGTTGAGCTCGAAGCGCGGTATGTCGGCGGCGATGTCGAAGTCCCATTGCAGCACCATGACGATGCCCACGGCGAAGGTCGCCGCGGTCGTGAGCAGCGCCGTCGCCTTGATGGCGGCCTCGCTCGTGCGCGGCAACAAGCCGATGGCGACGACACCGGCGAGCGGGAGAAAGACCGCGAGCGTGATCGCCCAGCTGTCGAACCAGTCCATTGAATCGAGCTCCTACTAAGTCGCGAGAACGAGCGCCAGCGCGAATACGCCGGCGGCGGCGAACAGGACGGCGGCATACTGCTGCACGCGGCCGGTCTGGATGTAACGGAGGAGCCGGCCACTCTCCTCGGCGGTGTAGCCGGTGCCGTTGACGATGCCATCGACGAACCGCTGGTCGACGAAGGTGTAAACGAAGTCGGCGATCGCCCGCGCGGTGAAGCCGATGGCGTTGACCACCCCGTCGATTACCCGTTGGTTGGTCCAGTAGACGCCCTGGGCGACGGGTTCGCGGATGCCCTTGACGATCACGCCTTCGTACAGATCGTCGAGGTAGTACTTGTTGGCGAGCAGGCCGTATGTGGCATGGGCCAAGGGATTCCGGTCGGTGAGGCCCCGTGGTCCGATACCCGCGAAGTAGTAGGTGTAGCCGATCGCGATCCCGGCGACCCCCGCGAGGGTGCCGAGCGCGGCCAGGCCGGCGGACGCGTCGTGGTGCTCGACGATCGCCGCCACGTACACGGGTTCGACCCAGTCCTGGAAGGCATGGATCCCGAAGAACAGGACGGCGTTGAGGAAACCGACCACGATCGACATGAAGGCGAGCAGGACCAGGGGCCCGGTGATGGGGAGCGGAGACTCGTGCGGGTGCCCGTGACCCCGGTACTCGCCGAAGAACGTCAGGTAGACACAACGGGTCATGTAGGCGGCGGTCATCACGGCGCCGAGAAGGCCGACGATCATGAACGATGTGTAGCCACCTTCGCCTGCGCCCAGAAGGATCTCGTCCTTGGACCAGAAACCGGCGAGAGGCGGGATCCCGGCGAGGGCGAGCGAACCGATCATGAACGTCGCGAACGTCGTCGGCATCGACTTCCGCAGTCCGCCCATCTCGCGCATGTCGAAGCTGTGCACCGCATGGCTCACCGATCCAGACCCCAGGAAGAGGAGGGCCTTGAACATGGCATGGGTGAACATGTGGAAGACACCGGCAGTCCATGCGCCGACGCCGAGCGCCATGACCATGTAACCGAGCTGGCTCACGGTCGAGTAGGCCAGCACACGCTTGATGTCGGCTTGGACGAAGGCGAGGGCCGCGGCGATCAGCACCGTAGCGCCGCCGACGAGGGCAACCGGGTTGACGCCGCCGTCGGCGATCGAGAACGCCTCGAAGAAGACCGGGAACAGCCGCGCCACCAGGTAGACGCCGGCGACCACCATCGTCGCGGCGTGGATGAGCGCCGAAACGGGCGTGGGCCCGGCCATGGCGTCGGGGAGCCACGTGTGGAGCGGGAATTGGGCGCTCTTACCGATCACGCCCAACAACAGGCCGACCGCGCCGGCGAGCAGTACCCCTTTCGATATGGCTCCGGAGGTGGCGGCCTCGTTGAGTGCTCCGATGTCGAAGGTGCTGCCGGCCGCGAAGAACAGGATCGAGATGCCCACCAGCAGCCCGGCGTCGCCGACTCGGGTCGTGAAGAAGGCCTTGAGGGCCGCGTTGGAATTCTTGTTGCCGTCGCGGTCCCACCAGTGGCCGATGAGCATGAAGGAGCAGAGGCCCATGAGCTCCCAACCGACGAGGGCCTGCAAAGTGTTGCTCGCCGTCACGAGCAGCAGCATCCCCGTGGTGAAGAGGCTCAGACCGGCGAAGTAGTGGGTTTGACGCTCGTCGCCGTGCATGTAGTTCGTGGAGAACACGTGCACGCAGAGCGAGATCAGGCTGACCATGAACAGCATCGCGACGGCAAACCCGTCGATCAGCGTGCCGGCCCGCACCTCGACGTCCCCGATCTCGAACCACGCGACCTCCGTGACCACCGGGGCGCGCTTCAGGTCGGCCTTAGCCTCCTCGTCTTCGGTCTCTTCGGCGGCGCGTCCGAGGACAACCGCGTGCCCGCCGGCGTCGCCGCCGGCGACGAGGGCATGCTCGTCGTCACCGTGGTGCACCTCGACGGTGGAGTCGAGACTGATCCACTGGACGGCGGCCGCGGCCGACAGGAGGAACGCGGCCGTGAGCGCCGCGACGCCCACCTCGCCCCCCTTGAGCGGCAGCCGCTTGCCGAAGAACAGGATCACGAAGAACGAGAGCCCGGTGATGAACGGGATGACCCATGCAGCTTCGAGCACGCCTCAGCCCCTCATCAGATCGGCCTCGGTGAGGTCGATGCTCCGTCGGTTCCGGTAAATCAGCAACACGATGGCGAGACCCACGCCCACCTCGGCGGCCGCCACCGCGATGACGAACAAGGCGAATGTTTGCCCGGCAAGCCCGGCCGCGCCGCCGTGCATCGCCCCGAACGCGACCAGGTTGATGTTGACCGAGTTGAGGATCAACTCGACAGACATGAGAACGAGGACAGCGTTCTTCCGGGCCAACACCCCGTAGACGCCGACGCAGAACAGGAACGCGGCGAGCAGGAGGAATTCGACGAGCAGCACTGGACCCCCTACTCCTTCCTGGCGATCACGACCGCGCCGACGAGAGCGGCGAGCAACAAGACGGAGATGACTTCGAACGGCACAACGTAGGTGGTGAAGATCGCTTGGCCGACTTCGCCCGAGGTCTGCACCGTGGAGGGCTCGGGCAGTTCGGTGTCGCTGACACCGTCGTAGAGGAAGAAGGCGAGAACACCGAACAGGAAGATCGAAACGACTGCTGCGAGCCAGCGCTGGTCGTTGTCGAGGTCGGACAGACGGCCGATCTCGGCGCGCGTCAGCATGATGCCGAAGAGGAAGAGTACGACGATGGCGCCGATGTAGACGAGCACCTGCACCACCGCGACGAACTCGGCTGCAAGGAGGATGAACAGCGCGGCCGCGCCGGCAAGCACGACGACGAGATAGAGAGCGGCGTGGACGACGTTGCGCGTCGTGACGACCCGAAGCGCCGAGACACACATCGCGGCCGCGGTGATGCCGAAGGCGACCTGGGGTACGAGATCGACATCGTTCATGCGGAGTACCTCACCGCTTGCCCGCCTGGGCACCGGCCTCGAGGCCGGGCGCCTCGGGAACAGTGGTCATCCATCCGCCGAGGCGATCCATGTCGTGGAGCATCTCGCCGATGTTCACCTCGGAGTACTCGTATTCCGGACTCCAGAAGAGCGCGTCGAACGGGCAGACCTCGACGCAGATGCCGCAGTACATGCAGAGGGCGTAGTCGATGTCGAAGCGGTCGAGGATGTTGACGGTACGAGGCCGTCCCCCCTCGCGGCGGGGCGGCGCCTTGTCGTTGTGCCCTTCGATGTAGATGCACCAGTCGGGACACTCCCGGGCGCAAAGCATGCAAACCGTGCAGTTTTCCTCGTGGAGTGCGATGACGCCCCGAGCACGGATGGGCGGCGCCTCCTTCACGTGCGGGTACTGCACCGTGACGGAGCGCTTGGTCATCGTGCGGAACGTGACCCCTAGTCCCTTCAGGAGTCCGGGAATCGCTGGGCGAGGCATCACAGCACCACCTTCAACACACCGGTTGCGAGGATGTTGAGCAATGAGAGCGGGATCAGGTACTTCCACGCCAGCTGCTGGAGCTGATCCTCCCTGAAGCGGGGGAACGTGAACCGGAACCAGAAGATGAAGAAGGCGACCAGCATGATCTTGCCGCCGAGCACGAGGGGACCCAACACATCGGCGAGCGTCCCCTCAACACCGGGTAGGTACCAGCCGCCGAGGAAGAGCGTCGCGGCGATGGCGGAGAAGGCGAACGCCGTTCCGAACTCGGCCATGAAGAAGAACAGGAACCGGAAGCCCGTGTACTCGGTCATGTAGCCCGACACCAGCTCCGACTCGGCTACCGGCATGTCGAACGGCGTCTGGGTCAGCTCGGCCTGTACCGCGAGGATGAAGATGACGAATCCAACCGCCTGGGTGAGGATGAATGGATTGCCGATCGCGCTGAAACCGAAGATCGAGCCGTTTGCCTGGGCTCCGACGATTCCCTGCAGGCTCATGGTCTCGGCCTGGATGACGACGCCGACCACGGCGAGCACCAGCGGCAGCTCGTAGGCGATGAGCTGTCCCGCAGCCCGCAGCCCGCCCATGAGGGCGTACTTGTTCGCCGACGCCCACCCGGCCATGAGGATGCCGAGGACCGAGAGGGACGAGACCGCCAAGGCGAAGAACACACCTGTGTCGAGGTCTTCGACGATCAGGCGCGGCCCGGCGGGGATTACGACGTACAGGAAGAACGTCGAGAGCAGCACCACAAGCGGAGCCATCGCGAACACGGCGCGATCGGCTCGCGTCGGGAAGATGTCTTCCTTCTGAAGGAACTTCACGCCGTCGGCGACGAGCTGAAGGACGCCGTGCGGGCCCGCCTCCATGGGACCGAGCCGGCTCTGCATGTGGCTCATCATCTTCATCAGGAAGACGTAGCCGAGCAGGAGCGCGCCGACGGGAATGACCCCGAGGACGACTCCGACCTTGATCGCGGTCGACTGCCAGTACGCCAGTTCTATGGCGGCCAGCGCGTTCACCTGTCGATGTCCCCCAGGATGAAGTAGAGGCTCGCGAGGATCGTGATGATGTCGGGCACGTAGACGCCGCGCAGAAGCCAGGGCATGATCGAGACGTTGTTGAACGAGGCCGAACGGATCTTGCAGCGGAAGGGGCCGCTCGGACCTCCGTCGCTGATCACGTAATAGCCCATCTCACCGAGAGGATTCTCGGTGTGGACCCAGGTCTCGCCCTCGGGTACGCGAATGATGCGGGGGACCTTGGCCATGATCGGGCCCGCGGGTAAGCCGTCGAGGAGTTGGTCGACGATCCGCGTGGCCTCCCGAGTCTCCTGGAGCCGGACCCAGTAGCGGGCGAAACTGTCGCCGTCGGTGTGCGTCCAGACCTTCCAGTCGCATTCCGACCACGCGAGTGGTGACGACTCGTCGCGGCGAATGTCCCAGTCGACGCCACTCGCCCTGATGTTGGCGCCCGAAAGGCCGTACTCGAGCCCGACGTGACGAGGGATGACGCCGATACCCCGGGTGCGCGCCTCGAAGATCTCGTTGCCGAGTAGGAGGTCTTCCATCTGGTCGCAGAAGGTGCGGACCTTGTCCATGGTCGCCTTCGTCTCGGCCACCCAGCCCTTCGGTAGGTCATCCTTCACGCCGCCGATCCGGTCGTAGTTCGGATGGAACCGTCCACCGGTGGCGGCTTCGATCAGGTTGAGCACGTGCTCCCGGTCACGGAACGCGAAGAAGACCGGCGTGAGCGCACCGAGCTGGACCCCCATGTCGCCGAGGAAGAGCGTCACGTTGGCGATCCGTCCGAGCTCGAAGAGCAGGGTACGAATCCACTGGGCCCGAGGGGGCGCCTCGATCTCCATAAGCTGCTCGGCGGCGAGGATGAACGGGACCTCGTTGCAGAAGCTGCCGAGCCAGTCGATCCGGTTGATCAGCGTCGTGACCTGGGCGTACTTGCGTACCTCGGCCAGCTTCTCGTAACCGCGGTGCATGTAGCCGCAGATCGGTTCGGCCCAGACCACCTGCTCGCCGTCGAGCTGAGCGACGATACGGAGCGTGCCGTGCGTCGCCGGATGCTGCGGCCCGATGTTGAGAGTCATGCCTTCGGCCTCGAGCTCGAAGCTGATGCGGGCATCGGCGGCCTGGCTCGCGACGTAGGCGGCCTGCTGGTGCTCGGTCAGGGCGGTCATGACGCACCCTCCTCGCTGGTCTCGTTGCTGTCACTGTCCCCGGCTGCGGAGGCGGCGGTGTCGTCGCCCTCGCCCGGGATGGGCTCCTTGTCGACGAGGCCCGGCCAGGGCTTCACCGACCGGGCGAGAAGCGGGAAGTCCTTCCTCAGTGGGTGGCCCTCGAATTCGCCGGGGAGGTAGAGGTGCCGGAGCCCGGGATGGCCGGCGAAGTCGAAGCCGAACATCTCCCACGCCTCGCGTTCGTGCCAGTCGGCGCCCCGGAACACACCGACGAGGGTGTCGACCTGAGGGTTCTCGCCGTCGAGATCAGCCTTCACGGTGATCCCCACCTTGCGGCTGATGTCGTAGAAGCGCGCGAAGACCTGGAATCGGGTCTCCCCGCCGGCGATACCGGTCTCCCATCCGGCGGCGTCGTCGTGGGACTCGGGCGGCGAGCCAGGCTCACGGTCTTCTGCCGGCTCGGGCCACACCTTCTCATAGCGCGTGGCCATCTCTTCGTTCCGCAGCCAGTCGATCCCGGACAAGAAGCAGAAATAGTCGAAGTGCTGGTGCTCCTTCAGGTACCGGGCGGTGTCTACCCAGGCGGCGCGGTCGACGCGCACCCACAGGTCGTCACGGACGATGCGGTAGTCGAGGAGCTTGTCGCCGATAGTGCGGCGAAGTGCGTCGACGACCCCCTCTCTGAGAGGGTCGGGCTCGGGCGCGGGCACCTCCGTGGAGGACTCCGCCCCTTCGGCTGACTCTTGGGAATCGGCGGTCTCTTCGCTGGATGGATCGGGCGCATCAGGCATCGATGGGACCACCTCCCACCACGATCGGCTCGAACGACTCGCCCCGCCAGCGGGCGGCCATGTCCTCGTTCTGGATGCGCTCCTGGAGCAGCACGATCCCCTCGAGGAGCGCCTCGGGCCGGGGCGGACAGCCCGGCACGTAGACGTCGACCGGGATGATCTGGTCGACACCCTTGGTGACGGAATAGCTGTCCCAATACGGGCCGCCGCAGTTCGCGCAGCTACCCATGGAGATCACGTACTTGGGATCCGGCATCTGCTCGTAGAGTCGCCTGATGGGAGGGGCCATCTTGTCGGTGACCGTGCCGGAGATGACGACGAGATCAGCCTGGCGTGCACTTGCGGGAAACGGAATCACACCAAGACGCATGACGTCATAGCGCGGTGAACCGAAGGCTGCGCCCATCTCGATGGCACAGCACGCCAGTCCCCACTGGTAGACCCACAGGGAGTACTTGCGGCTCGCGCTGAGCAGCCGGCTGAGCGGCTTCGGGATCTTCCCGGACGCGACTAGACCCATCGGAGGACCCCTTTTCGCCATGCATAGACGAGACCGAGGGCGAGGATGACGATGAAGACGGCCATCTCGACCAGCCCGAAGACGCCCAGCACCTCCAGGCGAACCGCCCACGGGAAGATGAATACCGCTTCTACGTCGAACATCACGAAGAGCAGGGCGAAGATGTAATAGCGGACGTGACTTTGAATCCAGCCGGTCCCCACAGGGTCGACGCCGCTCTCATAGTTGATGTACTTCTGGGGTTGCGGCCGGGTTGGCCGGAGGATGCTGCCGACGCCGAGCATCGCTCCCACCATCATCACGGCCGCCCCCCCGAAAACGGCCACCGTGAGGTAGCTCCGGAGGAAGTCCGACATCGCTGCGGATGCTAGTGCAGCCAGGCACAAGCTCCGAATCCCGGCGGCCTCCATCTGCTTCTGCGAGATCGACCTCCGGATTGGGGGGTCGGCGTCGCCGTCTCTGTAGGGTCAGGCAGGTTCGGGGCGCGCGCAGACCAACCCGTCGCTGAACCCGCTGGGGCGCACACCGAGTCCCTGGTTGAGCCGGGCGCGGTGGTTCTCCCAAACGATGGCCGCGGTCAACTCCGCCACCTGCGCGGGCGAGAACCTGGAGTTCAAGCGGCTTCTGAGATCGTCGGCAACGACCGCCGGAGCCCCAGTCAGCGCCTCGGCCAGCTCGAGGACAAGCCGCTCGTCCTCGTCATAGGCGGCGCTCTCGGGGTAGGTCGCAAGCTCCTGGAGCTGCGTCGCCGTCAGTCCGTAGCCCCGGGCGAGCGCAGAGCCGATGTCGAGGCAGTATTCGCAGTTCACGAGGGCGGCCACTTTGAGCTCGGCGAGAATCTTGAGACGCGTGTCGACGCGGGCAGACATGCCGCCCGCGACCTCGTAGACGGCGATGGCGAGCAGCAGCTGCGGTCGGCGGATCATGGCGCGAACGAGGTCGACGCGGTTCCGGCGGGCACGAGCGAACACGGCGAGGTGGCCGGCGATCTGGTGAAGCACCCTCATACCCGTTCCTCCTCGCGCGCCGGCTCCGGTTCGAGACCCGACGAGCCGCGGCGGCCGGTGGCGACGAACAATCCAGCCGCCAGGGCGATCGCCGCGATGAGCATCGCTCCGTTCTGGATGTTCTGCGCGGTGGTCAACTCGGACGAGGGATGCGTCACGTGGTAGGCGGCGTGCGGCACGGCGAAGGCCGCGAAGGCGCCGAGCGCGAGGCGCACCGAACGGCGATCGGCCAGCCACGCCGCGATGAGCATGACGAGCCCCGACGCGAACAGCCCCGCGCCGGCGTCGGTCGCAAGATGCGCGTTGAAGGGGGGCTCGGCGGCGACCAGCCGCGGGTCGAACCCGGGGAAGGTGTCGAACCACCCCCGGGGCGAGACGATGGCCCACAGCCCGGCGGCGGCATTGGGGGCTCCGAGAATCACGAGGGCGGCGCGGATCCACAACGGCACCCGGTTCCCGCTCAAGTCCTTCTGGCTTGATTTCATGCTCCCTCTTCGTCGTCGCCGGCAGATCTGTAACGCCTGAGTCTCCAGTAGGAGACCGCCAGGACGACGCCGGCGACACCCTGGCTGAGGTGGAGGGCGGCGCCCGCGGCGAACTCGTCCAGCTCCGTCACGCCGATCGCGCCGAAGGGGAGCGCCAGCAGCACACCGACGGCCACCGACAGCGGGAGAAACCGTCGACTGATCACGCCTGCGGCGATCGCGACGCCAGCTGCCATGAGCGCGAATCCCCCCTCGGTGAAGGCGTGCGCGCCGTAGTCCTCTCCAAGGTTGCGGGCGACCCAGGGACCGGTGAAGAAGTTCCCGAGGCCCTGGGAGAAGAAGAGGTAGGCGAGCACCGCCGCCGCGTACCGGACCGGGCGCCATGCACGCCGCCACTCACGCGCCTGGGCCCGGCGCACCCGACCAGCCAGGGCAGCGGGCGGATCGGTGCGAACGGCAGCCGCCAGCCACACCAGTGCGGGATCGACTCGCGCAGGTGGCCGGCCCGCCCGGACGGCTTCGATCTGGCTGTCGAGCTCCGCGGCCGCGACTGACTCATCGGCGCTGAAGTCACTCACCGCCGACCACCCCCTTCAACTTCATGACCGCCCGGTAGACGAGCATGCGCGCCGCGGTCGCCGAGATTCCCATGACGGCTCCGATTTCCGCGGACGGCAGCTCCGCCCCGAATCGCAGCGCCACCGCCTCGCGCTCGCGCTCAGACAGCACCATCAGGTGACGGTGCAACTCGGACGCCTCGTCGAGGCGGACAGCCCGGTCCGCGGGGTCACTGTCGGGCGCAGCCTCCTCCGGTCGACCGCCGGCGGTCGCTCCCGCGCCCGCGGCCGCCCGCCGGCGCCACCAGTCGGCCGCGGTATGGCGTGCAATGCCGATGACCCACGCACCTTCGACCCCCTTCGTGGGGTCGAAGCTTCGCTGTGATGCCATCGCGCGTGTGAACACTTCGCTCGTCACATCCTCGGCGTCGGCGTCGGTCGGAACCCGGGCGCGGGCATATCGCCACACGCGCGCGGCGTGATCCCGGTACAACGCACCGAAATCGATCGACATGTCACCGCCTACTTCGTCGCCATGGGCCGGGCTGTAACGCGCGGATTAGGGCTTGTGAGGATATAACCCGTGCTTTATGGGGCGTGGGTTTCCACTTCGCGCTTTTGACGCTGGGCCTGCCCGGCC
>CAZWDB010000090.1:0-17897 GCA_964632885.1 uncultured Acidimicrobiales bacterium | reverse complement strand
TGACGATGCATGCTGGGACGCGAGCTGCGCTCGACCGGCTTCGGGAGGAAGGCGTTCCGCTGATAGCAGCAACGGGACGTCGACGCATCATGGCTCGACGCGCATTCTCGCTCCACGACTTGATGCATTTGGATGCCAGTACTGGAAACCGACAGCGAGGACATCGAATACATCCTTGGTTCCGGTCCCAGCTACGACAGCACCTGGGTCGACCAGTTCAAGTGCGTGACACTGGACCTTCGAGGACCTCTGCCGGCAGAGGCCTACACGGCATTTGCCCGTGTCGACGATGAGGACGCCGCCGCACTGGTTTCCTCGATTTGTTCCTCCGGGGCCGGTCTCGCCGCGGCGACCCGTGTCGTCACCGATACCGGAGTTGTGGCCATCGTGAAAGTGCGACCGCCTGCGTGCTCGAAGTCGTCGGCGGTTGAGCGATACTGCGAACACGTCGGCGCAGATCCGAGACGAGTCCTCGCTATCGGCGACAACGACAACGACGTCGAGCTCCTCTCGAATGCGGCGGTCGCGCTTGCGCCAAGCACAGCCAGTCCCGCAGCACAAGCTGCTGCGCACCGGCTCGTGCCAGCCGCGTCCGACGGCGGATGGGCCGAGGTGCTGGACTATCTGTAGTCACAAGGTGACGCCGTCGGGGCGCGGGCAGCGGGTCTGCAAGCCGCGACGATGGTCGGACCTCCGATTCCGTCGCGACCGACCCATCCGCCATGATCTACGCATGGATTCCCTGGTCGGCGAGGGCGGCGGCGCCGCATGCCCGTTCTGCGACATCTCGCGACTGCGCACGTCGGATCTCTTCATTGCAAGCGGCTCGTGTGTTTACACGTCGAATAGCTGGGGGAGCTGGCCGCAGGAGACCCTGCCCGGTAGTGGCATCATCGTTCCGCTCGCACATCGACGGTCGCCCTTCGAGTTGACGGCGCAAGAGTGGAACTCAACAGCCGAACTCGTCGCCGAGGTAAAGGAGACCATTGACTCCCGTTTGCAGCCTGACGGTTACACCATCGGGTGGAACGTTGGTCGCGTTGCCGGACAAGAAGTAGAGCACGTCCATCTCCACATCGTTCCGCGCTTCGCGGCGGAGAAGTTCGCGGGGCGTGGACTCCGGTGGTGGCTGAAACAGCCCGAGAACCGGGTCAGGGTCCGCTCGCAACCGTGAACCGAGTCCTTGTCGTCGTAGCTCGCGACTGCGAAGCCATGGCTGAAGATGGCCGCCAAGTCCTTCGACAAGGCGCTCTCGGCCCAGTAGCGCCGAAGTGCTGCTCGCTGGGAGTCACTGAGCCGCTGAAGACCGGACTGGCGCGGAGTTCCGATGTACTGGAGTTCATTTGACAGCGCCACCAATCTGCGGATGCTTGAGGAGGCCGGCTTTGCGGTCTCGGTGGCCGGCGAGGTGACGCAGACGGAAGACAGCGAGCCGTAACGTTCCTTTGGATCCTCGCGAGAAGAGCGGCTTGATCGAACCGCGCCTTGCTCAAGGGCGGCCACACGCTCGCCGGTACCTCTCGGCCCAACCCGCGACCTAGTCCTCGTCTTGGTTCGCCTCGTGCAGTGTGAACCCAGCCTTGGCGTAGGCGCCCGCCGGTGCCGGATATTCCGGTCTCGGCCCTCCGTTGATGATGAGTTCATGACCACCTGCGTGCGCGACGCGGCGCGTGGCTTCGTGACAGAGCGCTTGCGCCAAGCCGCGACGCCGGTGTGATGGGGTGACGCCGAGCGGTTCGATCTCCGCGACGCGGGTGCGAGGGTCGAGCCAGGCGATGCAGCAGCCTGCGAAGGAGCCGTCGGGCGCAACGGCAACGAGATCGAGGTTCGGGTCGTACATCCATGCGCCTCGCACGCGAAGGTACGTCTCGAACGTGTGGCCGCTGCGGGCGTCGGGCGGGTAGGTCGGCCGGTGGTCCGGATGCCAGGGCAGGTCGTGTGGGTGCCACGCGGCGCGGTGGACTTCGATTCGCGCCGCAAGCTCGTCATCGCGAGCAGGTCGGACGTGGTAGCCGTCGGGCGGAGGCGGTACATCAGCGGTCGCTGCGCGTGCCATGTAGTGGGTCAGCGGGGTGGTCGAGGTCTGCTCGCTGCCGTCCTCGCTCCAGGTGAAGTCCAGAAGCTCGTCGCCATCCTCGATCAGGGTGAGATGCTCGACCTGGTCGGTGGTTACGCTCCAAGCGAGCCCTCCAGGATGACGCCCCCGGGGCCAGTTCTGGCTCGCGAGCCGCTGCATCGCCACGAGGTCGATGTCGCTCGTGAACGGCCGGCGGCGCACGCTTCCGGTGCGGGCCAGTGGCTGTCGCATCCCGATCAGCGGGCGAAGGTCGTCGAGATCGGAGATGAGGCTCTCAAGCAGCCGCCGATCCGCCGGGTCGCGCAACGGCGCGCCGGGGCGGAACGCGCGAAAGCCCATGGTGTAGACCCACTCGTCTTCCGCGGAGGCCACCCGGAACGCAACGTCGTCGAGCGTTCGAACCCGGCCAGGGTCGAGGTTGCCAGAGACGCCGGGGTAGATGCCCGGGATCACGCCGTCAGCGAAGTCTTGGATGACAAGGTTACCGGTCACCTCGTCGACTCGCTCCTCGAAGGCGAGGGACACGTGCCCGGTCCAGTTTGTGATCCAGCCGCGATCCCTCGTCATCTCGAAACCTCGCACGCGGAGCTCCCGCGATAGCAGCTCACGGTCGCGGGCAAACGCAACCAGGTCGATGTCGTGGTGATCCCGCGTCCATCTCCCCACATGGAAGTCAACCGCGACACCACCCGCGAGCCACACGGGCAGGCGGTCAAGAGCGCGCAGCGTGTCGAGAACCGCCTCCTTGTCCAGCATCGACCCTCCCCACACGCTCGGCGACCTCGCGATGGTTAGCGGTCCGAGCCCGATCTCGCCTCCCGATTCACAGGCCTGCGTACAGATCGACATCCTTCGGGACACTCGACGCCTCGGAGTTACCCGTCGTCCAAGACCAACAGATCCGCAGAGACGGCCGTGGGAATTCGCTCGTGGACCGGTAACGGTCGGCGTAGCGTCGGGGAGGTGGAGGTCCAGTTCACTCGCTGCGGAAGGAACGTGCGCGTCGTCGTCTATAGGGATGACGGCGTGACGCTGGAGACGACGACCACCACCGCGAAGAGCGGGCTGCTGCCGCACGATCTCGAGCACTTCGTCGTCGAGAACGCCGTCGAAGTTACATCGGGGCTCTGGGGCCGGATCGCAGCTGGTGCAGAGTTCAGGTCGTTTGTGGTGACGACGAGCAAGCCAAGACGAAAGCCGCGGTCCCATGGGCGTGCCCTCACGAGAGGCATGACCGGGTGGGACGAGAACATCATTGACGTCGTGGTCGGTTGCTGCCGCGCAGCCCGAGCGGCCGGATGGGCACCACCAGCGAAGCTTCCGGCAGCGCTGCCCATCGAGCGACAGCTGGCCCGAGCAGCCGGGACAGTAGAGCGCGACTTCACACGTGCCGACGTTGAGCGAGCCTGCATCGCTCTCCACGAGACGTTCGAGGCTTGGGCTTCCACGAAGGAAGGGGAGACTCTTCAGCTCAAGTGGACAGTCCGCAAGAAGTTTGCGACGACATCGAGAAAGCGGAAGTAGTCCTGCCGTCCAGCGCATCGTGTTGGGGTCGTGGGTGATGCGTCCGTTTCGGCCCGTGGAAGCGGCCGGAGGATCGCGATCCGTTCAGACTTTGCCGACGGCGGGCGAACCCCGCCCACGATCACCCCGACGACGGGTACCGCCGGTTCCGCGGGTTGATGCTGCACCTCGCTGAGCGCCTGGCACGCTCCGGAGTCACGAGGCGAACCTACCGGAGGGCCGCAACTACCGCGCCCAGCCCGGAACGCCACACGACACCTGCTTCGGCGAAGCCGGCCTCGCGGAGCGCTGCCATGTGCCACTCAGCAGGAGGGGAGAACTCCTCGGTCGGGTAGTTCGTAGGGAACACGGCACGGCGCTGCTCGCTCGCGGCTCGGAGGGCGGGATCTTGTGCTGCCCTCTCCCACCAAGCGTCCCAGTCCGAACCGCCATCTGACGTGTCGACGGCGCGGCGTTCCTTGGCGACTCGGGCCAGTCCAGCGCCCAGAGTCGGCATATCGGCCAAGGGCATCACCTCGGCGTGGGCAAACACACCGCCGGGCCTGACCAGGTCTGCAAGGTCCCGGTACAGACGGCGCACCGTGTCCTCCCTCAGCCAGTGCAGCGCCGTCGCGGTGACCACGGCGTCGACTTGCCGCTCGGGAACCGAGTCGATCCACCCGGGGCTGCGAAGGTCCGCTCCTACAACGCGGACGCGATCGTCGCCGTCAAAGGTGGCCGCCGCGATGCCCAGCAGCACAGGATCGATGTCGACCGCGATCGAACGGGCTGCCCCTCGCCGCTGGAGTAACCGCGACGTGACCGTCCCGGTACCGCACGCGAGGTCAAGAACCGTCGGTTGGTCGCCGCCGACGGTGTCGACAACATCGAGCAGCGCGCGGATCCACTGATCACGATTAGGAACGTGCCGTTCCTCGAGCTGGTCCCACGAGCGCTGCCAAGCCTCAGCCCATCTATGCCCCCGAGGACCAGAACGTCCCACGACCAAAGCCTACGAGCTACCCCCCGCCGGAACCACGGCTGTTTGCTCGCGATCACGCGCCAGAACGTCCTTCTGCTAGCTGCTGGAGCAGACGACCAGCGCTGGTGGGCGACGGGACGCGAGCGACCCGCACCTCCACGAAGGTTGCCTTCGCCGCGAGACCCGTGCCGTGGGCTCGACGCCGTCGGCAACTTCTCAGCGTCTTGGTCACAAACGGCAGCTCGCGCTCGAGCGCGGAACGCACGGTGGTCTTGCGTCCATGCCGCTCGTGGCGCAAGAGGAGTTGTCGAAACACACGCCCAACCAGTCGACGTGCGACCACTGCCTTGGAGTAGTCGAGCCACACAAAGATGTCGGCGACTTCTAGCGCCCGGTACAGCTGAAAAGCTCAACGGCAAAGGTCGACTTGCCGACTCCGCTGCTCCCATAGACGACCGCTCGCCGCACGCCCTGAGTCTCGCCGACCGTCCTTCCACACGCGTTTCCCATGGCACGCGGAGTCGCTTCGCTACTAACCGCGGGTCGGCATCTGCCGTGCGAGGGTGTCTTCGCATCGATCGAGCCAGGCGAGGTCGGCCTGGAGGTGGAGGATGGCACCTTCGAGGAGAAGCGAGGTGGGCTGGTCGGTGCCCGTTTCACTCTGTAGTGCGGTGAGGTTGGCGAGTTCGTCGAGGTAGCGCTGGCGCTGTGCCCACACGAGTTCGGTGATGTCGCGGCCCGTGACGCTGCTCACGAGCACTTTGAGGAACAGCTCGTCTTTGAGTCGCACCGGTTCGTCGGCGGGAGTGTCGAGCCAACCCCGAAGCTGTTTCTCGCCGCGGGGGGTGAGCGAGAAGACTTTGCGGTCGGGCCGGGGGTCTTGCTCGACCAGCTCGGAACGAACGAAGCCGTCGCGCTCGAGACGGGACAGCGTCGTATAGATCTGGCCGATGTTGATGGTCCACGTGCCGCCTACGAGTTGCTCGAAGGCGTGCTTGAGGTCATAGCCATGGCGCGGCTGTTGGCGAAGCAACCCCAGGAGGGCGAACTTCAGCATGACCGATTCGTCCCTTGCATACGTACTGAGTATATGTTAATAGATACCGAGTAGGCATCAAGCCAGGAGGGGGACGGTGGGGGACCACGTGCTGCGGACAGTCGACTTGGTGAAGGAATACCGGTCCGGCGATCGGATGCAACAGGCGCTGGCGGGAGTATCGGTCGACATCGAGCGAGGAGCCTTCGTGTCGGTGATGGGCCCGTCAGGGTCGGGCAAGTCGACGCTGCTGCATCTTCTCGCTGGCTTGGACCGCCCGACGAGGGGTGAGGTGTGGTTCGAAGGTCGCCGGCTCAGCGACATGTCGGACCGGGAGCGCACCGCGCTTCGCCGGCGGCGTGTCGGATTCATCTTCCAGCAGTTCAACCTCGTGCCAGTTCTGACGGTCGCGGAGAACGTTGCCCTGCCTCTGGTGATCGATCGCGTCGCGGCATCGGAACGATCCCGGCGGCTGGAGGACGCCCTCGAGCTCACCCACCTCGGCGACCACCGCGGCAAGCTGCCGGGAGCGTTGTCGGGCGGCGAACAACAGCGCGCCGCGATCGCTCGGGCGCTCATCACCAAGCCTGCGGTAGTGCTGGCGGACGAGCCGACTGGCAGCCTCGACTCCCAGACTGGGGTCGAGCTGTTGTCGCTTGTGCGGACCGCCCAGGTGGAGACCGGTCAGACGATCGTCCTTGTCACCCACGATGCGCGCGCTGCGTCTTTTGGTGATGAAGTGATCCTCTTACGCGACGGCGCGGTCACCGCCCGCCATCTTGTAGGGCGAGACCGCCGGGGACGTTTACGGACCGACGCGGTTCAGCTCCTCGAGCGCGCCGGGATCGAGGCTTGAAGTGCGGAACGTCGCGTCGCTAGGGATCCGTAGCCTGCGGGAGCGCGGCGCGCGCTCATGGTTCGCGGGGATCAGCGTCGTGCTCGCGGTGACCGTCGTCTTCGGCGTGTACGCCGGCACGTCCAGCCTGAGCCGTGACATGGCCGAGCTCCAGGACGACATATCAGTGTGGGCCGGAGTCGTGGCCGTCCCGGTTGGTGCCGAGGGCGTGACCCTGACCGACGACACCAAGACGGCGGTCGCCCAACGGTCCGGTGTCGCCTCGGTGGCCGGCGGCTATGAGTTCGGCGGCACCGTCGGCGTAGTCACCGGTCCGCACGCGATCGACGAACCGACCGCAACGATTGGCACTGTCCTCATCGCCGGCCTCGAGGCGCCAGCGTTGCAGCGGGCAGCGACCCTCGTCGAGGGTCGGTGGCCCGGCCCCGGCGAGGTGGTATTGGGTGCCCGCACCGCCCGTGAGCTGGGCACCGGCATGCGTGTCGGCGACACCGTGCGAGTACAAGGGAGCGCCGGACCGCGCGCAGCTGTTGTGGTCGGCTTCGCCGACGGCGGGCTCGCGGGCCTCTTCGGCGGCTACACCGCTCTGGGCGATCTGAGCTGGGTACGGGAGATCGACCGTGGCGCGGGCTTCAGACGGCTCTTCGTCAGCCTGGAGCCTGGTGTGGCGCCACAGGAATGGATCGACGACAACACCAGTGCTCTGCCCGGCGTCGAGCTCACCGCGGCCGACGACGACTCCAACACCCCAGCGGATTTCCTCAACGGCTTCAGCCCGATACTGCAGAGCTTCTCGCTGCTGGGAGTACTGATCGGCGGCTATGTCATCTACCTCACCTTCTCGACGGCAGTGGTGGAACGCCGCGCGACCTATGGCCTCCTGCGCGCTCTCGGTGCCGAACCCCGCCAAGTCCTTGCCGCGGTTGTAGCCGAAGCTGCGGTACTCGGCGTCGCCGGCACGGTCGTCGGTCTAGTGGCTGGGACGTGGATCGCCCAGGTCGTAATCCGAGAACTGGCCGCCCTCGGCGGCGCGGCGCCAGGCGATCTCGAGGTGACCGCCACGTCGGTGCTGGTCGCGGTCGCGGTCGGCGTTCTGGCACCGGTGATCTCGGTCCTCGGTCCGGCACGCCGTGCCTCCCGCACAGACCCGAGCGTCGTAATGCGCGGCGAACCCACAGCAGGACTCGCCCGCAAAACACGCTGGCCGGTCGCCGCCGCACTCTTCCTCGGCGGTGTCGCCGCCATCCGATCCGACAACAACGGCCTCTCGGGGCTGGGACTCGCCATCGTTCTCACCGCCGCAGCGCTCACCCTGCCGATGGTCCTCGTCCCCGCCGCCCGATTACTACAGCCCGTCATACGGCGCATCCTCCCCGGACTCGGCGACGTCGCCGTACACCACCTAGTACGAGAACACAGCCGTTCCGCCTATACAGCCGGGCTCGTCATGATCGTCCTCGCGGTCACAGTCGCAATGGCCACCGCGTACTCGTCTCTGCGCGTGCCTTTCGACGCCGCCCTCGAGAGCTGGCTCGGAGCCGACCTCGAGATCCGCACCTACGACGGTCCTCTCGACCCACTGGTTCTCCAGACAGTCGACGAGATGCCGACCCGGGCCCGCTCCGAAGCAGCCACGGGAACCACGACACTCGTCGACCCGAGCGGCGGGCGGGAGTCCCTCCTCGCCCTCGATCCCGCCACCTACTTCGATGTGGCCGGGATCAGCTGGGTACAAGGTCCCGGCACCGAGGCTGTACGGGAACGGCTCGCGGCCGGCGGAACAGTCGTCCTCCCCGAGATCTACGCCGACGAACTCTCGGTGGCCCCAGGCGACCAGATCGTCCTCGCCACGACCGCGGGCGACCGACCATTTGAGGTCGTTGCGACCTATGCCGCCATCGGCACAGGCGGTCTCCGCAGCATCGTGGTGAGCATGGACGACGGCCGCGCCCACTTCGGTGTCACGAACGCGCATGCGCTGTATGTCGATCTGCAAGAGCGAGAGGACCCGTCAAGGTTCCAGTCCCAGCTCGACGACGAGCTGGCACCGATTGAGGGCACCTACTACGTGCAGGACAACTCCGAGATCCGGCCTTTCGTTCGGTCACAGTTCGACTCCTTCGCCGCGATGTTCAACGGCATCCTCGGGATCGTCGCCATCGTGGGCGTGCTCGGCCTCGCCAACACTCTCGTAGTAGCGGTCCTCGCCCGGATCCGCGAAGCAGGCCTGCTCCGAGCCGTCGGCGTCCACCGTCGAGAGCTCGCTTGGCTCACCGCCGCCGAAGCCACCACGCTCACTCTCACCGGGCTACTCCTGGCCGCGCCTTTAGGCGCATGGCTCGGCTGGCTCATCACACGCGGCTTTACCGACGGCCTCGGGGTCCAGATGCACTTCCGCTATCCCTGGTACGCGATCCCCACCGCGCTCGCGCTTGCCCTCCTCTTCGCCGCCCTCGCCTCCATCCTCCCCGCCCGCCGAGCCACACGACTCGACCCCGTCGCCGCCCTACGCTTCGAATAGAGGCTTGATAGAACGTCACGTGTGGCTGGGGGGCTGATGGTTCCGGGAGACTTCGACGTCCTCGGCCTATTCGAGGTGATGGACGCCAAGCGTCAGGCCGAGGATCTGACCTGGGGGCAGGTCAACAGTCGGTTGGCATGGATGAGCAAGGCGACATTCGATCGCATGCGCGAGCGCGGCGTTTCGTCGTGCAACCACATCCTCCCGGTGATCCAATGGGTCGGCCGCACACCCGAGAGCTTCACCGTCGGCCCCGAAGGCGCCGTGCACGAGGTGCTTCCCGATCCCCAAGGACCTGGAGATGGATGGGACCATCGCCGTCAAGGGCGGTGGCGATGGTGGTGGGCGCACCACGACCTCGCTACCGAAGTCGATGCTAAGCGCCGTGACCTCGACCTCTCCTGGGAGGATGTGGCTGAGGCGATGGGCCTGGGCACCGGCGGCGCGGCCGCGGTCAAGGGGCTCGACAAGCTCCGCTACGGCCCGCCGATCGGTCTGGCGATGATCGCCGCCCGATGGGTGCAGCGGTCGGCCGCGAGCTTCATGTCGGAGCTGCCGCCCGCGGCGTTCAACGCGCCACCGCCTCACCGCAAGCGCTGAGTGCGCAGGCTCTTTCCGCCTCGGCATTCTGAGGATCGCCACTCGTAAAGGCGACGCGAACGGAGTTGACTTGTCTCTCGTGGACACGCGCCTGACTGTCGATGCCGCCGGTGCTGAGTTGTCTATCTGCCATCTCGGTGCCAACGATCGTCGTACCAGGCACGAACGCGATGCACCCGGAACAGGTCGGTCGGGCGTGCGCATCCGCGATTCGTGACGCGCAGCTAGAGGACGAGGCAGGGATACAAGACGCGCTCGCCCGGTGGTCGTAGGCGCATCCACCACCCCGCCTTGCGAACGTCGGCGGGTTCGCCCGGCCGTTGGCCTATGCCCGTTCCATTCCGTGGCGTCGCATCAACGCGAGTTCTTCGTCCCGCGACGGCGCCTCGGCGCCGGACCACAGCTCCTCCAGATCCCGGAAGTAGTCGTCGAGGGCCGGCGTGTGCAACACGAGGAGCCGTGAAGACGAGGACGAAGTGTTGCCGAAAGTGTGACGGATCCCGGACGGCACGAGAACGAACGTCTCGGGAAGCCCGACAAAGACGTCCTCGCCGACGTGGAACTCCACCTCGCCATCCAAGACGAAGTAGGCCTCCTCAGTCCCGACATGCTGATGGGCTGGTGGCATCGGACCACCAGCGGGCAGCGAACGCTCCATCAACGAGAACCGCCCATTGGTCGTTGCGCCAACAGCTTTGAAGAACATCTCACTCCCGCGAGCGGAACGACGAGTCCCTTCTCCTGGTCCGAGACGCGCCACACCCACCTCCTCAGATGATCTCCTGACCCGCAAGTTACGGTAATCCGCCGTCGTTGCACGGTGCACCGCGTGCTCTGCCTGGCTGGGATGCGGAGGTCAGTGGCGGTTTTGCGCGTCCCAGGTGGTCCATGTGCCTTCGATGTGGCGGAGCCGGCCGTCCCCTTCGAACACGAGGAGCCGATTCGCGACCTTGTCGAGAAAGAAGCGGTCGTGGCTCACCACGATCACGGCACCGGGGAAGTGCAGGAGCGCTCGTTCCATCACCTGTGTGCTCATGAGGTCGAGGTGGTTGGTGGGTTCGTCGGCGAGCATTACGCCGGCGCCGGACAGGAGGCACACGGCGAGCGCCGCGCGGGCTTGCTGCCCGCCGGACAGGTCGCCGATCGGTTTCCGGAGATCGAGCTCGGTGAACCGCAGCATCTCCAGGAACCGGTGCACCTGCTTGCGCGGCGCGGTCTCGACCATTGGCGCGGTGTTGACGGCATGCGTCAGCGACTCATTTGGGTCGAGGGCGTCGCGCACGGCGGCGAAGGAGACCCACAAGGCGCCGGGCGGTCGCACGACTCGGCCCGCAGTCGGGTACTGCGAGCCCTGGGGTTGCAGGATGCGACCGGCGGTGGCGTGCAGGTCGCCCGCCAGCACGGCGAGCAGTGACGACTTGCCGCATCCGTTGGGGCCGATGACGCCGATGCGGCTGCCGCGAGTGATCTCGAGGTCGAGGTCGCGCACAAGAACACGCCCGCCGCGCTCGATTGTCAGCTGCTCGGTCCGGCCGAGCTGGTCGCCGATCCTCAACCGGGCGTAGAGGTCGGTCAACACCTGGTCGACGAGCGGCGGAGTCACGTCCTTCTTTATGTCGGCCAGCCGTCGCTTGAGGAAGCGGCTCGGGTTGCGAGCCGCCTCGCGCCGGTCACCGATCGCGGCGAGTTCGAACGCCCACAGCTCGGCCTCGACGCGTGAGCGCTTCTCTAGTGCCGTCCTGCGGCTGTCCTTCAACCGCACATACTCCGAGAACGATCCCGGGTATTCGTCGAGCGCGGCGGCTTCCACTTCGACGATGCGGGTCGCGACCTGGTCGAGGAAGTGACGATCGTGTGACGCGATCACGGCCGCGCCACCGAGTGACCGCATCCACGTCTCGAGCCACGCGATCCCGTCGACGTCGAGATAGTTCGTCGGCTCGTCCAGCAACACCAGGTCCGGTTCCTCGAGCAGGACGCGAGCCAAAGCCGCCCGATTGCGCCACCCGCCCGACAGCTCACGCGCCGGACGGGTGCGGTGCACATCGTCGAAGCCGAGCTTCGACAGGACGGTGTCGATGCGACGCCTCGCGTCCCATGCGCCCTCAGCATCCATAGCCGTGAGCAGCTCGTGCTGGCGTTCAACGAGGGCGTCGACGGTGCCGGCGCCCTCGGTCAGCCGGCGCTCGATCGTTTCGAGCTCCTCGTGGAGCGCGAGGTGATCCGCCACCACGGTCTCGAGCACCTCGACGGGTGTGGCATCGTCAGGGATGTCCGTGTGCTGGGAGAAGTACGCGAAGCGCACACCGTCGTCGCGATCGACGCTGCCGCTCTCGGGATCGAGGCGACCCGCGATCAACCGGAGCAACGTCGTCTTCCCGGACCCGTTGCCGCCCAGCAGCGCCACTCGTTCACCGCGATCGACACGGAACGACACGTCCCGCAGTACGACCTTGCCCTGGTCGTATCGGCACGTGACACTCTTCAGCCGGACCAAACTCACTGCCTCACTCTGCCGCTAAGAGCCCGAGGTCCCCGCATGGATTTCCACAGGCACCACATGGTCCGCGGCCAACGAAGCGACGACGGACACCCGGCGCTGCTACGACAGCAGAGTCGACGTCTCCCGTGGCGGGCATCCGGCCTTCGGGCGTCGGGCGTCCACGGTTAGGTCATGGTTGTTGGTCGAGGTCGAAGCCGTGACGCGCCATGTGTGCACGCAGGGCCGACTCCATCCGGTGCGGATACTGGTCGGGCGGCACGACTCGGCGAGCGAGCGGCAGCAGAAGGCGAGCGAGCGCCACCTGCGCGGTGATGATCATGTCACGGTCGGGCCGGACCGCCGGTAGTGCGAGCAGGTCGCCGCGTTGCTCATCGGTCAGACGCTCATTGAGGCGGAGGGCCCCACCGACACGCGCGGTCCCGTTCTCGATCTGCATCAGCTCGACGACCATCCCCGTCATCGCCCCCGTCGCGATGCAGGCACCGATCCACTCACCGCGGGCCACAACGATCGGGAGAAGCACCAGGAGTCGGAACAGTTCCTCAACGATCGGGCGGGGCGGATTCCCTTGAGGCCCTACCGCCTCGCGGACGAGGCCATCGCGGTCGACGAGCACCGATACCGGGCCAGGGACTCCTCCCTCGACTTCAGACCTCGTGCGTGTCAACAGGTCGAGCCTCGCCCAGGCGGGGGTCACCGCGTGCAGCAGCCGTCCGCACGAACATGTGGACTGGATCGAGCTCGCTCTCGATCAGCGCGGGGAGCTCAAGGAGAAACGTGTCGACCACCGCGTCCTCGACCGCGACCGCGAGGTCGACATCGCTCAGCTCGTCGTGGCTACCCCGCGATCGGCTCCCGTCCAGCCAGATCGCGGACACGTCGGCTCGTGCTCCTAGGCGAGCAACGACGCCATCAGCAAACGAGACACCCGACAAAGTCGGACTCCAATCTTGTGAAGCTGCTCACAAGATCGCGCGGAGGCGCCAAGACGTCAACCAGCTCCGCGAGGCAGTGCCTCGATGACTGCCCGCCCCAGCACGCCGGGGTGCCAAGATGCAGTGACCGCTGGAGGAGCGTCATGGGGGGAGGCACAGTCGAGGCGAGGTACGACGCGGTGGCGGAGTGGTACGCCGCAGTTCTCGAGGAGTGGGGACCTTCGCAGCTGCCGGCCCTCTTGCGCGACGACCTCGCCGACCGGCGAATCCTCGACTTCGCCTGCGGCGAAGGCCGGCTCTGTCGGGTGTTGGCTGCCCACGGCGCTTCGGTAACTGGCGTCGACCTGTCTCAGCGTTTGCTCGAGATCGCGCGCCGCCACGAGGAGCAGTCGCGGAACGGTATCGAGTACGTGCATGCAGACGCGACCAGGCCCGACACGTGGTGGGACGGAAGACCGTTTGACGGTGTCGTGTGCGACATGGCTCTCATGGACATCGACGACCTTCACAGCGCTGCGGATGCGGTAGAGCGGGTCACTGCTCCTGGCGGATGGTTTGTCCTCACGATCTTCCATCCCTGCTTCCCAGGCACGGAGACACAACGATCGAGCTGGATGCCCGATCACGGCTACAGCCACGAAGGCTGGTGGATCACCGACGGCGTGGGGGTGCGCGGCCGGGTCGGCGCGAACCATCGGATGCTCTCGACCTACATGAACGCCTTCACCACTCGCCGTTTTCGGCTTACCGAGATGTGGGAGTCGGACCGGCCACTCCCATTCCTCGTCTCGGCGCGGTTCCAGCTCGAGCGCTAGCTCGGCGTCCGAGGCGCGAGCCGGTCCGGCACCGAACGACGGAGCCGCCCGTCGGTCTCTTGCTAGCCGAATATCGCAACTGGTGCGAGTCAGCGCGCGCGGATCGCCGCTTGAAGAGCCTCAGGGAGTTGCCTTCTGTGTCTGTCAATTGCACTTGACAGACACACTCTTGTCAAGGTATCTTGACAACCGTGTCGGCAACGAAGCTCGCTGCCCAGGCGGGGGACGCTGATCCTGAGACCGGTCTCCGTGCCGTGTGGGCGCTGTCAGAACTTCTGGCAGAGCTGGAACGTCTCCAGGTGGACAACGCCAGAGACGAAGGTTGGACCTGGGAACGTATTGCTGAAGCCCTACATGTCACGCGGCAGGCGGTCCACCAGAAGCATGCTCGGCGGCGGCTTATGGAGAATAAGGAGTAGCAGTGTTTGAGCGCTTTACCGATCGGGCGCGGCGGGTGCTTGTCCTCGCCCAACAAGAGTCGCATCTCTGGCAACACGGCTTCATTGGCACCGAACATCTACTGGTTGCCATGGCAGAAGAAGGCGAAGGCGTCGCCCATCACGTGCTGCGCGCCCACGGCCTCGAAGCGGAGGTACTGCGGGCGGACATGTTGGGGCACGTGCCGGCTGGACGGTTGGTGGATGTTGCCGCGGCGCTGGCAACTATTGGGATCGATCTGGACCGCGTACGGGCCGCGGTGGAGGAGTCCCTCGGGCCGGGAGCGTTTCAGATGCGCAAGCACCCGCCGTTCACCCCACGGGCCAAGGAGCGACTGCAGGCAGCGCGCGACGAGGCGGTTGCACTCGGCCACGACTACATCGGCACCGAACACCTCCTGCTCGGCCTGCTCAGTGGGGAGTCGTTGGTCGATGCCATCATGGCCGCCCATGACGTCTCGGCTACCGAACTACGGCGCACGACCATCGCACTGTTGGCGTCGTTCTCCCAAGTGCGTGACACGCCCGCATGGCATGCCTATGACCGCTTGACGGTCGCGGTGCCCAGACTTGCCGACCCGCACCGATCCACCTTTGCGGAGATCCTGCGCCGTGTCGTCTATCCCGCGCAGGCGGCCGCGATCGCCGCTCTCGCGGACGACGCGGCGACTATCGAGGACCGGCTGGGAAACCTGGCCGCTGGCGTCGACGCTGCCCGAGAGGAACTGGCCGAGGCCGGGCTGCTTTCGTTCATCGATCTCGTACCAGTGTTGCTCGAGACGCCCGCAGCACAACGCCTCGCGGCCAACCGGCAAGCAGCATCCCAGGCGCTTAGCCCGTTGATGGACGGTGACAGCGAAGAGTTCGTCCGAGTGTTCAAAATCGGACGCGACATCCGCGAGCTCGAAACACAAGCCTGGGTTGGCGTCCTTGATGAGGCTGAGCGCGCCACCACCAGCGAACTCGCCGAACGGCTTGGGGAGATCGCAGACCAACAAGACTCCCTTCTTGCCCAGTTGTAGAACGGATCCGGGTTGTGGCGGCGCGTCAGATCGCACGGATGCGAAGAAGACAATGACGATTGGCCTGTGCCTGGCACCGAGCACGGAGCCCTGAATGCCCGACAACCTCAAGGAGACGCGGCAAATCGTTGACGGTGCGCTGGCTACACTCGCCGAACGGCAGCCGATCGCGGAGGTCGCTCGGAGCGGGCCGCAACTGCAGCGAGCACTCGCACGCTCGCGCGGTGACGCGCGCCGTCGTGCTATCTCCAAGAAGTCTGATGGGCTGCTCTGCGCGAAGATGGGCGTCACCAGCTGCCGGAGGAGAGGAGGTGCGCCGATGTCGATGGTCAACCAGGCGCGCTCCGAGCCGGCTTCGTCGATCTGACGATTGAACGCACGGAGCGGCCACTAGCCGAAAGGCAAGGAATTGCCGCGCCAGCCGGATCTCCCTCTCGATGTTCTCAGCCGAGAAGTCCACCGCCTCGCCCCCAGCCGCGTTCGTCCCGCCGTGTCCCGACCCGCCGATGGCGTCTCGAGCCAGATCTACCGCGTCAGCAGCGGCGACCATGTCTTCTATCTCCTCGTCGGGGACACCCGCGACGAAGACCTCACGATCCTCGCTGAAACACTGCAACGAGCGGGCCGCCTCGGCGCGAGCGTGCCGGAGGTTGTCGCCGTCGAGCGGAGAACCCCGGAGCTGGATCGCTCGCTGCTGTTGATGACAGAGATCCCGGGTGAGCCTCTGTCTGAAGTGCGGGACCCCGAGCTTGCGCGCCATGCCGCTCGTCGTGCTGGCCGAGATGCTGCGCTTCTCAACTCCCTCGCTGTGGACGGGTTCGGCTGGATCGACTGGACCACGCCGTCGTGGCCGCCGAAGGGGCCCGTCTCGAGGTATGCCGACTTCGCGCACGAGTTCATCCCCGCCGATCTCGGCGAGCGTCACGCTCTACTCGATGGGCTGTTCGGCGAACACGAACTGGACGCCTTAGACGACGTCATCGCTTCCCAGGCAACACGTCGACTCGGTCACGGAACACTGTCGCACGGCGACCTTGACGTCACCGCGATCTATGTCCACGAAGGCGAGTACTCGGGTCTCATCGACTTCGGCGAGTTGCGCGGGGGAGAACCCGAGTTCGATCGCGCCCACTTCCTCCTCCACGACCAAGAGACCAACCCCGTCCGGCTCTCCGACGCCTTCTTGGAAGGACACGCCGAGGTCTCCGGTTCTACAGCCCCGATGGCACTGCTGAGGCAGGTCGCGATCCTCGTCGGACTCCGACAGCTCTGCCGCGCGGAGGCACGAGGTGTTCCCCGAAGCTTCCTCACCCAGTTCCGCGTCGCCCAGCTGCTCAACCTGCTCGAAGGCCGACCAGCGTGCGAGCCCCGAGCTGACGGCAGATAGCACCATGACTAGGAAAGTGTGTTGCTAGCGGGGTTGCTGTCTGGGACCATGCGACCTGCCAGCAAGGCAGTGGGTTGACGAGGCCACCTGGCGACGGGGCCGAGGTTGGGCGCCCATGCAATGACGACACGCCGCGATGGATCCCAGGAAGAACAGTTCGAGCCGATGAGAACGCGTACGCCGCGCAACCGGCTCGGCGATAACCGCGGCCGGGACGTGTCCGGCGACCTCAGCCACGACGAGCTCCTCGAGTGCTTGAAGGCGATCGACGGGCTCGAAGTCGGGCGGGGCGCCCAGATCAGCTTTGTGTTTCGGTCGAAACCCTTCTTGCACTTCCATGACCACGACGGCCTCATCCACGCCGATGTCAAGTTCGGCAGCGGTGACTTCGAAGCCGTCCCGGCGTCGACACCGGCGGAACGACGCGCGCTCCTTGACCGCGTCGAACTCCACGTACGGAAGATCCACCGCGCCAGGAAGGGCGACAAGCGCCCTCGGCGGTGATGACGAACGAACGGGAGGAACCGGCAGCTGCCTCTGCGACGCTCACGGAGCGCCTGAGGCTCGAGCCCATCACCGCTGACCACGCCCATGACCTGTGGGTGATCCACAACGACGACGAAGTGGCCCGCTGGTACGACGGCTCAAAGCCGACCCAACAGCAGGCGCTCCGGCGGGCCAAGGCATGGTCCTATTCATGGCGTCACCTCGGCGTCCACAAGTGGATGGCCTATGACCGCGGGACGGGGGAGCTGATCGGCCGGGGCGGTCTGTCACCGGCACCAGCGGATCACGACTGGCGGCGGGTCCATGACTTCCTGCCCAAGGAGACCTGGGTGCCAGAGACTCGCCGCGGGCCACGGGACGAGGTCGTCCACGCCAACTGGGTCGAGATTGGCTGGGCGCTCCGCCCGCAGTTCTGGGCAAACGGCTACGCAGCCGAAATCGGACGGGCAGGTCTCAGCTACGCCTTCGAGACCCTCGGCATGCATGCCGTGGTCTCCTGTACCGACCATGACAATCTCCGGTCCCGAGCCGTCATGGAGCGCATCGGCATGAGCTACGCGGGAGCCCTCCCTGACCTCGCCGGCGGCGCCGACTTCACCGTCCACATGCTGCTCCGTTCCCCAAGCTGACGGGCTGAGGACGTCCGCGACGCCATACCCCCCGGTCAGCAACTTTGAACGCGGAACCACGTCAGGCGTGGCTGGGCGTTCAAAGTT
>CAZWDB010000089.1:0-17962 GCA_964632885.1 uncultured Acidimicrobiales bacterium | reverse complement strand
TGCCGCCGTCGGATGCGACGAGCCAGTAGCCGTGTCCGGTTGGTGTGGCGGCCATCCCGACGACAGGCCGGTTCAAGGAGATGGCGCCGGTGGAACCGTGGAAGGCGGCGTCACCGAAACTGAAGATGCCGCCATCAGCGCCGAGCAGCCAGTAGCCCTGCCGGTTCAGGTCGGGAGCGGCAACGGCCGAGCCGGTACCTGTCGCCGTCGTTGTGACACCCGGTGCATATCGGCCGTAGCCCGACGCTTCGGGAGAGTGAGGTACGAGGGCGTCACAGCCGATGGAGTCAAACTGCGGGTCGACTGGGAACGCGTTCCCGCCATCGGCGATGCCCGTGTAGCCAGAGTCGTTCAGCAGGAAGAGGCGGGCGTCCCCACCCGCGTTGCCGTACGCGGTGTTGCCCTGGCCCGTCAGTTGGTAGCCGCGGACGTTGCCGTAGTTCGTGCCGACCTTCACCATGAGGTTGCCATGGATTGTGTTGTAGTGCGACCGCCACGACACGAGCATGCTCTGGGCTGTGTTGTAGATGGTGTTGTTCCTGACAGTGACGTGGGCGGCGCCGCCCGACGACTCAGACGGGCCGCCGAGCTTGATGCCCATCCCGTTGGTGGCGTTGAAGAGAAGATTGCGTTCGATCACGCCAGCGCCCGCCTCAAGGCCGGTGTTGGCGTAGATCAGCTGATCCTGGTTGGTGGAGTTGGTCGGCTTGGTGTCGTGGATGCAGTTGTTGGCGACGCGCCAGTTGGCGGGCTCGCCCGCCTTCGAGCTGGCGACCAGCAGACCTGCATAGGAGCGAGCTCCCCAGATCTCGCTGTTCACGAGATTCCATCCGATGCCGTCGATCATCTTGACCATGTGCTCGCCCGAGGAGTTCGCGGCTGACCACGTGACATTGAGTCCGTCGATGGTCCAGTAGCTCGGGTCTCGTAGCCAGAGCAGACCCTCGATCACAGGTCGCTCGCCGGCAAAGGCCCGTATGGAGATGGGCGCGTCGGCCCGTCCCGGGACGGTGACGGGTGTCCGGATACGCTCGCGGTAGGTGCCCCCACGGACGAGCAGCGTGTCACCGGGGCGCACCGTGACGAGACCCTTCTCCACGGAAGCAAACGGGTCGCGGGCGGTACCGGCCCCGTTGTCGGATCCGGAAGGAGCGACCACATAGGTTGTGCCCTCAGCCCCAGCCGGGTCGGCGCCGACGACGAGAATCAGTGTTGCCGCCAGGATGGCCGTCAGGAGTGCCGCGACAGATCGCTGGCAAGGCATAAATCGAATGTGGTCGGGCATGCAGCCTCTCGGGTGCTCGGCCGACCAGTCCCGGTCTCGGCAGCCCGGCTAGCTCAGAGAGCCCCGTGGCTTTGCGGCGCCGCCTCGCGACGGGTGTGCCTGTTCGACGGGTCGGTGATCAATTGGTTCCTTCCGTACCTTCGACCTCCAACTGCTGCTGCTTGAGCACACCGCGGTGGCCTGGAACCGATCCCCGGATACCTTGGCCAGAGTGAGCGAACCCATCGCGACAGTTGTCGTCCCTGCGAGGAACGAGGAAGACGCGATCTCGGCATGCCTCGACTCTGTGCTTGCCCAGGACGAGACACGGCTTCAGGTCGTCGTCGTCGACGGCGCGTCCAGCGACCGGACGCCCGACATCGTCAAGAGCTATGCCGAACGCGACGCTCGCGTCGAGATCCTCTACAACCCGCGGCAGATCATCCCCGTCTCACTGAATCTGGCCCTCGACGCGGCGCGAGCGCCGTGGCTGGTCCGAGTCGACGCCCACGCGGTGGTGCCAACCGACTACGTGCGCCGGGCGGTCGCTCACCTTGAGACCGGAAGGTGGGGGGCGGTCGGCGGCCGGAAGGACGGCGTCGGGCGGACACCGGCCGGCAAGGCGATCGCGGCCGCGATGGCATCGCCATTCGGCGTCGGCAACTCGACCTACCACTACGGCACCGCTCCTACGGAAGTCGACCATGTGCCCTTCGGCGCGTACCCGGTAGCTGTTGTGAAGGAGTTGGGCGGCTGGAACGAGGACCTCCGCGTGAACCAGGACTTCGAGCTCGACTATCGGCTCCGCGCGAGCGGACGGGCGATCCTGTTCGATCCCGAACTTCACATCGACTGGGACTGCCGGCAGTCCATACGAGAGCTGTTCCGTCAATACCGTCGCTACGGCCGGGGCAAGGCCAAGGTCGCGGCTCTCCACCCGCGATCGGCGGCGCCGCGCCACCTCGCAGCCCCTTGCTTCGTGGCTTGGCTGGTCATCGCCCTCGTCACCGGTCTGCGGCGGCCCCGCTCGGCCGCCGTAGCCGTCATGCCGTACGGCGTCGCGCTCGCAGTCGCGTCGGCTCGCTCCGCCCGTTCGCTGCCTCCCGAGGCGCGCCGCTGGGTGCCGGCGGCGTTCGCGGCGATGCACATCGGGTGGGGGCTTGGATTCTGGGAGGGGATCTTCGATACTGCGAGGAACGCGATGAGGAGAACTGTGTGATCGACGATGACGAGCGGCGGAGCACCGTCGAGCGGGAGGCGGAGTTCTTCGACTCCGCGAGCCCGCGCTATGCCCGGGTCAGAAAGTGGATCTCCCGGGCCATAGGTGCTTTCAACCGGAGCGACGAGGTACACGGCCTGTATGACCCCGCGGGAAAGCGCATCCTCGACTACGGCTGCGGCGAAGGCCGCTTTGCCTTCCACTTGCTGGACCAGGGTGCGACTCACGTAACGGGGATCGACATCTCGTCGGCGCGGATCGAGAAGGCCCTCGCGCGAGCCGAGGAGCTAGGTGTGTCCGATCGGACACACTTCACGACCGCAGACGCGCACGCCACCGGACTGCCGGCGGCCTCGTTCGATCTGGTGATCGGAAGCGACATCCTCCACCACCTCGACCTGGCCGCGGCGGTGACGGAGCTCCGCCGTCTGCTCGCGCCCGAGGGCACCGCCATCTTCGTGGAACCACTTGCCCACCATCCGCTGCTCCGCATCGGCAGACGCCTGACTCCGGCGGCGCGCACCGCCGACGAACATCCACTGACGGAAGCCGACTGGGCCCTGTGCGAGGCGACGATGGACCACTTCCAGCACGAGGAGCGGGAGTTCCTCACCATTCTCCTAATGCCGCTCAATCTCGTGCTTCCACGTGGCGCGCAGGTGGCGGTGGCGCGGTGGGTCGGGCGCCTCGACGACCGCGTGCTGCGTGTCCGACCCGCGCTGGGCAAGTACGCGCGCCGAACGTTCCTCGTTATGGGGATGTGAGCCTCACTCGTACGCGCGCTGCGGTGCTGCTGTCCGTCGCGGTCATGTTCGGGGGCTGCGCGCCGGCCGAGACCGGCTCGCAGTCCGAGCGACGTGCGGGCACTGATTCTGCGTCCGACGGTGTCATGGTCGTGTCTCCCACGGGCGATGACGAGGCGGAGGGGTCGTTCGAAGCGCCGTGGAGGACCCTTGGAGCCGCTGTCGCCCGCCTCAGACCGGGGGACCGGCTAGTGGTGCGAGGCGGCAACTACGAGGAGCGCATCACCGACGTCGACATCCGCGGTGGGACGGAGGCCGCGCCCATTGTGGTCGAGGCCCATCCGGGCGAGCGACCGGTGCTCGCCGGGCTGCTCTGGCTCGTCGACCCCGACTACTGGACGATCCGTGGGCTGGGAATCACCTGGCATCCCCGCAACCGTCACGACGAGCACATGGTGAAGATGATCGGGGGCACGGGCTGGGCTTTGACGGGGAACGAGCTCTGGGGCGCGCGGTCGTTCGCGGCGCTCCTAGTGGCGTCGGGCTCCGGTAGCGAACCGGCCCATTGGCAGGTGCGCGGCAACTGCATCCATGACACCGTCCCCACCAACGAGGTGAACCAGGACCAGTTGATCTACGTGAACACCGGCCTCGAAGCCGGCCCGGGTGTTGTCGCCCGCAACATCCTGTACGGGGCACCGAACGGGATGGGCGTAAAGCTCGGCGGGCCCAGTGAGGACAGCGGCGGTGCCGCGCGCGTGGCAGTGGTTCGCAACACCATCGTGGATACTTCCCAGAGCGTGCTCGTGGCGTGGCGCTCGACGGGTAACCGGATCGAGCGGAACCTCCTCTACGGCGTGGGCGGCGGCTATGCCAACATCCGGGGTTACCAACTGGAGGGGCGCGCCAACGTCGTGACTCGGAACGCCGGCGGCGGCGCGACGGCATTGATCCTCAACGACGACGACTACCGAGGCCTTGCGGTGTCGGGGGAAAATGTCTTCCCGATCGACCCCGAGTTCGAGTCCGAAGGTTGCGACGGATTCGAGCCGGGACGCCGCGAGGTCCGCCCCTACGGCGCGAGGAGCTGAGACAGCACCGCGTCGAGTTGTGCGGCGCGCGGTGCGCGGCCGTCGATCACCGTGAGCCGAGGCATGCGAGCCACGAGCGTGGCGTACCGCTCGAGCTGGCTCCTCACCGCCCGCTCCCCGAAGACCTCGTCCGGCTTCCGAGCCACCGCGGTGTCGGCGTCGATCTCGACATAAAACGTCATGTCGGGGCGTGGAAGCAGCAGTCGCACGAGGGCTTCCTGAAGCCGGCGGTTCGTGTCGGGATAGGCGAGCTCGAGAGTCGCCAGCGCGTCCGCTTGGTGCCGGTCGTAGAGCACCACGCCTTTGGAGGGCAGCTGTTGCCGGTGGACATCCACAAGGAACGCGGCCGTGATGAACGTCGACCACAGCCAGCCAAGCGCGCCGCGCCGGCTGGCGAAGGTGTCGCCTCTGCCCGTAGCGACGGTCCGCAGACCGGGTTCGGGTCGATGACCGAGGAGTCGGCGGGCCCAGCCGGCCGGCTTCCTGAGGAACTCGATGTGCATTCCGGGACGGGCCCACACGATGGTGACCGGTATCCCCGCGCTCTGCAGCTCGGCGGCGACGGCTCCGGCGAGTGACGACTTGCCCGCGCCGTCCACGCCGCTGAACGCCACATTGACCTGCCGGCCCCGGAGGGCGCCGAAGCCGCGCCGCAGGGCCCGACCTGAGCGCGCTCGGAGGGCGACAGGTGGGCAGGCCTGTCCGCGGCCGCGGTAGGGCGCAAGCACGGACCCGCCGAGCGCGGCCTCGCCGGCCGCGGCCGCGACGACGACATCGTCGTCTTCGGGCAGCGTTGACCCGGAGGCCGCGAGACGGCGCAGCTCGAGAATCTCGCGCGCCCGCACCTCACCACGGCGACGGGCGCGGGCGAGCACCGTCGCGAGAGCGTCCGGGGGCGGGTCGAGGTGGAGGTCGGCGCCGGCGAGCGTCGTGCCGTTCTCGCGGATCGCCCAGCGTCCCGTGGCTGAGCTGCGGAGCCGCTTCAGGAGCCCGTCCAACGGGAGCCAACCCGCCTCCAGCAGCCGCGTGCTGTCGGGCAGCTCGCGCATGTGGACGTCAAGGTCGGTAGACCAGCCTGGACCGCAGGGCGACCACCGGAACCCGTTCGAGACCGCGACATCGGCCAGGACCTCCCGTGCGAGCACCGCGGCGCGCTCCCGGCGAGCGCGGGTCGCCTCGTCTGGTACGCCGTTCCGTTCCAACGAGTCCGCCGGGAGCCGGGCTATCAGTGCGCGCTCTTCGTCTGTCACGAGCACCGGCCCGTGGCATGGCGCATCCGGCGGAGAAGAGGCCGCGGGTCAGCCAGCGACTCGGTGCTGTGGGCGGTTCCTCGCCGGGGGAGCACCTCGGCAAGGCGGGGGACCTGGCCGCGGCGGGCGGCATGCACGAAGTGGCGCAGGTCGCCTTCGATCCAGCGGTACCGGACGCCTGCCACTGCTCGCGTCGTCGGAACGCTGGCGCCGTTTGCGAGAGTGGCCCAGATCGCAGGCAGGTTCACCCCCGCGGCGACTGCCAAGGGCAGGGAGCCGTAGACGCGGGGATTCAGGTCGAGCACCGTGCTTCCCGCGAGTTGCATCTGGAAGATGCCGTCGTAGCCTTTGAGCATCTCGGTAACGCGGTCGGCGAGAGGCCGGTCGACGGCAGTGGTGATCGCCGCGGAGGCGGTGCCGCAGTCGACCGGCCAGGTCCGGAGGTAGCGCTGATGCACCGCAGCGACGAGCCGGCCGGCCCAGACCACGCCCGCCAGCGCCCGCAGGCCTTCGGTCAGGTACGGCTGCACGAGCACCGCACCTTCGTAGGTCAGCGTGTCGACGTCGTCGGAGCGATCGGCGCGGCGCGCTGGAGCCGATGGCACTGCCGGCTTGATGACGACGGGGTACTTCAGGCGGCCGCGCGCGGACCGCAAGGCGGCCATGGTCTCGAAGATCTCTGTCGCGGGCACGGCCAAGCCAACGGCAACGGCCCGATCCCGCAAGTACCTCTTGTCCACCAAGTCGGATCCGGGAAGTCCCAGTCTGGTGATGGTCGAGTCGCTCGCGGCGAGAACTCCGACGTGGTCTGCCGCCTCGATCTCGGACTGGATTGCGTCGCCGAAGGCGTCATCGAGTTCACAGGGCAGATCGACGACCCGTGATGTGTGCCGTGACGACCCGGCGAGCGAGCATCGGGACGCAGTCGCGACGATCGGCCGGAAGCCTCCCAGGGCGAGTGCCCGCACTGCGGCCAAAGCAGAGCGAGCCTGCCCGTTCCGGCTGTCGATGACGAGGACAGAGTCGCTCAAACCATGACTTCCTGATAGAGGCTTTCGTACTGTTGCACCACCGAAGACCACTGGTGATGGTCCGCCACGTACCTGCGCGCTGAGTCCCGCAGCCGGATGGCCAGGTCGTCGTCGCGCAGCACCGCGATCAGGTGCTCGGCCAGACCGGCGTCATCGTCAGCGCACAGTGCTTCGACGCCTGAGTCGACGTCCAGGCCTTGCAGGCCACGGGAGGTGGAGACCACTGGTGTTCCCGCCGCCATCGCCTCGAGGACCTTGGTCTTGACACCGGTACCTGACTCCACCGCACACGCGTACGCACGACTCCCGGCCAACCAAGGAACGACGTCGGCCACTTCTCCTACGACGTCGACGCCATGCGCGGCGCCGAGGGCAACGACCTCGGAGCTTGGCTCACGGCCCACGAGCGCGACGGTTGCGTCGGGCACGCGTTCCTTCACCAGCGGGAGCACTCTGCGCACGAGCCGTTGGCACGCGGCGACGTTTGGCGGATAACGAAGTACTCCGTGGAAGACGATCCGGTTCCGGACAACCTCGGTGGCCACGACGCGCGGAATGTCGACGCCGATCGTGATTACCCGGGCCTCCAGACCGGGAGCCAGGGCTCGGATGGCGTCCGCATCTTCGTCGGTGACGAACACCACACGCGCAAACTTTGCCCACACCTCTGCCTCGAAGCGGCGGACGCGTGCGGCTTCGGCCATGAGCAGGATGCGGCGCGCGCCTCGGCTGATGCCGGCCTGTGCCTCGACGTTGAGATGCCAGGCGTCCAGCGCGGTGAGCACAGCTGGCCTGTCGATCACGTCATGAACAAGGGCGATGCGCCCTGACAGCAGGTGCACGACATCGGGTTCGAATCGACGCAGCTCGTCGGTGAGGGCCGGCCGAATGGCGCGAGCCAGCGGTGCGGCGCGCAGCGGACGGCGCGTCCGGGCGGCGCGTAGGAAGGCGGTTGCGTTGCTGACCAATCCGGCTGGAGGGGGCGTCACCAGTCTCCCAGGGAAGCCGAGAGCGGCATCTGCCGGTTCGCCAAGTGCGACGACACGAACGTCGTGGTCGACTGCGAGCCCTTTCGCAAGGTTGTACACGACGCGGCCGAGCCCGCTGAAGGGAGGGATCGGCGCGTCAGCGGCGCAGAGGAGGATCTTCACGCAGGCGGCGCGATCAGAGGTCGTATGGGCTGAGCGTAGGATTGAGTGTCCCGGCGGCTCACCGCGGTCGTCGTCATACCGTGACCATTCTCTCCTACCACGCCGTCGACCCCGACTGGACGTCTCCGCTGTCGGTGACGCCCCAGGACTTCGCGTCGCACATCGGTTGGCTGTCGTCGCATCGGCGGATCGTCTCACTCGAGGAGGCCGTCGCGCGTCTCGATCCGCAGTGGCGGCTACCACACCCTTATGTCGCCCTTACCTTCGACGATGGGTTCGAGAGCCTCTTCACGCACGCCCTACCGATTCTCCGACGCTACGGGATCCCCGCGACTGTGTTCGTTGTCGCTGAGACGCTCACGTCGGCCGGAAGGGAGGTCGACTGGGTCGACACACCTCCTGCCTGGCCCCTACGGACGCTGGATGCCGGCCAGGTTCACGAGTTGAATTCCAGCGGCATCACGATAGGGTCACACAGCTACCGGCACGACATCTTGCCCGAGCTCTCGGATGGCGAGTGCGAGCGGGATCTTCGGGACAGCCGCGAGTTGCTCGAGGATCTGCTGGGCGAGCCTGTTCCTCACCTTGCCTATCCGCGCGGCCAGCACAACGCCTCGGTGCGCGCCGCCGCCAAGCGAGCCGGCTACAGCTACGCCTTCACCCTGCCCGAGCGGCGAGAGCCCCGGGGGCGCCACAGCGTCCCGCGGGTAGGGGTCTATCCCGGTAACGGGACCCGGTCGCTCCGGCTGAAGACTCAGTCCTGGTACCTCTCGGCCCGGACGAGTCCTGCGTATCCTACCCTGCGACGCTTGGTCGGCCGACCGTTGGCGCCGGCACGAGTCGGGTGACGGCCGCGCTCCTCGGGCTGGCGCTGATCCCCGCGATCCTCGCGGGGGTCGTCGTTGGTTTGCGCGCGCCCATGAAGACGGTCCTCCCGTTCTACGCCGCGCTCGTGCCGTTTGGGTCGGGTATCGCGCTCCCAATCGGTCTGCCACCTCCGTTCAACACGCTCTCGACCCTCGCGGGATTGATAGCGATCGCGGCGATTGTCGCCCATCTCCTCCTCGGGGGCCACAGCGCGCCGCGGCTCGTTCCCTCGATTCCGGTGTGGCTCCTGTTCCTCGCGCTCAACGGCCTCACCTATCTTTGGTCCGTAGACCGGCAGGTCACGCTCGACTACCTCCTCGTGCTCGTCAGCCTCGTTGCGCTCTTCCTCGCGGTAGCACTGATGCCCGCAAGCGGAGACGACGCGAGGCGCCTCGAGGACGGGGTCCTTGCCGGCGCAGTGGCGGCATCGGCTTTCGGCTTCTATCTGCTGCTGACAGACCAGCTACCGGAGAAGGCCGCGGGGATCCCGCGATTCGCGACGGCGGGCGGCGCCGACGCTGATCCCAATATCACCGCAGCAGTTCTGGTCCTGCCTCTGATAGTCGCACTTTCGCGCATCCGATCCGAGGTGGGCTGGAGGCGTACCGGTGCGGTGACCGCTGCCTTACTCCTCTCGGTGGGATTGGTGCTTACGGCGTCAAGGGGAGGCATGGTCGCCGCGGCGGTTGCGATCGTCGTGCTCGTCGCTCATCACGGCCGCCCGCTCCGGACAGCCGCGACGACCGGCGTCCTCGCTCTTCTCGTCGTTGCGGCTGGGCTTCTGCTCGCGCCAGACCAAGTAGAACGGCTGTCGCGTACGGGATCCACCGGCCGGGACGACGTATGGCGCGTCGCGCAGCGTGCCTGTGTCACCCATTGTTGGAGTGGCAGTGGACTCGGGACCTTCCCTGAGGTGCACTCTGCCGTTGCCCAGCAGACACCGGACATCTTCAGCTACCGGCTCAACGTCCGGGCGCACAACATCTGGCTGGGCGCGGCGGTGGAGACCGGTTTCCTGTCGGTCGCTCTGCTTGCGGCCGCTCTCTTCCTCACCGTCGCACCGCTGCTGCGTATGCCCGCGGCGGTTCGCGGCCCCCCGCTCGCGGCCATGGCCGGCTTGCTGACCAGCAACATGTTCCTCGGCAACCTGTCGTTCAAGTACTTTTGGCTCGTTCTCATCTATGCCGTCGTGGTCGCGCTATCCCACACCCCTTTGCCGGCAGCGAGCCGTGAGCCGGCCGCAGCCCCACTGGATGCACACGTATGAACGGAGTGGCCGAGGGGGGCGTGGCGGCCCAGATCGCGATCGCGCTCGCCCGAACGTTCTGGAGCCTGCTTGCTGTCGTTGTCGCGTTCTCGCTCCTCGTCGGCACGGCCGTCGTCGCCCAGGCTCCCGCACCTGAGTACGAAGCCTCGGCGCTGGTAGTCGCCAACCAGCTGGCCATCCGGCCCGAAGGGCTGCCGCGGTTCGCCGAGGCGGTGTTCCAGAGTGGCGCTGTCGCGGAGCGTGCCACCTCCGGCCCAGACGCGCTCCCCTTTCGCGCCAGCCGGTTGATCCCGGAACAGGCTCGGCTCGAACCCTTCGAGAACACCGTGATCATGGCAGTGGTGGGCAAGTCCGAAGACCCGCAGCTCGCAGCTGCCATCGCCAACCGGGTCGCGACCGAGTTTCTGGGCGAGCTCGCCAAGTCGGGTCCCGGCGTCGGGGTCTTCTCGGTGCAGGACACGGCCCGGCCACCGGACACGCCTCTGGCGCGTCCCAGTGGGTTGGAGGGGGCGGCAGTTGGCTTCGTCGCCGGCGTCGCGCTGGCGGGCGGCTTACTCGCGCTGTGGTTGGTCACGCGCCGACCGATCCTCACGGCCGCAGACGCGGCGAGGGCCACGGAGAGCCGGGTCATATCTGTTCTCGTGCTCGAGCGGGCGCGCCGCGGCTCCCGTCCCTGGGGAGAGCCAGCCCCCGGGGCCGCGGCACTGGCACGCCAGCTCTTCCCCGATCTTGCCGGCATGGCGGCCGTCCTGGCGCCCGCGGGTGCGGCGTCGGAGCGAACGCGCGTCGCCGTGATGGTTGCCCGCGTTCTCTCGCACTCAGCAGTGGTCCACCTCGTCACCTCGACTGAGGAGGCACGTCTGGCGACCGCGCACCATGACGATGATCAGGTGGTGGTCGCCGCTGAAGTTCCGGGTGGAAGAGTGTGGGCGGTAGCGCCCGTCCTCATCGATGGCCCGTCCGAATATGACCTGCCGCTGCTGACGCCGCCCAACGGCCGCCTCGTACTGGTTGTCGCCGAAGGAGTGGCGAAGGCAGAGGTCGAGCGGCTGGCCGCACAGTTCCTCCCGGGCGATCTCCTGGGTGTCGTGTTCACCAGACCTAATCGGAGCATGCGGCGAGGACTCCGGCGCTCTGCTCGGCTCCCACGCCCGCGAGCGTTGACGTTGGCGACGAGGAAGGGTGACGCAGCTCGCGCGCCGTGAGCCTGCCGGACACGGGCTCAACCTAGCTCCGCGCGGCGCTCCTCGATCTCCCGGTTCACCTCCTCGAGCCGGCGCTGCCGGTACTCGGTCATCTCCTGGGCGATCGCGACCCGTGCCTCGTCACGGAGACGCGCTGTTTGCCGGAGGAGCTCGCGCAGCCGCTGGTTGGCGTCTTCCGGGTTGATGGCGTCGCCGGCGGTGAGCGCGACGGCTTCGTCGTAGGCCGCACGAATGATGGCTGCCGCCGCCTGCTTGGCGTCCGCGATGATCTGGTCGGCCGCGTCTTGCTCTGTTACGGGGGTGCCGTTGCGGCTGGGCAACAGTTGGCCGAGCCTGCGCACGCCCGACACGGTGCGGGCGAGCAGACCTCGCACCGCCACCGGATCGAAGCCACCGTCCGCGGGCGTGAACCGCGCCTCCTCCAGGTCGCGAGCCAACCGCTCGGTATCGTCACTCGATTCCGCCTGCCGAATCAGTATGCGCGCACCGAGCATTTCCGCCTCGACCTCGGCGCGGTCGAAACCTCGCTCGGCCATCGGGAGGTCCTTCGAGTCGAGCGCGCCGGCGATTTCGGCAGCGATGGTCTCGGGCGACGCTTCACGCCCGGCGTCCGGCGACGGCATCACCACGTACCGTACCGGTGCCAGGCTCATTGGCACCGCTCGAGGACGACCTCGATGTTCTCGCGGACCCACTGCTCGTCGCGTGTCGGTCGACCGGATCGCAGCATTGTCCCCGCCATCTCGGTGGCCCACCAGGCGAGACCGAGCAGGTCGCCGTAGTCGTCGTCGAGTCGCACACCGACGCGGGTCCAGTACGGCGCAGTGAGCGCTCTGAAGTCAGAGCTGTCCCACGGCCGGGTCGCCCACATCCGCCCGAGCGAGCGTCTCGTCGCCATACGCTCCTCGGTCGCGTGGAGCTGCAACAAATCAGTCCCCGGCAGGGCCGCGGGATGCCACGCGTCCCAGTCGATGATTCCGCTGATGCGAGCCCCGCGCGTGAGGAGGTTGCCTCTCCACAGGTCACCATGCCGCATGCGACCGGGAACGCCCTCGACCGCGACGATGACCTTCCGGGCCAGCTCGTTCAGTTCTGCCGCGTGGCGTGGTAGCAGCCTGGCGAGCGTGCTCAGGTCGTCGAAGGTCGCGGTGACCGGTTGCTCGCCGGCCGGCATCGTCGCGCACGCCTCCGCGACCTCGTGGGCTAGGAGTGGGCTGACGCGCCGCGGCCGCGCGCCGGACAGCGCGGACTCGACCGTCCAGGAGTAGCTGTCAGTGCGGCCAGCCGCGTGGAGCCGCGGCGCGGGGAACGCGTGGGCCGTGTACTCCAAATGACGAAGTGCATCCGCGGAATGGGAGGGGTCGGCGGGCGTGCCGGCGGTGCCGATGCGGAGCACGACGGCAGTGTCGCCGCGTACCCCGCGCGCCATAACGCCGCCGCCTGCGCTCACCGTGACCCGGAGGGTGTCGGCCACGAGGCCGGCGTCGTCAAGCACTCGATCGATGGGTCTCGGCGCGGCCTGCTCGCCGCGGAGCTCAACCAGAACGCCGCCGAGCAGGAGGCGCCTCAGGCGATTGTGGAGCCGGCCGCCTCGAAGAGCCGCAGGGGGCAGGCGATGGCGTGAAGAGACCGGCCAGCGGGCCGAGACGCGGAGCCGCGCTAGAGCCACCTCACGCCTCGCCACCCGGGTCGCCAGCTCTGCTCCGGAAGACCCGGGCGACGCGGGCGGCGCTCCCCACACGATCACGTCGCCGGCGTCCGGCGGTCCGGGCGGGAGGTCCCATCGCGCCGGATCGCGCACGTGACCGGCGTCGGAGTCGCCGAGCAACGCCGCCAGCGTCTGCGCGCCCGTCACCACCGGCGGCCCGTCGCTCACCTCAGACCTGCTGGAGCCGGCTGATCGCGACCCCGCTCCACGCGCGGCGGCACTCCCACAACATCCGGTTAGCCTGCCCGTGGGCTACCGCCTCAGGGTCGAGCCGCGGGATGTCCTTCACGGCTTGGTACACGTAGCGGAGCGCCAAGATCGGCGCTACGAGGCGCTGCGGGAGCCCGACAGCTCCGGCCGCCCGCTGCAGGGCGGCGCCGTGCCAGCGACTCCACTCGGTATCGGCGAAGAGGACGCGAGCCATTGTCGACGGCGAGACGCGCACACCCCGATGGGCTAACGCGCGAGCGGTGTAGGCGTGCACGAAGGCCGAGGCGTCCCACGTGGGCACACCGCGGACCTCGCCGTTCTCCCAGTCGAGCAGCCGCACCTCACTGCCTTCGAGCACGATGTTCCACGTTCCTGGGTCCCCGTGCTGGAAGACGGTGGGCATCTCGGTCCCGGACACATCGGCGAGCCGTGCCTCGAGGAACGAGCGGAGCTCTGCATCGGGGCGGTAGAGCTCGGTGTAGCGCCGGACGAGCGCATGGAGTGATCGGGTCGCCTCGTCTGCAGAGGCGGTGCCTCTGAGTGGCGGCCGTCCAAGGACCGCCAGTGTGTCGAGCACCTGTCCGGCAAGGGGATCGCTGGGATGCCACTGCGCGCGGGCGGAGAACCGCTCACCGTTGATGGCGTCCTGCCCCACGATCGACAGACCGGCGTGGCGAGCCTGAAAGCGGGGCTCGGGGCCGGGGACAACTCCCGTGATATTGGCGACCGCCAGCAGCGAGGAGTGTTCGTTGTCGAGGCGTCGGGAGAATGCCGGATCGCGTGACACCTTGATGGCGAGCTCCCCGGTGAAGAAGACGACCTTCTGTGAGCGGTAGTCACCCTCAAGCAATACGCGCCACGCGGACGACACGTTCGTGCGGTTGGCGGCGGCTGCGACGTATGCGGGGAGGTGACGCAGATCGTGGTCTGACACCGACAGCCTTGCGGTGAGGCCCGAGTCAGCCTCGGACGCGACGACAGCAACTGACGTGGTGCGCTCTGCTCGATCCGGCGCAGGTGGGGCGAGCCGGGCACGCCGGGCGGCCCGTTGGGCGGCTCGCGCCAGTCGGGCGCCGAGTGCCGTGGCGCGGTGGCGGCGCGGGTTGCCGAGAGGGACCTCGAGGGTGTGGACGGGCACAGCTGGTACTGGGCCCTCGGTCCCGAGCCGTGCCTCACCGCGCCGAGACCCCCCGAGTTGGAGGATCGGACCCGGAAAGCCCCGTGCCCACCCGGAGTCGCCGGGGCCCGTGACGAGGAGGTCAGCCCGAGCGTCCAGGCTCGCCGTGGTGTGGCGACGCTCGACGCGCACCCCGAGCCGACCCAGACCGTCAAGTACCGGCTCAGGGGTCTTCTCGTCGACGAGCGCCGTGTCGATGTCGAGGCGAGGAAGCAGGTAGATCCAGTTCGTCCAGCCGAGGTCGAGCGCCCGGTTGGCTCCGGCTCGAATGTCCGCTTCGAGTGCGAAGTCGATCACCGTGGCGGTTGTCCGGCCCGGCTACGGATAGCGTTCCAAACTGCGGTGATCGCTTGCGCCACGATGGCATCGGGATCGACCGTCGTGTCGATCACCTCCGCGTTCCGCAGCCGGTGGGCGAGGGCAAGGTAGCCCACGCGCATGCGGTCGAGCTGCGCGGGGCTGTGCTCACCGCTGCGATCGTGCAGGACCTCGGCGGGTGCGTCGAGCACGAGAACCAGGTCGGGCGCAACCGCGGCCGCGGTGAGGGCACGCGCGACGATCGGCCGTGTGCGGCCGATCGCGAGCGCGTCGTACGGGTGTCGGTCGAACACGACAATCCGACGACGGGCCATGTGGTAGCGAGCACCGAGCGAGCGCCAGGCGACTCGGCCGAGCCGGTGCAAGAACCGCACGCCAGGGAGGCTGACGACGGGATCAGCCGCGCTGTGCAAGCCCAGATAGACGACTCTGCCACCGAAGAAGTACGAATGGCAGAGCCGAGTGGCCAGGGTCGACTTCCCCGAACCGTCGGGGCCCAACAGTGCCACCGCGATGCCTCGGCTCGTAACCGGTTCCGTCGCCTTACGCGCGACAAGAGCGGACCGGTTGCGCAAGCGCCGCCCCGCCACGCGCCGGAGACCGAAGCTTGCCCGTAGCTGAGGCGTCAACGCTTCAAGCTCGCTCCACTTGCCTGCGGCAGCCAGTTCATACAAGTCCGGTGGCCAGCTCGGCCCGGCGCGCTGTGCGAGACGCTCGGCAACTGAGCCCGATGGCGTTGCTACCGGTGCCAGCACGCGCAGCCGCTCTCGGTGCTTCTCGGCGAGGTGACCCTTGTCGAGAAGGGCGTGCAGCAAAATCACCCAGAACTCGTCCTCCCCCGCGATCGTCGGAGCGCCGCCTGCCCCAGTTACGACCCGCCCGAGGCAGGCGTCGGCCCCGCCGAGCACCAACTCGTAGTGGCGGCCGAAGGCGAGCTCGTCGGTGACGTGCACGGCGAGCCAGTCGCAGGGCCGCGCCGGCCCGGCCGACATGGTGAGGTAGAAGCGCTGCCGGCCCCATGCGCGGAGCTTCACGAAGCCGGCTGTCACCATCGCGGCATCAACGTCGTGCGTCCGGCCCGCCTCGACCAGGAGGTCAACATCGGTTCCGTCCTGGCTACCCCGTAGATGACACCACCGAATGCCGGCAGACTCGAGGGCGCGAGCGACCGCGGTCACCGCCTCGGCCCGGTCGCAGCCGGTCACGGCAGGCCTGCCATCGCACGGAACTCCGGGCTCCCTTCGAGGAGCTCCTCGTAAGTGCCCGACGCGGCGATCCGACCGTCTCTGATCAGCAAGATCAGGTCGCAGCGACGTACTGTCGCCAAGCGGTGGGCGACGGTGATGAGAGTACGCCTGCCGCGCAGTGCTTCGAGGGCGTCGATCACTTGGGCTTCGGTGAGCGTGTCGAGCGACGCCGTCCCTTCGTCGAAGACGAGGACGGGGGGATCGCGGTACACGGCACGGGCGATGGCCACCCGCTGGCGCTGGCCCCCAGAGAGTCGCACCCCGCGCTCGCCGACGACCGTGTCGAGCCCTTCCGGAAGCGACGCGACGAGATCGGAGAGCTGGGCGAGCATGACGGCCTCCCGCACCATCGGCTCGTCGACGTCGGTGTCGGAGAGGCCGAGACAGATGTTGCGCCGCAGAGTGTCGTTCACCAAGAAGACTTGCTGGAACACGACGCCGATGTTGCGCTGCCATGCGGCGGGCTGCTCATGGATGTCGATGCCGTCGACGGTGACGCGCCCGGTCGTCGGCACCAACAACCCGAGCATGATGTCGACCAGCGTGCTCTTCCCCCCGCCGGTCGGTCCGACGAGGCCGATCGACCGCCCAGGGCGCACGGTCAGGTCGATGTCGCGCAACACGTCGGTGGCCGACCCCTCGTAGCGGAAGGAGATCCGGTCTAGCCTCAGCTCGTGCTGGAACGGAAGGGGTGGCGCCGTCGCCGCCCCTGCTGCAGCCCGAGTCGCGGCACTCTCGATGAGCTCGAGATCGTCGGCAAGTTGATCGATTGCAGGTGTGGCGAACCGCAGGGAGTTCAGGCCGTGCACGACGGTGTTGAGCGCGGGTTGGAGGCGCAGGGCGGCATAGGCGAACAAGCCCAGAACCGACAGAGCCTCGCTGCCGGCACGCCCCTGCACCACGGTGAGAGCGAAGAAGCCGAGTATGAAGAGGACGAGCGTCGTCTCCATCGTCACCTTCGGGATGTCGGACGAGGCGCCGCGTAGGTACATGGAGTGGGCCAGGGCCTGGCGCTGCTGGGCGAAGTCGCGCTTGAAGTAGGACTCCCGGCCCAGCACCTTGATGTCACGCATGCCCTGCAGACTCTGCTGGAGTGATTCGATGCTGCTCTTGGCCATGGCCTCGCGGGCGCGTCCCAGTGACTTCAGCCACGGCTGAACCACTTTGAGAAGCAGCAGCACTATCGGTCCAAGTACGGCGGCGGCGAGCATCGTGGCCAGGGGCGCAGTGGTCATCAAGACGGTGAAGATTCCCACCACGATGAAGAGCTGGGAGATGATCCTGGCGGCGGGCACGAGCACCTCAGTCGCCACAACCTGCACGGAGTCGTATGTGTTGCGGATGAGCTCCGCCGATGTCCTGCGCAGATGCATCTCGTACGGCAGTCGGAGGTAGCCATCCAGCAGCCTGACCGCCAGCCGGCTGGCGGCATTCTGCGCGATGCGGTGCTGGAGGTACGCCTGGGAGAGGAAGGTGATCGCTCGCAGGACGAAGAACAGCGCGATCACCGCTGCCGCCCACGTGAGCAGCTGCCGGTGGGGCATGTCGGGAAGCGCACCTCGAATGTCGCCTACCAGTGGCAGTTCCAACTCGCCGCCTGGCTCGGTCGCCAGGCCGAGGAGTGCGAACACGAGCAGCGCGCCGGTCGCCTCGAACATGCTGACGAGCAGCGCGAGCCAGACGAGGATGAGCCAACGCGACCGGTTCCCTGTACCAAGCAGGCCGAGGCACTTGCGGAGGGTCTCAACCACGTCTGTGCTCGACTCGAGAGATTTCTCGATCGTGGTCGGCCGCGTGACAGGAGCCGCCGTATCGTCTCCTGGCGTGGAGCGACTTTCGGTGCTGCTCGTCGGCAAGGGCCCACCCGAGACCGGCGGTATTCCCGCGTTCCTTGCCGCGCTGCAGACGAGCGCGCTCGCGGAAGTGACGGACTTGCGGTTCCTCAACCTGAGCCGCGGCGGGACGCGCGTGGGCGGCCGGGCGACGGCTATCAACGTCGTACGCACGGCCCGCGATGCCGTCGACGTGTTCCGCGCGGCGCGCACGGCGGACGTTGTGCACATCCACTCCGCGCTCGCCCCAGGCGTGACGCTCGTTCGCGCCAGTGCGTTGGCGGCCGCCGCCAGGCTTGCGGGCGCGAGAGTGGTCGTGCACGCCCACGGCGGCCTGATCCAGCTCTGGCTGCACGGGTGGATCCGACGGCTCGTGGCCCGG
>CAZWDB010000088.1:0-18067 GCA_964632885.1 uncultured Acidimicrobiales bacterium | reverse complement strand
GCTCAAACGCGACGTGGTCCTGGAACGCCGCCGTCGTCCGGTTCCGCCACTCCTCGAGTGCAATGGAGTCCAGGTCAACCTCGTCGATGCAGACCGACCCCTTGGTGGGCGAGTACATCCCCGTGAGAAGCTTGACCAGCGTCGTCTTGCCGGCGCCGTTTTCGCCCACGATGGCCACGCTCGAGCCCGCGGGCAATTGAACGTCCAGATCCTCAAGCACGTCGACGTCGGTCCCTGGATAGCGGAAGGACACGTCGCGGAAGGCGATGCCGTGACGCAGCAGCGAAGGCGGTGCGATCCCGGCGGCCGACCGCGTTGCCGCAGCGACGTAGTCGTCGAGCCACGCTGCTCGCGCCGCGGTCCGTGCCGTTGTGACCATCGTGACGACGTCGTTCGCGATCACGGCGAGGAGCTGCCGGGCCTCCTGGGCGAGGACCACCGCGAGCACGACGTCCCCGGGGCTGGCGTCGCCAGCGACCGCTCGCTGGATCACGAGCGCCATCGCGCCGACGAACGCGGACACGAAGACGAGCCAGCCGACAGCAGTGATAACGGACTCGGCGACCGCCGAACGGATCATCACGCCGGTCACCACTCGCCCGATGTCGTCGTGACGGCGGCGCAGCTCGTCGCTAAGGCCGTACACGCGGAGCTCCTTGGCGGGACCCGCCGTGGAGGTGAGTGAGAACAGCTGATCGGCGAGGCGCATGTGCTCCACGCACGACTCCTGCGCGCGCTGGCGGCGCCTCACCGCCCGTGACTGCGCCAAGGCCGGTGCGATGCCGGCCACCGGCAGCAGCGACAGCACGGGATGAACGCTCGCGAGGAGCACGACCATCGCCGTGCCGCGCACGAGCGAAGATACGGCAGTGAGGGTCTGGCGCGGCGCCTCTCGGAGCATGTAGCGGTTCTGCTCCAGGAGCTCGAGTTGCGCCAGGTACTCCGGCCGCTCAAGGTGCTCGATCGACATGACCGAGCTGACGCGTTGGGCGATGCGCGTGGAGACGAAGAGCTCCATGCGGTCGATGAGGCCGAACCCGATGTTGGCGTCGAGCGTCGATGTGAGCCACACAGTCGTGATCAGGGCGCCGCTGAGGATCACGCCGAAGAGGAGCTTGTCCACGTCGGCGGCGACGGCCGCGTCGATGAAGAACTTGAACCCTAGCGGGAAGCTCGCGTGAGCGAGGCCGCTCAGGATGGCGACGGCGAGCGTCGCCGACATGAGGCGCGGCGCGGCTCGGAAGCCATCGAGGAACATGAAGTCGAGTGTGCTCTTGAGCCTCGTCATCCGACCGGCTCACTCCCCTTGAGGAACCGGTCTGCCTGGAGGCGGAACGTCCGCGCGTAGGTTCCATCCCGCTCGATCAGGTCACGATGCGATCCCACCTCGATCGCCGAACCTCCGTCCAGGACGCAGATCTGGTCGGCAAGCCTGACGGTAGAGAACCGATGCGAGATGACGATCGTCGTCAGGCCCTCGGTCAGATCGAGGAAGCGCTCGAAGAACTCGGCCTCGCGCCGTACGTCCAGCCAGGACGTTGGCTCGTCGAGCACGAGGACCGACGCACCATGCCGCGCGGCGAAGAGCGCGCGTGCGAGCGTTACGCGCTGCCACTCTCCACCGGAGAGATCGACGCCGCCGGTCAGCTGGCGAGACAGGCAGGTGTCCCACCCGTCGGGCAGCGACTCGATGAGCGCAAGCGCGCCCGCCCGCTCCGCGCACTCGACAAGGCCGTCGCGATCGGCGAGGTGCTCGAGGGCCCCGAGGCCTATGTTCTCCGCGGCGGTTAGCGGCAGGCGGAGGAAGTCCTGGAACAGCACTGCGACCTTGCGCTGCCACGCCGCGGCATCGAGGCCGTCGAGTGGCACGCCGTCAACCGTGATGACGCCGCTCGTGGGGTCGTGCAGCCGAGCGAGGAGCTTCACGAGCGTGGTCTTGCCGGCGCCGTTGGCGCCGACGATCGCGGTCGACGACCGGGCCGGGATCGTGAGATCGAGTGCGTCGACCACGTCGCTCGACGCACCCGGATAGCGGAAGGAGACGCCTTCGAACCGGATCGCGCGGGACGGCTTGGCCGTGACGGCCGCCCGTCCGAGCAGCTCCGAGCGGCGGCGTGACAAGTCGGTCTCCAGTGTGTCCAGCTCGGGAAGCGCAGAAAGCTGGAACGCCAGCATGATGTCGTCGAAGTCGACCCGACCACCCGTCATCGTGAGGAAGAGCACGGGCAGGAGCACCGCAAGGTGCGCGAGCGACACGTCGCCGTCGTACGCCGCCTTTGCGAGTACGCCGCACGAACCGATGTAGACCAGCAGGAGCATGGCGCCCACCCACGCGGTCGTCGCGAACGTCCCGTCACGGATGCGCCACAGCTCCGCCATCCCCTCCGACCAGTGCGTCCGGTAGCGGTCGATCACCCAAGGTCCGAGCCCGAACACCCGTAGCTCCTTCGCCGCCGGTGGCTTCGTTGCGAGGGACTGGAAGTACTCAGCCCGACGCATGACGGCGGCGTTGCCACCGGACGCCGAGACGTGCTCGTTGATCCTCCGCAGAAGAGGACCACGCGCCAGCTGCCAGACGAGCAGAAGGGCGAGGCCGAGCCACCAGCGGAACGCGCCCACCACGAGGCAACCGATAACCCACGTGAAGCGTCGCGTCACGACGCGCGCGAGGATTGCCGGCGCGTCGCCGGGGAAGAACGTCCTCAGAGTGCCGTTCGCCATGGCGACGCGGTCAAGAATCGCGGTGTCCTCGAGGTGCGCGATACCGATTGGTTGCGACACGGCTGCCATCAATCGCGACCGCATCGCGAACGTGACTCGCATCTTGATCGTCCTCGCCAGCCAATCGTGGAACGGCGCAGTGAGGATCGCCGCCGCGAGCGCCGCGCCGAGGAGGATGAGCGACGTCACCAGCCGACCGCCCGCGGGCGAGCCCCAGCCGTCGCCGACCGCCCCGGCGATGTGGGAGACCATCTGGCCACCGGCGACAAGGACGAGCAAGGGGCAGGCCAGGTGGAGGATGACGTCAGCGGCAAGGAGGATGGCCAGGGGCCGGGACGTCCGCGTCAGCAGGCGAACCGCTCGCGTTGTCGGTGAGCCGCGCATAACTCCGAGCATTCTGGTCAGTCGCACGTACATTGCCCCATCTGATCCGATTGCGTCCACATTACGCAATAGGTCGCCGCATATTTCCGATAATTGTGCGGGTTAGCGGCGGGCCGACGGGGCGCCGACGGCGTCGTCCGTCTCTGGCTCCCAGCCGAGGCCGTCAGCGGTCGCCAACAAGTGTGCGCCCGCGGGAGCCAGCGACCGGCGCTCACCCACACCTGACACCGCTGCGCGTTGCAGGTGGCTGGACTCCCGCATCATCTCGCGAAAGGTACTGTTCCCGAGGAGTTCCTCGGGCCACGTTGCCGCGTCGTTGCTCGCGACGGCCTGGAGCGCCGTACGTACACCATCGATCGCGCTGGCCACGCCACCGAGTGCATCCTCGGTCGCCGCCACACCTGAGACGAGACGGAGGAACGCGCCGTCGTCATCCTCGCTACCGCCGACGATGTCGGCGGCGGTCCGAAGGATGTCGTCGCGCTCCTTGTTCAGGTCGTACCACGCTTGGAGGAACTGGTAGATGTACGCGAACTCCCGTCGGTAGCGGTACTCGAACTCAGCGAAGGCGCGAGCCTCCGCGGATGGCCGATCGAGAGCCGTGTTCACGCTTCGGCCGACGAGCAAGCCCGCGTACGTCGCGAGGTGCACCCCCGTCGCGAACACGGGATCGACGAAGCAGGCGGCGTCGCCGATGAGCGCGAGGCCGTCGGACCAGAAGCGGTCGGTCGTGTACGAGAAGTCCCTGCGAACGCGAAACCGCCCGTAGTCGCCGTCGTCGCTGATCCGAGTCGCGTCCGCGAGCATCTCCTGGATGATGTTCGACCTCGCGAGCATGGCGTCGAAGGTCGCCGCGGGCCCGTGCTCCCGCAGGTGGGCCTGGGTCGGTGGGAGCAGCACGAGGCCGACGCTCGTGAGGCGCTCGTTCAGTGGGATGTACCAGAACCAACAGCCATCCACGGCCTCCGACACGACATCGCCCGCATACGGCTCGGAGAGCCGAACCCCACCATCGTAGTAGCAGTACACCGCCATGTTGCGGAGCTCCGGGATCGGGATACGCGACGCGCCCACCTGGGCGTAGAACCTGGACGCGTGGCCGCTCGCGTCGATCACGTAGCGGGCGCGAATCTCCCTGCGCGTGCCAGACGCGTCTGTGTACGACACGCCTTGGGCGCGCCCGTTGGATCCGAAGAGAAGCCGATTGGCCCGGCAGCCGCTGTGCACCTCAACACCGACATCACGTGCATGCTCGAGCAGAAGCGCATCGAACTTCTTGCGCTCAACCTGGTATGAGAAGCTGGTCGAGCCCTCTAGCTTCGGCGACGCCGCAAAGCGAAACGACCACGGCTCGGACGTTCGCCCCCAACGCAGCGTGCCGCCGCGCTTTATCACGAACCCGGCTTGCGCGAGCCGCTCACGGAAGCCCACAACGCCGGCGATGCCGTTGATCGACGGCAGCAGGGACTCACCGACCTTGTAGCAGGGGCCGGTTTCTTTCTCGAGGATGGCGACGCGGTGTCCGCGGAGCGCGATCGCCGTCGCGGCAATGGCCCCACCAGGGCCTCCGCCGACGACTAGGGCGTCGAGCGTCGTCATGCACTCTCCTCGTGCTGCGGCTTTGGAACCGAGGCGACTCCCTCAATCTCGCACAGCAGATCAGGACGGCAGATGTTCTGACGCAGCCAGCAGATGGGCACGGTCGCCGGGACGTGGTGGCGCACCGCCCGCGCCACGAGCTCGAAGTCCTCGCGTCGCTTGACGTAGACGCGGAGGTACTGGAAGTGACCGAGATCGACGTGCACGCCGATGTTCTCGGCACTGGTGAGCGCTCGGATGTTGCGCATTGTCTCATCGACCTGTGCGATCACGTCGCCGGGGTGCACCGTCTCGCTCCCGACGATGCTGGCCGTTCCGGAGACGTACACCTCGAGCGCGTCCTCCCTATCGCGGACCATCGCTCGCGAGAAGGCTGGTGCGCTGGTGCCGAATCGCCGTGGATACGAGTACGCCGGCACCTGTCGAGGGTTCTCCACCGCCGTGCCCGGAACAATCGACGCGAGTCCTTCGACGATCAAAGGGCCCGGCATCGCGCCGACACCCGTCGCGGCGGGTGGGTCCGGCGCGACAAGGCCGCGATCCTGCAACGTCTCAAACGCCCGATGCCGACCGGCATTGAACTGGCGGTACCGCTCACGGTCGACGGCGGGAATGTGCTCGTCACGGATCAGCTCGACGATGCCGGGCACGTAGTTCCAGAGCCGCAGTAGCATCCCGACCCTCTGGCGACGTGCGACCGAGAACATGCGCCGGTACGCCTCGAACGACGCGGCTTCCAACGGGTGCCTGGCCCTTGCGGCCAGGTCGCGTTCGTCGACCACCGTCCGGAGGAAGGCGAGGTCGCCAGCACGCGTCAGCGTGACGCCATCCTCGGCGGCAGAGACGACGGGCTCGCTAGCCAGCCACACTTCGTGGTCGACTTCCGTGAGTGCGTCGATCCCGGCAGTCGCCGCACCGACGTCAACGGCGACGCCCTCGGAACGCGCCGAGAACCGGCACACGCGCATCACGTGCGCGCGATCCCGTCGGACGATGCGCGCGGCCTCGTCGCTGCCAAGGACGAAGATCGACAGTCCGTTGCGGGCGAGGACCGTCGGCACCAGCGTCCCCGCCGCCGCGACTTCCTCGCCTAAATCCATCTCTGCCACCGCAGGTATCTTACGCCAACTCAGCAATTGCGCAAACAAAAGGACGTCGCAATGGTACAATGCGTATTGTGCATGCGGCCCGGGTCGACGTCGAGCAGACGCAGCTAGTTGCGCAGCAGCTGGCGCCAACCGGCCGAGCAAGCGGGATCGTGGCGGTCGCCTCCGCCGGCGCGACATCCCCTGGGAACGTGGGGGCGCGCGCGCCCGAGACCGCGTTCGCCAGGAGCCCTCGTCGCCCCGATCGCGTGGTGGCGCTCCTTCCGCTGCCGGGCGAGACGAACTGCAGGACGTCGCGCGGCCGCGTGAGGTGCGCGTGCGCACCGTCGGCGGTCGCTGGACCGGTCGAGGAGGCACGTCGCCTCCTCGCTGCGCTCCTGCGGCCGCACACGGGCGATAGTCCGGTCGACATTGATCCCGAGGTCGCGTGCCGAGCTACCGGCGGCTTGAGGTCGTCTACCTTCGACCACACGATCGCGCGGGACGCCGACTTCGGCCACGGCCTGATGGTCGATGTCGGCCAGCGCGCTACGAGTGGCCGGCACACGTCGAGCTTCGGTCCCGTCTCGCGGTTCAGGTGCTCCGCGGTGTTCGCGCTGACCGCCGATCCGCGGTGGCAGTCGGCCGCCGCCCCCGGCGCGTTCACGCGGTGGATCCGCTTCGGGAGCACACTCGTCGCCGACGTCGACACGTTCTCGATCCTTGACGACGCCGCCATCAGCCGTGCCCCCCAGGCCGGTGCGCAATGACTCTCACCTACGATGTGGTCCGAGACGCCACGGCGTCCTACCTCGCGGTGCCGACGTCGGCGGTGCAGCCTGGGCAGACCCTCCGCGAGCTCGGCCTCGACTCCATCGCGCTCATCGATATCCTCGCGGCGATGGAAGACGCATTGGGCACCCTCGTGACATTCGACCATCCTTCGGTGGTCGCGTCGACGACCATCGTCGACACCTGGGCTTCCGCACGATCGGATATGACACTTGCGGAGTTCGCAGCGCGCCTCACGATCGGGATGGACGTCGGCGGCCCCGCGTGAGCAGCGGCGCGCCGGGCGAGGAAACCGGCGCCGGCCAGTCAAGCCGGACGAACTCGTGCCAGCGCGAGATCGCGTCGAGTCGCTGACGGAGCGATGTCCGCCGCGTCCGATCCGGCGGGGGCACTGCGACGCTGACGACGTCGGACATCTCCGCGGCGAGCGCGGCCAGTCGGGAACCGAGCTCGGCGAGATCCGACTCGCACAGGTAGTACGGCGCGTCGGCTTCGTAGCGGTGGAGGCCATAGAGGAAGAGGCTGATCTTCTTGGCCTGCGCGGCGGCACGGCGAGCGCAAGCTGCCACATCCGCGAAGCCGATCCGCTCGCACATGTGCGCGAGGAGATATGGTTGCGGTTGCACGTCACTGATCGCCCAGAGGTCGACGGCGCGAGCGAGAGGCCGCGACACGATCTCCACCCAGGCTTCAGCCAGCTCACTCGTCTGGTCCGCCAGGTTGGCGAGCGGCGAGAGCGAGCGCACCAGGAGGTCGCGAACCGCGGCCTCGTCGATGGCCCGAGGGGGTGGCGGGATGTGGAGCTCCAGCACCCGTGTGCACGCGCGGCGGACGTCGTCGGTCACCCGTATGTCCATGCGATAGCCCCGCCGCTCGTCCGACTCGACGTCGAGGTAGTGCAGGCGATCGCGGTCCAGCCGGAGCGCCAGGAACGAATGGTGGTGCACGTGTCGAACGCCCTCGAACTCGTCGCCGGGCCAGAAGTACGCATCCGGCCACACGAGAAGGGCCTTCCCCTCCTCCACGGCCGCCGCCAACCGGTCCCAGCTGCTTGACCCGGGCGGCGCCACGTACCAGCGGGCCGAGACGGCGCTGAAGCCCAGGTAGGGGGAGCCGTCCGACTCGAAGCGGTCGGTGATCGCGCCGCCGAGTTCCTGCACGACGTCGTCCGCGGTGTACCCACGCTCCTGCAGCATCGCCTCGGCGTACCGCAGGTAGCAGTTCAGGCCGTCGATGGACACGTCCCGCCACCCGAGCGCACGACTTCGGTCGATGCGGGACGGAGCAGAGGACGGCGTCGAGGGCACGGTGCGAGTTACTCCCCTACATGACCGCACACGCGAGCGCCGCATGCCGGTCGATCTTCCCGTTGCCGTTCCGTCGCAGCCCGACGACGTGCACGAACCGCGCCGGCACCATGAAGTCGGGGAGCCGCCGTCGGACGTGCTCGGCGAGGTCTCCCGCGGCGACCTCTCGCCCCGAGTACACAGCCCTGAGCTCCCTGAACCCTGCGACCGACGCCTCGACGGCTACGACGACCGTCTCATCGACGTCGGGGTGGGACCGCACCGCGTGCTCGACCTCGCCGAGCTCGACGCGGTGACCGCTCACCTTCACCTGGCCGTCTCGGCGCCCGATGTATACCAGCTCACCCTCGTGCCACTCGACGCGGTCGCCGGTCCGATACCACGCGTTGCCCGGGACCGGTGGGCCGACCGCGACCGGTTCCATCCCGGCGTCGGTAATCTGAACGAACTGCCCGTCGTTGTCACTTGCACGCAGGTAGCCGCCGAACCGTTGCGGACCACGTGCGCACAGCTCACCCCGCGCCTCGGCCGGCTCGTCGCGGACGACCTCGACCTCGACGTGCGCATACGGCCGCCCGATCGGAACGGTGCCGTTCGGCGTCGCAGGCCAGTCGTTAACGTCGTCCGGCAACCGGTACGACGTGCACGTAATCGTGAGCTCGGTCGGCCCATAGAGATTCTCGATCGTGCTGGTCGGCGCCGCCGCCGCCCATACCCTCGCCTGGTCGAGCGTCAGCGCCTCGCCGGCGAACAGGCTCCACCGCAGGTTCGGCATCGCGTCCGGGGGCAACCGCCGGAGGCGACGGGCGATCGTGATGATGGACGGCACCGAGAACCAGTGACTTATCTCTCGGTGGTGCACAAACCGTGCCGGCGAGAGGATCTCCTCCGGTGCGGGTACGACGACCGTCGCCCCCGCAGACCACGCGACGAAGAGGTCGAAGACCGATGGGTCGAACGTCAGATCGAACGTCTGCGACAGCCGCGACCCGACACCAACGCCATAGCGCTCGACGCACGACGGGACGTACTCCACCAGTTGACGATGCCGGATGGGCACACCCTTTGGGCGGCCGCTCGAACCCGACGTGAACACTATGTAGGCGACGTCGTCCTCGCTCGTGTCGCCGACGCAGCCGGAGCGAGCCGGAGCCGAGCGCAGCGCCTCCCGTTGGAGCGCGACTGCCGGGATGGAACAGGTACGAGCGACGTGCTCCGCGAGGTGGCGACCGTCCGCGTCCCCGACGATCAGCTCAACGCCTGCATCGCGACACATCCCTGCGACACGCGCCGCGGGCGCGGTCGGGCTCACCGGGACGACCGCGGCACCGAGCCGCAATACCGCCAGGTAGCCCACGTACGCCTCGACGCTGCGCCCGCAGCACAACGCGACGACGCGCGGCGTCGCGCTCCCGCGCCGTTGCACGTGCGCCGTTGCACGCCGGGACGCGTCGTCGAGCCCGCGATAGGTCAGGACCTCTCGGCCGACCTCGAGCGCGGGGACGTCAGCGTGATCGCACGCCGTCGCGGCGAAGCGATCGAGCAGGGTGGTCACCGTCGTCACGGCCGGCACTGCTTACCATCACCCACGGCCCGTCGGGCTTCGACGACGCGGTGGAGGTCTCCCACTCGCTGGAGGTGCTCGGGCTCGAGATCCGACGCTGTGAGCTCAAGGCCGAACGTGGCTTCAATCGCGTCGATCACCTCGACGAGTCGGATCGAGCTGAACCCCGGAAGCGACCGCAGCGCGACCGAGTCCTCAAGCGGTGCGGACTGTGCAGACAGCAGGTCACCCACGATCCGGCAGACCGTCGTACGGACGTCTCGCGGCGGCTGGAAGAGGCGCTGGTCCTCCCCGAGCAGCGCCTCGAGCTTCGCCAGGATGCCGGACGGGACCGGCTTGCCCTGCTGTGCGCGGCGCGAGGCCAGGTAGGCCTGTCCAGCCAGGTCCGCCCATGCGTTCATGTGCTCCGTCTCCGACGGAGTAGCTTGCCACTCAACGCGCGCCCGAGCTCGCATGTGCAGCCTTCGCGCCCGCGACAGCAGCCACGTCTCGGTCGCGAGCTGCTTCCAGGTAATCGCCTGCTCCGCGCGACCGGCGTACGCCGCCACATAGGTCCCGACATCGGCCCCGTCGATGACGCAAGCCGGCTCGACAGCGGCGAGCGGGGCCGCCGTGAGCGTCAGGACGTCGCACGCGGAGCGGTCACCGCGGTCAAGCTCGGACAGCCGCCAACAGCCTGGCGTCGCCGCACCCCACCGCGTGCGGTTGTCGTAACCGTCGATGATGTGCCAGCCGCCAGGGACGCGCTCGGCGAGGAAACTGTGGGGGAGGTGCACGCGCCCGTAGTACGGCAGCCACGGGAGGACAAAAGCGTCGGCCACCACGTACGCCGTCGCGCCCGGCGGCACGGCATCGGCCAGCCCGACTAGCGGGACGCGTCGGTGCGACGTCGCGATCACGCCTATGGCCGTCTCAGCGCGCCAGAGTTGAGAACCGAGCGATCTTTCGATGGTGGGCAAGCCGTGCGGCCCCTCGCGCATCTCGTGGTCGAGCACTGCGCCGAGGGCGAGTCCCGTCCCGGCGCCGTGGTACCCGTCCGCCACTATGGCGAGGTTCACCTCGAGGCAGTCGAAGAGGTCTGCTTCCAGATCGTCGGCTGGGCGGCACTGCGCGTTGCACCCTCTCATCCCGCGGCTCCGGCGGCACGGTGCTCACCTCGTCTAGTCGCCTGCACGTGGAACATCCTATGCGTTGATTGAGCGTTAGGGCAATGCATTGTGCGTGGCGCGCCAAATGCAATGGCATTAGTGTCGGATGGGCATGCGGCACTCCGACTGTCTGGCAGGCGTTCTCGCTCGCGCTGCGCAGCGCCATCCTGACGCGACGGCCGTCGACATCGGCGCGCGTCAGCTGACGTTCGCCGCGTGGCATCGAGATTCTGCGTTCGTGGCGGCCGCGCTGGCGTCGAGATTCGACCGGGGCGATGCGGTGGGACTGACGTGCGCCCGCGCGACCTGGCCCGAGCTCGTGATCGGCTACATCGGCGCCCAGCTCGCCGGGCTGCTCCCGGTGCCGATCGATGCCGGTGCGACCGACGCGGAACGTACGCCGATGCTCAAGCAGGCAGCGTGTCGCGACGTGGTGAGCTGCGACGACGATCCTCATTCGTTGACGATCGCAGAGCTGATCCGAGAGGGGGCGGCGGTCGACGCCGTCGAACGCGAGCCGCTTGACCACGCCGACGTCATCTTCACCTCGGGGACCACCGGCCGTCCCCGAGGCGTCGTTTCGCGCTTCGCGGACCTGCTCGCGGGCGGGCGCCTGCCCGCGACATGGGCGGGCCGGGCGCTCTTTCACTGCTTCCCACCGTCATCCGGGGCGGGCGTGCACGGCGCGATGCTCCTGGCGCTCCGCAGTGGGATGGAGCTGAGGAGCGCTTCCAACCTCTCGGTGCTCGACGGCCGTCAGGTCGCCGATGCCGTGTGTGCGCCGTCGGTTGCCGCGCTCTACCTGCTACCGGCGGTCGCCGAAGCGACGGCGCGTGCGCTCCAACGTCAAGGGACCTCCCATGTGCGGATGGTGATGCTGACCGCGGCAGCGAGTCGTCCTGCGACGCTCCAAGCCGTGGCTTCGGCCTTCCCGACCGCAGCCGTAGTGAACCTGTACGGCGCGACCGAGGCAGGTCTGGCGCAGACGTTCATGGTGTACGATGCCCTGCGCCCCACCGCCCTCGGGCGGCCGCTGGGGCGCACCGAGGTCGGCATCCGCGTCGACGGGCGTTGGGCGGCGACGGGTGTCGAGGGCGAGGTCTGCCTGCGACGCGTGGGGGCGCCGCAGCGCGCGTACGTCGGTGTCGACGCGTCGGACGCCCGCTCCGTGTTCCTGCCCGGCGGTTGGGTGGCGACCGGTGACCTCGGCTACGTGGACCGCGACGGATACCTTCACCTCCTCGACCGTCTCAAGGATGTGATCATCCGAGGCGGCCAGAACATCTCGGCCTCGGAGATCGAGGATGTCATGCGCGCCCACCGGAGCGTCGCCGACGCCGCGGTCGTTGGCGCGCCCGCGAGGGCCGGCGAGACAATCGTCGCCTTCGTGACGCTGCGGCGCGACGCTGACGCGGCGGACTTACGTGCGCACGTAGCGGCGACGTTGTCGGCCGCGAAGGTCCCGCAGCGCGTTGTCGTCGTCGACGACCTGCCGCGGAATGCGGCCGGGAAGGTGCTGAAGACTGAGCTGCGGCGGCAGCTCCTCACCCCGAGGGAAGGAACACCGTGATTGCACTGGTGACGACCACGATTCAGGTGCCCACCGCGCTTGAGTGGTACCGGGCGATCGCTCCCGATGTGACGATCTACGTCATCGGCGACGAGCAGACCCCGCACGACGACGTCGGCACCTTCGTGCGAGGGCTCGGCAACGCCCGGTACTACTCGGCAGAGGACCAGATCGCGCTGGGCTACGAGTGCTCGCCATTGCTCGGCTGGCGGAAGGTCGGGCGGAGGTCGATCGGGATGCTCGAGGCCGCCAAGGACGGCGCGGACGTCATTGTGACAGTGGACGACGACAATCTGCCGATCAACGTCGACTACTTCCGCCACCTCGAGCGGACATTCGCCGGGCGGTTCAGCGGGCTGGAGCTGACCGCGCCGCGTGGCTGGGTGGATCCCGGCTGGCTGATCCAGCCGCCCACGCACCACCGGGGGTTTCCCCATGAGCTCTGGCATCCGTTTGACGCGCCCGTCGTGCGACCGACGATCGGAGCCCGAGTCGGCGTGGCGGCAGGCCTATGGCTCGGTGAACCCGACGTCGACGCCGTCACTCGCATCGCGACGGCACCGCGGGCGACGGGCGTGACGGAGCTGGCGCGCGCTGGCGTCGTGCTCGACCGTGCGTGCTATGCGCCCTTCAACTCGCAGAACACGGCCGTCTCACGCGCCCTGCTTCCTGCATACGTGATGTTCACCGAGTGCGGGCGGTACGACGACATCTGGGCCGCCTACGTCACCGAGCGAGTAATGCGCGAGCATGACTACGTCGTCCACTACGGACAGCCGCTTGTGTACCAGGAGCGGAATGAGCATCGCCTCGTGCGCGACCTGGAGGCTGAGCTGGGCGGAATGGCCTCGACGTTGGAACTGGTCGACACGCTCAAGAAGATCGACCTGGCCGGCGACGACGTAGTCGAGGACGCTCGCCACCTGTTCGAGCAGCTCGCCCGCGGCAGGTTCTCCGCCCTCACCGGTCTAGGTCTGGCGTGGGTGAACGACGCTGAGCGCGTTCTCGGATGATGTGAGCGGCTACGCCTTCGCCGGTCGAGCGGAACCGCGCCTTTGGAGTGCTTCGATCTCGGCGGCACTACGGCGTCCGCGATGGCGACGGAAGCCGAGCGACTCGAGATACGCCCACTCGTCGAGTGACTCCGCCCGGGGGCGGCGCTTTGGATGACCGGACCGCGCTTTGGTCGGCTTCCGGCCTTTTTCGACCCACTTCCCGAATTGGGCTTCGAGCTTCTGCATGTCGGCCGGACATACGTCCAGCTCCCACTTGTCGCGACCCCAACCGAGGATGACTTGTGCAGCCTCGGTCGTCGATTTCCCGCACCGATCGCACGTGACGCTCTCGATGACCTGAATAGTCCGAGCCATGGACTGGCACCTACCTTGCTGAGTGACGCTTTGGCCTTGCTGAGTGACGCTTTGGAAAGCGCCGCCTTCACCAGCATACGCGAATTCAACCCCCAATTGGGTACCGGCGTCGTGCAGTGCGTCCGAGCGATTGCCATCCGACCGCAACCACAGTTCGCGCTGTATTGCGCTATTGGCCACGGAGGTTGTTGCCAGTCGGGTCCAGCAAGAAAGGTGAGCCTCCGGGAGAAGGTGTGGCTATTCAAGCAGACACGCCAACTCGACCGAGGCTCGGTTGCACCGTACCGCTCGTCAGACCTCACATCGCCGTCGACGACAACTCCCGCCTCGCCTACTCAGAGATCCACGACGACGAGAAGGTGCACCGCACCCGCCTTCTGGCAGCGAGCGCCGGGCCTTCCCTCGCCAGCCACTGCATCACCGTGAGCACGGTCCTGACCGGCAGCGGCTCGTGTGACCGATCCAGCGACTGGATCCAGGCGATCCTCGACTCGACAGCTGGCTACATCTCTACAACCATCACCGGTGCCACACCGCGCCGGGCGGCCAGCCACCCATCACCCGCGTCGACAACGTGTCAGGACGCGCCACTCAGGCGAGCGATCTCAGAGCCGCGTGCGGAGCCACTATGACTTTGAGTTGCGCGGAGACTTCCGGGTTCTGAGCTCGCTCGCGGTTGGGCAACTCGTCGGCGTTATCACGGTAGGCATGCGCCGGCGCAGCCGGACGCTCTGCCCTCTCGTCTGTCGACGGTGGCAACTGCCGCGGTCACAATAGCGTCCTCCTCGATCAGACCGACAGATCGGCCCCATCAACGCTCGGGAAGGAGGTCGCCATGGGACCGTTGCTAGGTTATGAGACCAACGCGTCACGTTCCGCTGCACTGCGCTTAACGGCATCGGCAGCCGCTGCTACAATATCGGGCTGCAATAGGAGTTCGGGCTGGTCAAGTGCCGCCTCCACCGAGGCTGTCGCTCCCGCACTCCCCGCGCGCTCAACCAGGACCTGAGGAGCCGGTCGCGGAACTCGACGCGCTCATCGCCGCCTCAGGTGCACCCGGGTGTCCCTCGGTCGCGGCGAGAACAAGGAGAACCTCGCCCGTCCGTTTCAGCGTGCCGCCATCGACACTGGCCCGGGTGGTCTCGGCTTGATCGGCGAGCTCCATGAGGGGACGTCGTCACTGCGGGACTTAGTCAACGACAGCCACGCCAGTCACCGCCATCTCCATGTCGCGTGGCGGCGTATGTCGTCCATGCCCGATCACTGGTACTGCTATTTCGCCGGCCTCGACTGTCCGGCGTTCGTGAAGCGGTGTTCCGACCGTATCCGCTGTGGTCCTGCGCCGACGGCCACGAATGGGCACAACCAGCACCTCGCCGATAGCCGGAATCGGATTCGAAGCCTCGACGACGGGCTGCACTCGGCGGAAGATCCGGGGTGCGCGGCGCATCTGCGCCCGTCTCGGCTCCGGCCTTGTGCAGGATCAGCTGCGGCGCATGCTTGCGGTGATCCCAGGTCCGCTCACGTCGAGGACCGCCGCGCCGGGTTCGACTGGCGGTTCTCGATCGCGCTGCTTGAGGTCTCCGGCACCGTCGTTTGACCAGCCGCGCCGCGCGCGAGCGTGCTTCGAGGCCGCCATAGGCACCCACCTCGATCGCGGCCGTCCCGGCGGGTAGCACTCGTCGTGGACCGCGACTCGTCAATCGGGACAAGAACAAGACCACTAGCCGTTTCGCCACCGAAGTGATCGCCCGCGACGTCGTGCCGCCATTGCGGATCCACCACAAGTCGTCCAAAGCGAAGGCATACCTGAGAGATGAATCGGCCGGGGATCCGCGAAGGCGCCGTACCTTGGAAGTGAGGATGGAGCAGAGCATGGCGATGCCTTAGGCGTCGCAGAGGCGGTACTCGGACAAGCCGAAGGAGCGGGTGTCAGCGACGGCCGGAAAACTGACCCCTTATCGACACTTTACTTCTGACCCCCGCAGTCGCCGACGACGACGACGACGAGGTCCGCGACCTGAGCGTCTATGACCGAGCGACAGGGGTGGCGTGATGGCGCCCGCCGCCACCGATCCGAAGAGCGAACGCTCGACTTCGTCGAGGCGAAAGACAACGTCGTGTTCCTCGGACCGCCCGGCACCGGCAAAACCAACCTCGCCACCGGACTCGAGATCCGCGCCTGCCAAGCGGGTCACCGCGTCGCCTTCGCCACCGCCGCGGAATGGGTCGCCCGCCTCGGCGACGCCGACCACCAAGGCCGCTTCCACACCGAGCTCACCCGCCTCGGCCGCGTCCCGCTGCTCATCATCGACGAGGTCGGCTACATCCCCTTCGACGGCGAAGCCGCCAACCTCTTCTTCCAGCTCGTCTCCTCCCGCTATGAGCGAGCGTCGATGATCGTCACCAGCAACAAACCCTTCGGCCGTTGTGGCGAAGTGTTCGGAGACGCCACCGTCGCCGCCGCCACGATCGACCGCCTCGTCCACCACGCCGTCGTCAACCTCAAAGGCGACAGCTACCGACTCAAAGACCGAGACCTCGGGAGGGTGCCAACAGACGACCCAACGTGACCAGACCCGGAGCGAGGGGGGTCAAAAGTAGACCGTCGCAAGGCGGTCAAAAGTGGGCCGTCGTTGACAGCGGGCTGAGCGTATGTGTCGCGGTGAGATCGAGGCGCAGGGCGGCGAGCACCCAGGCTCACGCTGCACTTCACGCCGACCTACATTCCGCGGTTGAACCTGGTCGAGCGTTGGTTCGACGTCACCACCAAGTGGATCAGCGGGGCGCCACCGCTCCGTCCGCGAGCTCGTGGCCTCGACCTCCGGACCTGGAACGCCAACTGGAACGACGACTCGAAACCGTTCGTCTGCCACAAGACGGCCGACAGATCCTCATCGCCTACTACGCGCAGATCAGCGAGTCAGATCACGAACGGGGCTCCGCCCCAGCCCGACGAGTCGGTGTTCGCGCCGCGCTCATGGTGGCGGCTGAGGGCTGGGGCGAAGCCCCCTCTGGTGCGAGATGTGGGCTCCGGTCGAGCGCACTGCGGTTGCGGGGGTTAAAACCTCGCTGTTGAACCGCTTGGAGCGGTTGGTGGCCGATAGGCCAACGACGACCGGAGCCCTCTATGACGCTACCCGCAGCGTCGGCGATGTCCTCGGCGATCACGTGACGTTTGAGGTCGAGTGCATCGACCGGATGCTTGGTCTCCAGTGGTAGTTGCGAATCAGATGGTCAGTGGGTGTGGCATCCATCGTCGCATCAGCTGTGCAGGAGTGCGGTCGCCGAGGCACGCGCGAGGTCGGTTGTTCGGTTCGAGCGCCACGGCGGCCAGGTGTTCGGGGCCGTGCCGTGAAAGGTCGGTGCCCTTTGGGAAGTATTGGCGCAGCAGGCCGTTGGTGTTCTCATTCGTTCCTCGCGGCCAGGGGGAGTGCGGGTCGGCGAAGTAGATGCCCACGCCGGTCTCGGCCTCGATGCGTTCGTGGTGGAACATCTCGTTGCCCTGATCCCACGTTTTTGTTCTCCGGAGCGCTGGCGGCAGCTGCTCGAGCATTCCGACCAGCCGGTCACCGACGACCGGCGCGGTGCGGCCGTCGGGTAGGTGGACGAGCACGGTGAAACGCGTCCTGCGCTCGACCAGTGTGCCGATAGCCGACTGAAGCCCGGCTCCGATGATGAGATCCCCCAGTGGCCGACCTGGCTGCGCGACTCGACAGCCTTCGGTCGGGCATGGATCGGCTTCAGGGTGGTGGACTGCTTGAGCGATCCATCGCGGCTGCGACCACGACCTCGACGGCGCCTGTAGGTGCGGGCGGTGCGGAGAGTCTGGGAACCGGCGACCACGATGACGCCGCGGTAGACGGCCTCGTAGATCGTCTCGTGGCAGACATGCCAGGCCAGCCGGCGTTGCCAGCGGCGTTGAAGCCAGCGGCTGATCTGGGCCGGCGACCATTCCACCGCCAGCTTCTCGGCGACGACTGTGCGGAGCTCGAGGTCCTGCACAAATCGATGCGGCTTGGGACGCCGACGCCGGAGATGCTCCTCGTTGTGCGCGAACCATGGCTGGTAGGTGCCGTCGGGCTTCTTGTTCCGGTCGATCTCTCGGTACACCATCGACGGGCTTCGCCCGATCCGCGCCGGCGATGTCCTTGACTGACTCCTTGGCTGTGAGGCCGTCGGCGACCGCGATCCGGTCGTCCTGGCTGAGGAATCGACCGCTGATCTTGGTCTCGATGAAGTTCACGCTTCCAGCGTCGATGAACCAGTTCGACCACAGCTCAACGACACGCCGACGGCCTGAGAGGCCCTCGAGCCACTCCAACCCTGCCGGATCAGTTAAAAGGAAGTATAGGGTCTTCACCGCTGGGTCGCTCTTGTTCCATGCGTAACAGGCATCGCGTTCCGCTCTCGAGGATTCGCAACCATCGCTAGAACTCAAGCCGGATCCAACGGCCGCGACTGCCACTCGCCGAGTTCCTCGACCACCGCGTCGGTCACCTTGGTCACGAGGTCCTTGGAGACCTG
>CAZWDB010000087.1:247-18102 GCA_964632885.1 uncultured Acidimicrobiales bacterium | reverse complement strand
ACGAAGTCGAAGAGTTGGCGCGCACCCGGTGCAAGGAGCTCTTCGGAGCCGAGCATGCCAACGTCCAACCTCATGCCGGCGCGAACGCGAACGTCGCGGCCTACCTCGCCCTTCTCGAGCCCGGCGACACCGTGCTGGGTCTCAACCTCGACCACGGTGGCCACCTCACCCACGGCCGCGACGTCAACATCAGCGGCCGGCTCTACAACTTCATCCCCTACTCACTCACCTCCAGCGACGAGCGCCTTGACTTCGACCAGATCCGCGATCTCGCCCTCGAGCACCGACCGAAGATGATCGTCGCAGGCGCCACCGCGTACTCGCGGATCATCGAGCCGGCGCCGTTCCGCCAGATCTGCGACGAGGTCGGCGCCATCTTCATGTTCGACGCTGCCCACATCGCTGGGCTCATCGCGGGTGGCGTCCACCCGAGTCCCGTGCCCGACGCCGATGTCGTCACCTTCACCACCCACAAGACGCTTCGCGGGCCCCGCGGTGCCGCCATCGTGTGCAAGGAGGAGTACGCGTCGCGCATCGACTCGGCTGTATTTCCTGGCTTGCAGGGAGGGCCGCTCGAGCACGTGATCGCCGCGAAGGCGGTGGCCTTCCGCGAGGCGGCCCAGCCCGAGTTCGCCAACTACGCGCGTCAGATTGTCGCGAACGCCCAGACGCTGGCGGGAGCGCTCGCCGGGGAGGGCTTCCGTGTCGTCTCCGGCGGAACCGACAACCACATGTTCCTCGTCGACCTGCGCACCTTCGACGAGAAGCTGACCGGCAAGCGGGCCCAGGAAGCGTGCGACCAGGCGGGGATCACGCTCAACCGCAACACCATCCCCGACGACCCCCGCTCAGCGTTCGTCACCAGTGGTCTGCGAATTGGCACACCGGCCACGACGACCACCGGGATGAGCGAACCGGAGATGGAGGAGATCGCCCGGTTGATGGCCCGCGCCCTGCGAGAACGTCGCGACGACGCTGCGCTGGCCGCGGTACGTGAGGAAGTCGGCGTCCTCTGCTCCAAGTTCCCGCCCTATGCCTGAACTTGAGGCAATAACGAACGGAATTCGATCGTTATTGCCTCAAGTTCGGGTGGTTCGTAGGCTCGAGCGGTAGTGCTCGGCTACGGGTTGATCCTCCTGCTGGCGGCGGGCTCGACCTTCGTCCTCACCTTCCCCGTGCGGTGGTTGGCGACGCGCTTCGACCTGGTGCAGAAGCCCGACCCGCTTCGAGTGCATGACCGCCCTACACCGATCGCGGGCGGCGTGTCGATGTTCCTTGCGTTCCTGCTGTGTATGGCGGTCGCGGCCCGCGTGCCGGAGTTCGAGGCGGCCTTCGCCGGATCCAGCTTGCCGCTCGGCATCGTCCTCGGCGCCGCGGTGATATTCGGGGTCGGGCTCCTCGACGACCTCCGCGAGGTCTCGCCGCCGGCGCACATGGCGGGGTACGTGCTGGCCGGAAGCGTCCTGTCGTTCTTCGCGGTCGCCATCTTCTTCTTCCGCGTGCCGTTCGGCCCGATCATCGTGATCTCGCCCGATCTCCAGCCGCTGCTCACTGTGGTCTGGGTCATCGGCATGGCAACCGCGGTCAACTGGATCGACGGCCTCGACGGGCTGGCTGCCGGGATCGTGGCGATCGCGGCCGGCGCTTTCTTCCTGTACGCCGAACGGCTCGGCGAGCTGGGGCTCATAACCGAGGAGAAGTCGATCGCCGCCCTCGTGGCGGTGATCGTGGTCGGGATCTGCATCGGCTTCCTCCCGCACAACTTCCATCCCGCGCGGGTCTTCATGGGCGACACCGGCGCGTCGCTGCTCGGGCTCCTCATGGCATCGACGACGATGGTCGTCGGCGGCGGGACCACCGCGGAGTTCAGCGGTCAGACCTTCTTCTTCTTCGCCCCGATCGTGATCCCGTTCGTGATCCTCGGCGTGCCCATCTTCAACACCGCGCTGATGATCGTGCGGCGGTCGCGCCGCCGCATCAGCCCCGCCGTTCGAGACCTCGACCACATTCACAACCAACTAATGCAGCTCGGCCACGGGCAACGCCGCGCCGTTCTGATCCTGTGGGCATGGACCGCGATCCTGTCGGCGCTCGTGCTCTTCCCCACCTATACGGGAGAGGGCGACGCCGTCATCCCGATCGCGGTCGCGGCCCTAGGTGTGCTGCTCTACACGCTGTTCCGGCCGGGCATGCGGCGGGGTGTCGCCGCCGACGAAGTGGCCGAGGTGATCGTTCTCGACGACGCCGCCAGCACGCGAAAGACGTCGTAGCGGTCAACGGTTTCGCGGCCGCGAAACTCACACTAAGGTCACCCAGGAATTTGACCGCTGCAGCGTCGACGGTTAGATTGCGAAAGATTTCACAAGCGGCGCAATAAGGCCGCCGCTAGGTACCAAGGGGCTGCGTGGAACACGACAACGTCGACGAGCGCGACGAGCGAGGGCGCCTGTGGTCAGGCTTCGGTGACACCCTCACCCGCGCGTTCGAATTCGCAGTCATCGCGGTCCTCTTCGGCTTGGCCGGCTATGCCCTCGACGGGTGGACCGGCCTGCGCCCGCTGTTCACGATCGTCTTCGTGGTGATCGGCCTCGTCGGTGTGTTCGCTCGCCTCTACTACGCCTACGAGGAAGCCATGCAGGCCGAAGAGGCCCGGGCCGTGTGGTCGAGGAAGGCGGTACAGCCGTGACCACTGCTGCGGTACCGCCGGTGGAGTCCCAGATCGCGCTCGACGCTGTCCGGCGCGGCCTCCCTGCCATCTGCCTGCTAGTGGCGGCGGCCGGCTTCGTGTGGGGAACGCCAGGCGTAGCCTCGGCGGGGTACGGCGCTGCGCTGGCGCTCGGCAACCTTCTTCTCGCGGCCGCATCGCTCGGGTGGGCCGCCCGCATCAGCGGTCCGATGCTGATGGGGGTGGCCCTTTTCGGCTATCTCGGCCGGCTCGGGCTCATCACCGTTGCAGTGCTCCTCGTCGTGCGGGCCGCGTGGGTCAACGTCATCCCGCTGAGCATCGCCCTGATCGTCACCCACCTCGGCCTCCTCGTGTGGGAAGCCCGCTACGTGTCGATGTCGCTGGCGTCGCCTGGCCTCAAGCCGCGGATAGCCCGGAAGGAGAGCGCGTGATCGCGTCGGTCCTCGCCGCTGTCGAGTTCCCGCCTGTCAGCCACCTCATCGAGTGGCCCGATTTCCTGTTCAAGGACACGGTCTTCGCGTTCAACAAGATCGCGCTCCTCACCGTGGCATCCGCCCTGATCACGATGGTGCTGTTCGGCATCGCAGCGCGAGGCCGTCGCCTGGTCCCGACCGGCGTGCAGAACTTCGTCGAGATCTTCGTCGAGTTCATCCGTGACCAGATCGCCCTCCAGGTGATGGGCACCGAGGGGCTCCGGTGGGTGCCCCTCCTCACGACGATCTTCGCCTTCGTGTTCTTCTGCAACATCTTCGAGGTCATCCCGTTCATCCAGATGCCCGCCACCGCCCGAATGGCGATCCCGGCGTTCCTGGCCATCACCGTGTGGCTGATCTACAACATCATGGGCATGGTCCGGCTCGGTCCCTTCGGCTACTTCAAGGGCATGGTGCCGGGCGGCGTTCCGATCGTGATCCTGCCGCTCGTCGCCTTCATCGAAATCATCTCGAAGGTCCTAGTTCAGCCCTTCTCCCTGGCAGTCCGACTCTTCGCCAACATGCTCGCCGGTCACCTTCTGCTGGTGACCTTCGCTGTTCTGTCCGCCGCCTTGTGGACGTCGGACTTCGTCGCGGTGATCCTGCCGCTCCCGGCTCTCTTCCTCGTTGGGGTGACGGGCTTCGAAGTCCTCGTGGCGTTGCTGCAGGCCTACATCTTCACGATCCTCACCGCGGTCTACATCGACGCGGCCGTCCATCCCCACTAGCTCCATCACCTAGGAGGCACCAGGTGCTCGACCTGTTGGCACAGACTCAACCCGAGGAGTTCCTCGACGGATTGTCGGCGATCGGCGCCGGTCTCGGCTATGGCCTGGCGGCCATCGGCCCGGGCATCGGCATCGGCATCGTCGTCGGCAACGCCATCACCGCGATGGCGCGTCAGCCCGAGGCTGCCGGCGTCGCCCGCACGACGATGTTCCTTGGCATCGCCTTCACTGAGGCGCTCGCGCTCATCGGGTTCGTCGTCTTCATTCTCATCCGGTTCACCTAGAACACCAAGGAGCCGCAGTGCTCGCACGCATCATCACAACAGACGGCCTTGTCGCGGTCGTGCTCGCCCAGGCTGACGAAGAAGAGGATCACGCCGAGGAGGAGGAAGGACACGGAGGCGTCGAGGCGCCCAACCCGATCTTCCCCGAGCCGAACGAGATCATCTGGGGAGGTGGGTCGTTCCTCGTCCTCCTGGTGGTCCTGTGGCGCTTCCTGCTGCCCGCGGTGCAGCGTGGCATGGAGAATCGCACCGACCGCATCCGCGAGAACCTCGACGAGGCCGAGCGCACCAAGTCGGAGGCCCAGCGCGTGCTCGAGGACTACCAGCGCCAGCTGGCCGACGCCCGCAACGAGTCGGCTCGGATCATCGAGGAGACCCGCCAGACGGCCGAGCAGATGCGCCGTGACCTGATGGCGCGAGCCGAGGAAGAGGTCAGGGAGCTTCGTGAACGGACCCAGGCCGAGATCGGCGCGGCGCGGGAGCGCGCCCTCGCCGAGCTCGAGACCCAGGTGTCCGACATGGCGATCCAGCTGGCCGAGAAGGTGATCGAGTCGAATCTCGATCGCGACACTCAGGTGCGGCTCATCGAGAGCTACATCAACCAGGTCGGGTCGAGCGGCTGATGGCCACCGATCGCCAGGACGCCTACGCCTCAGCCCTCTTCGAGATCGCACGCGCTGAGGGCAACCTCGAGCGAGTCGAGGCCGAACTGTTCGAAGTGGCGCGCGCGGTCGAGCGGTCTGACGACCTCCGCTCGAGGCTGACCGACCAGGCGATTCCCGTCGAGCTCCGCCAGGGCATCGTCGAAGAGCTGCTCCAGGGCCGGGCGATGCCCGTCACCCAAGCGCTCGTCAGCTTTGTGATCGGCGCAGGTCGTGGCCGCGAACTGCCCGCGATCGTCGACCGCTTGGTAGAGCGGGCGGCCGAGGCCCGCCAGGAGGTCGTCGCGGAGGTGCGCTCCGCCATTCCGCTCAACGACCAACAGCGCACCAAGCTGGCAGCTGCCCTCTCGGCGCGCACGGGGCTCAAGGTCTCGGTGAAGGTCGTGGTCGATCCCACCGTCCTCGGCGGCCTCATCGCCAAGGTCGGCGACACCATCATCGACGGCTCTGTACGCAGTCGCCTCGAACAACTCAGGGGAACGCGATAGCGATGACGGACTTCACGATTGACTCGAACGACATCAGCGCTGCACTGCGCAAGCGGCTCGAGGGATACACGCCTTCGCTCGGCGCTGCCCAGGTCGGCACGATCCTCGAGGTAGGTGACGGCATCGCCCGGGTGTCAGGTCTGCCGCAGACCTCGGTGAACGAGCTGCTCGAGTTCCACGGCGGCCGGTTGGGCCTGGCCCTCAACCTCGACGAGGACTCGATCGGCGCGGTCATCCTCGGTGATACCCAGGGCATCGAGCAGGGCCAGCCGGTGAAGGCGACCGGACGCATTCTGTCGATCGAGGTCGGCGACGGTCTCCTCGGCCGGGTCGTCAACCCGCTCGGCCAGCCGGTCGACGGTGGTGGGCCCATCACCAACTCGGTCACCAGGCGGATCGAGATCCAGGCGCCGGGTGTTGTCGACCGTCAGCCGGTGAAGGAGCCGCTGCAGACCGGCATCAAGGTCATCGACGCCACCACCCCCATCGGGCGGGGGCAGCGAGAGCTCATCATCGGCGACCGCAAGACGGGCAAGACGGCTGTCGCGGTCGACACGATCATCAACCAGCGCGGCCTGGGCATCAAGTGCATCTACGTGGGCATCGGCCAGAAGGGCTCGACCATCGCCGAGGTCGTCAACACGCTTCGCGAGGCGGGCGCCATGGACTACACCGTCGTGGTGTCGTCGCCCGCATCTGATCCGGCGGCGTTCAAGTACATGGCGCCCTATGCCGGCTGTGCCATGGGACAGCACTGGATGGAGAACGGTGAGCACGCGCTCATCGTCTACGACGACCTCTCCAAGCAGGCCGAGGCCTACCGCACCGTCTCGCTGCTGCTGCGCCGCCCCCCCGGCCGTGAGGCCTATCCGGGCGACGTCTTCTACCTCCACAGCCGCCTCCTCGAGCGGGCGGCCAAGCTCAGTGACCGGCTCGGCGGCGGATCGCTCACCGCCCTCCCGGTGATCGAGACCAAGGAAGGCGACATCTCCGCCTACATCCCCACCAACGTGATCTCGATCACCGACGGCCAGATCTTCCTCGAGCTCGACCTGTTCCTCGCCGGCGTGCGGCCCGCGATGAACGTCGGTGTCTCGGTCTCCCGCGTTGGCGGCAGCGCCATGATGAAGTCGATGAAGCCCTTCCTCGGGCAACTGCGGGCCGACCTGGCCGGGTTCCGCGAACTCGAGGCTTTCGCCCAGTTCGGTGCCGAGCTCGACCGCGCTTCCCAGGCGGTGCTCGACCGTGGCTACCGGCTCGTCGAGCTCCTCAAGCAGCGCGACAAGAACCCGATGCCGGTGGAGGAACAGGTTGTCGTGCTCTTCGCGGGCACTCGGGGTTACCTCGACGACCTGCCGATCGAGGACATCTCGCGCTTCGAACAGGAACTCCTGATGGACGCCCGCGCCCGGCTCTCCGAGGTCCTCGAGCGGATCCGCGGCAACTCCGATCTCCCGGAGGACGAACTGCACTCCGCCCTCAAGGACTTCAAGGCGCGCTTCCGGCGTTCCGGCGGTCCCGAGGGGCGCGAGCCGGAGGGGCGGGAGGCCGAGGAAGAGAGTCGGATGGCCGGCGGGCGCGCCGAGGCGCTCCTGCCCGAGGAGGAAGTCAGCCGCGAGGACGAGGCCTAGCGCATGGCGGGCGCCGGCGAGGTACGGCAGCTGCGGAGACGGGTCCGGAGCGTTCAGTCGATCAAGAAGATCACCAAAGCGATGGAGCTCATCGCGGCCAGCCGTATCCTGCGCGCCCAGGCCGCTGTTGCCGCCGCCCGTCCCTACGCCGAACAGATCACCGCGGTGATCCAGGACCTCGCCGCGGCCGGCGGTGCTCTCGACCACCCCCTGCTCGTCGAACGAGACGTGCAACGGGTCGGCTTCCTCGTGGTGTCGGCCGACCGTGGGCTCGCCGGTGGTTACAACGCCGCGGTGATCCGTGAGGCCGAGCGCGCCCTCCAGGCCGAGGTGGCCCGCGGTCGTGACTACTCACTCATCCTCGTCGGCAAGAAGTCCAACGACTACTTCCGCTTCCGCCGCTACCGCATCGAGGCGAGCTTCGCGGGATTCAGCGACAACCCCAGCTACGAGGACGCGCGTGGCGTGGCCAACGTCGTCCGAGAACGCTTCGAGGGCGGCCAGATCGACCAGGTCGAGCTCATCTTCACCCGTTTCCTGTCGGTGGCGACCCAGCGCGTCGCCGTCCGGCGCTTCTTGCCGCTCGAGGCCCAAGCGATCAGCGAGATGGCCGAGGCCGGACCGCAGGCCGACTACGAGTTCGAGCCCGAGCCGGGCCAGATCCTCGACGAGATCGTTCCCCGCTATGTCGAGGCACGCGTCTACGCCGCTCTGCTCGACGCGGCCGCATCGGAGCACGCGGCCCGCCAGCGGGCTATGAAGTCGGCTACCGACAACGCCGAGGAACTCATCACCGTGCTCCAGCGCAGCATGAACCGCGCCCGCCAGGACGCCATCACCAACGAGATCATGCAGATCACCAGTGGTGCCGAAGCGCTGGCCGCGGCGGCCAGCGGCGACGTCGACCTGCTGCGTGACCGCATCGAAGACCCCGACGTATTCCGCCACTTCCAGCACGCCCTCGACCGGCGCAACCATCACCAATAGTCGCCAACAGTCGCCATTAGGAGTGATTGGCATGACCGCCACTGACACACCCCGAGAGACCGAACTCAAGGACGGACGGATCGTCGCCATCGTCGGTCCCGTCGTCGACGCGGAGTTCCCGCCCGGCGAGCTTCCCGAGATCAACGACGCCATCCTCTTCACCGTCGAGGTCGAGGGCGAGAAGCAGGAGGTGCTGGCCGAAGTCGCCCAGCACATCGGCGACAGCCGGGTACGAGCGGTCGCCATGAAGCCCACCGACGGCCTCGTCCGCGGTGCGCCCGTCCGCCAGACCGGCCGGGGCATCAACGTGCCGGTGGGTCCGGGCGTGCTCGGCCATGTCTTCAACGTGTTGGGCGAGCCCCTCGACACCGGAGGCGAGCCCATCACCGAGGGCATCGTCGACCGCTGGGACATCCACCGGCCCGCGCCGGCCTTCGACGTTCTCGACCCGCAGACCCGGATGTTCGAGACCGGTCTCAAGGTCGTCGACCTCCTCGAGCCCTACCGGCAGGGCGGCAAGGTCGGCATGTTCGGCGGCGCAGGTGTGGGCAAGACGGTGATGATCCAGGAGATGATCATCCGGGTCGCCCGCCAGCACGGCGGTGTGTCGGTGTTCGCCGGCGTGGGTGAGCGCACCCGTGAAGGCAACGACATGCTCGGCGAGATGGCCGAGTCGGGCGTCATCGCGAACACGGCCCTGGTCTACGGCCAGATGGACGAGCCGCCCGGTGTGCGGCTGCGCGTCGGCCTGTCGGCTCTGACGATGGCGGAGTACTTCCGTGATGTCGAGAACCGTGACGTGCTGCTGTTCATCGACAACATCTTCCGGTTCTCCCAGGCCGGCACCGAGGTGTCGACCCTTCTCGGCCGGATGCCCTCGGCTGTCGGCTACCAGCCGACACTGGCCGACGAGATGGGCGTGCTTCAGGAGCGAATCACGTCAGTACGAGGAAAGTCGATCACCTCGCTCCAGGCGGTGTTCGTGCCCGCCGACGACTACACCGACCCGGCACCATTCACCGCCTTCACGCACTTCGACGCCACCACGAACCTGTCCCGCGAGCACTTCGCCAAGAACATCTTCCCGGCGGTCGACCCGCTCGCGTCGACGTCGAACATCCTCCAGCCCGACATCGTCGGTGACCGCCACTACCAGGTCGCCCAGGGCGTCGTTGGCGCGCTCCAGCGCTACAAGGAGCTGCAGGACATCATCGCCATTCTCGGCATCGACGAGCTCAAGGAAGAGGACAAGCTCCTCGTCGCCCGGGCCAGGAAGATCGAGAAGTTCCTCGGTCAACCGATGTACGCGGCCGAGCAGTTCACCAACATCCCTGGCACCAACGTGCCCGTCGACGAGGCGGTCGAGGCGTTCGGCAACCTGCTCGAAGGCGAGTACGACGACTACCCGGAGCAGGCCTTCGTGAGCGTCGGCGGCATCGAGGACCTCCAGAAGAAGGCCGATCAGCTGCGCCGCACAGGCGCCGACGAGTAGGCGAGGAGCACTCCATGGCGCTGCAGGTCGAGCTGGTCTCCCCGGAGCGGATCCTCTACTCGGGTGAAGCCGACATGGTGATCTGCCGGTCGGAAGGCGGTGACATCGCGTTCCTTACCGGACATGCGCCCTTCGTCGGCACCCTCGGGATCGGCATCGTCCGGCTCATGGGTGTCGGCGGTGGCTCCGAGGTGCGCGCCGCGGTACACGGCGGCTTCGTGGAGGTCCGCGACAACCGGGTGATCATCCTCTCCGACGTGGCCGAGCTCGAGGATCAGATCGACGTCGAGCGGGCCCGTCAAGCCCACGAGCGCGCCGAACAGCATCTGCGCACCGACACCGACGCCTCCGTCGAGGCCGCCCTACGGCGGGCGCGCGTGCGTCTCGAGCTCGCCCGCTCCTGACCCGTTCCGAACTTGAGGCAATAACGCACGGAATCCGTGCGTTATTGCCTCAAGTTCGGGCCGGCGCGCCGCTTCTCGAAGGTCTCGCAGTCGCGCGGGCAGCCGCCCGACACGGCGACGCCCGCCGCGCAGCGCGTGAGCACCAGCCCGTCGGAGGTCGCGCGCGTCGACGCGTGCGCGCAGTCGTCGCGCACGGTGATCTCCACGAGAAGCTGGTCGAAGTCGTCGTCGGTGAGCGTCGGCATCGGGTTCTCCGCCTCTAGTCGCTCCCGACGTTTTGCCTTCTGACGCTGCCGCTTGGCCTTGCTCATGCCCGGGCCGCCTTCTCGCGGGCGACGATGCGGCTGCGAGCCATCTTGGGGGCGCGTGCGCCTGGCGGCGTGACCAGGCCGTCGAGGAGGCGCTGAACCGACTCGCTCACCTCCGCAACCGCGCGGTCGAACACCTCTTCATTCGCCTGCGACGGGGTGCGGTAGCCGCTCACCTTTCGCACGAACTGCAGCGCGGCGGCCTGCACTTCCTCAGTGGTGGCTGGCTCTTCCCCGCGCAAGGTCACGATGCTTCGGCACATGGCCTCGATGCTACCGACCCTCACACGATTCGGAGCATGTGAACGAAGTCGCGGTCGTACCGGGCGCGGGGGAGTGTGGCGACTGCCTTCCAGCCCCGTGCGGCGTAGAAGGCTTCGGCCGGGCCGCCCTTCTCGGTGCGCAGGCTTACCTGGACGGCTCCCCGGCCGACTGCTTCCGATACGAACGCGGCGAGCAGGTGGGTGCCCACGCCTTCGCCGCGCACTGACGCCGCGACGAGGAGCTCCGACAGGTGCGCGTTCGAGCCGCTGACCGAACCTGAGGCGACCCCCACGATCTCACCGCGGCGGCGTGCGGTCAGGGCGAGCGGGTGCGGTTCGAGCCCTTCGCCGTATTGCGCGGAGTCGTACGCGGCCCACTGCTGCGCGGCGAACCGAGCGCCTTCGTCGTCGAGGCGGTCGGTGACGCTCAGGTCCAGCTCGAGGCCGCCGCGACCTACCACCGCGCGTGGTGCGAATGCCGCGTCCGCGATCGGGACCCAGACCCGTCCTGGCTGTTCCTCGAGAATGTGGACCCGCTCGAAGGTGACGTCGACGGCGTAGGCGGACAGGGCCGAGAGGGCGTCGACGATGTCGTCTTCGCTCGCTTCGTCGGCGAGGGTCACGTGGGGCACGAACGGCCAGGTGAGCTCGCGGGCGAGCGGCTCGACGAAGACCCGGTCGCGGACGGCGCGGACTTCCGCCGCGCCCGCGCTCACCGAGAGGTACAGCACCGGGTTGTCGGGGAGGAACGTGGTGGGTGGCCCGAGTCGGGCGGTGAAGGGGCGGGTCGCCGCGGCCGCCTTTCGCAGAACGGCCATCACATCGGGCATGCGGTCGTCGCGCACGTTCACCGGCGGCACGACTGTCAAATGGGCCGGAATCCTCCCAAGCGACCGGTCCCCGACCGCCCGGCGCAGCCCGTCGATCTCGCGGTCGATTGGGGGCGGCACAAGCAGGACGACACCGATGCGGCGGCGGGACACGTTCTCCATCCTCGACCACGCCGGGAGGCGCGGGTGGAATTGTCGAGTCGCTACCTGGCCCTCAGTGCTTCATGTTGGGCGTGAGGGCGCGCAGGAGCACGTGCTGGGCAGTAGCGAAGAGGATGGCGACGTCGAGGGCGATCGACCAGTTCTCGATGTAGAAGAGGTCGTAGCGCTTGTAGGCCGCGAAGCTGGGATTGTCGCGTGCTTCGACCTGCCACAGGCCGGAGATGCCCGGTCGGACGGCGTGGCGCAGGAGCAGGTCGTCGTCGAAGGCGGCCACCTCGGCCTCCTGGGCCGGCCGGGGTCCGACAAGGCTCATCTCGCCCTTGATCACGTTGAGGAGCTGGGGCAGCTCGTCGATGCTCGTCGCTCGCAGCACCCGCCCGATCGGCGTCACACGCGGATCGGCATTGAGCTTGACCAGCGGGCCGTCCCGTCCCGCCATCTTCTGGGCGAGTTCGGAGTAGCGCGCTTCGGCGTCGACCGACATCGTCCGCAGCTTGAGACAGGTGAACGGACGTCCGTGCTGGCCGATGCGCTTCTGGCGGAAGAAGATCGGGCCTCGGTCGTACGCCTTGATCAGGATCGCCGCCACGGCCAGGATGGGCAGGGCGACGAGGACTCCGCCGATAGTGGCGAGCACAACGTCGATGACCCGTTTTACTGACAGCTGCCACCGGGCGAGGGTGACGGGCTCGAGGTAGAAGAGGGGCTCGTGGGCCATGGGTTGGTGCCGGATCCGTCTGTGGTCGATGCCGCGCAGCCCGCTCGAGAGATGCACGTGAATGCCACCGGCGACGAGGCTCCGCGTCAGGCGGTTAAGGGTGTCCGACGGTGTCGCACTGGCGGCGACGATGGCGCCGTTGGCACCGTTGGCTTCGATGACGTCGAGCACGTCGTCGCCGCTGCCGTCGGTGTCACCGAGGTGGGCGACATCGAAGCCGAGCCGGTGATAGCTGGCGGCGTCACCGATGACGCCCGCGACGCGGTAGCCGAGCTCGGGATGATGCTTGACCAGACGGACCAGGTCGTAGCCCTCCTCGTTGGTGCCCACGACCACGATGGGTCGCACGTACCGACCAACGCGCCGGGCCCGTTGGAGCCATTGCCGGTAGCCGCTGCGCACGACGTTGAGGAGGACGAAGGCGAGGACGGCACCGAGGGCGGCGGATGGCAGGGCGACCTCGATGGGCATCACCCGAGGGAGCACGAAGGCGATGAGCCCGACGAGCGCGGCCGCGCGTGCCAGGCCGACGATCTCGACCGATCGGATGCTGCAGACGCGGGATAGATAGAGGTGCTGGCCGCCCATGGCGAGGAGCGTGCCGATTGTGAGCACGATGGCTGCTGCCGCGCTCACCGCCACTTCGCTCCCTGCGGTCGCGGGCAGACCGCCGGGGATCGAGAGTCCAACGGCCCAGGCCACCGCGGCGGCCACCGCGTCGAGTAACACGAGCACTCGCCGGAGCGCAGGGGCGGGACGGCCGATTTCTGTGTCGACGACCGGCGGCGCGATGGTCCCCAGCAGGCGGGTGTCGAGGCTGAAGGCCCGTTCGACGGTGGTCACGGGCGCGGCCGGATCGTCAGCTTGAGTTCAGTTTGACCTGGTTGCAGCACTTCCCGCCTCATTCTCGCCGGGATGCCCTTGACGCTTGCGACATAAAGAGCATAGAGGAACTAGACGGACTTAACCTCACACATTGGGTCACTCCTGACACGGAGAGTAGTTGCCCTCTTACAGGAGTTCGCAACGCGGGCGGGGATCTCCTGCCTTACCCGCCGCCCTCCGAGGTCGATCGAGGGGATACTGGGCGGGTGGGCCAGCGCGATGAGTGGCAGGAGCGGTACGAGGGCGCCCCGAAGCGGGACGCCGAGGAGACGACCCTCTCAGGTCTGTCGGTCGACGCCGTATACGGACCCGATGATGGTGGCTTCCCGGGCCAGTTCCCCTACACGCGGGGACCGTATGCCTCGATGTACCGGTCGAAGCTCTGGACCATGCGGATGTTCGCCGGCTTCGGCACGGTGGAGGAGACCAACACGCGGTTCAAGGAGTTGCTCCGCTCGGGCGGCGACGGCCTGTCCACCGCGTTCGACATGCCGACGCTGATGGGCCGCGACTCCGATGATCCTCTGGCCCTCGGCGAGGTGGGTCGGGGCGGGGTGGCCGTCGACACGCTCGCGGATGTCGAGGACCTCTTCGCCGGCATCGACCTCGGCGCCACCACCACGTCGATGACGATCAACTCGGCCGCGCCGGTCCTCCTCGCCATGTACGCCGCGGCCGGCGAGAAGTCGGGCGTGGAACGGGCTCGCCTCGGCGGCACGATCCAGAACGACATGCTGAAGGAGTACCAGGCGCAGAAGGAGTACGTCTTTCCGCCCCGGCCGAGCATGCGTCTTGTCACCGACGTGGTGCGGTTCTGTGCGGCGGAGATGCCCCGGTGGCACCCGATCTCGATTTCCGGGTACCACATCCGTGAGGCCGGCTCGACGGCGGTGCAGGAGCTGGCGTTCACCCTCGCCAACGGCTTCGCCTACGTCGAAGCCGCCGTCGCCGCCGGCCTCGATGTCGACGACTTCGCGCCGCGGCTGTCGTTCTTCTTCAACTCCCACATCGACTTCTTCGAAGAGGTAGGCAAGTACCGCGCGGCCCGCCGTATCTGGGCGCGTTGGCTTCGGGACCGGTACGGCGCCCGGCTCGAGCGATCCCAGCAGTTGCGGTTCCACACCCAGACCGCGGGCGTCTCCCTCACCGCCCAGCAGCCCGAGGTGAACATCGCGCGGGCGGCCCTCGAGGCCTTGGCGGGTGTGATGGGCGGCACGCAGAGCCTTCACACCGACGCCTACGACGAGGCCCTTGCCCTGCCCACCGAGAAGGCGGCGAGGGTCGCGCTCCGGACCCAGCAGGTGATCGCCCACGAGACCGGGGTGCCGCTCGTGGCCGATCCCCTCGGCGGGTCCTGGTACGTCGAGGCGATGACCGACGAGATGGAGCGGCGGGCCGAGGAGGTGTTCGCGCACCTCCTCGAGCGGGGGGATGGGTCGATGCTCGAGGGCGTCTACGCCGGGATCGAGTCGGGCTGGTTCCAGGGCGAGATCGCGGCCGCCGCCTACGAGCTCGAACGCCGGATCGACAGCGGCCGGCGCGTCGTCGTGGGCGTGAACCAGTTCACCGACGGCAACGAGGACTCGCCCCCGATCATCCTCGCGATCGACCCGGCGGTCGAGGACGTCCAGCGCAAGCGCCTCGACGACGTCAGGCGGCGCCGCGACGGTGCAGCCGTCACCGCGGCGCTCACCGTGCTGCGAGACCAGGCCGCCGATCCGGCGGTGAACCTGATGCCCGCCATCGTCGACGCGGTTCGCGCTTATGCCACTCTCGGTGAGGTCATGAGCACCCTGGCAGAAGTCTTCGGCCGCTATTCCGAGGGCCGTGCCATCTGACCCACACTCCACCCGCGAACCTGGCCGAACTTGAGGCAATAACGATCGAATTCCGATCGTTATTGCCTCAAGTTCGGCGGCCGTTCTGGATGCGCGGCTGCGGGCGTGACGCGCGCTATGGTTCGGCCCCATGCGGCGCCTGGTCTTCGCCCTGCTGCTCGTGCTTGGGGGCGTGTTCTTCTTTGTTGCGGTGAATCCCGTCACGGCCCAGAGCTGTGAGGGGCCAGAGCTGAGCGCGGAGGAGACCTCCGTGCGAGCCGGCGACACCGTGACGGTTACGGGCACGGGCTTCGACCCGGCGTGTGCCGAGGGCGCCGGTCCCCACAGTCCCGACGTCGAGCTGACGTTGGTCCAGGGCGACTCGACCACCGAGCTCGATACCGCGACGGCCACCGACGACGACCCGTCCTTCGAGATCGACCTCGACATCCCCGACGACGTCAACCCCGGTAACGCCACCATCACCGCCCAGGGCGCGGCTGGCAACGCAACCCTCGCCATCCAGGTCACCGTCGGCACCGAGGTATCGCCTGACGACGGCGACGGCACCGACGGCGAAGCGGCCGACGGCGACGACGCAGCGGCTGACGATCTGGCCGAGACCGGACTCGAGGCCACCGCCCTCGTCGGCCTCGCGTTCGCTCTCCTCCTGTTCGGGACGGCGCTGGAGTGGGTAGCGCAGGTCTTGCCCGCACGGCTCTGACGCCCTACTTCCGAACGCTCTAACAAAGGCGGCGACGCGGCTATGACCGACGAAGACCGCGAAGACGAACACGACACCGTCATCTACGAGCTCGACGAGTGGTCACCCGAGGAGCGGGGCGCGCTCGAGATGAGGCTGGAGGCGGCCGGCATCGCACATCGGTGGGAGGCGGGCGACGAGCCCTTGGCCGAGCCGCCCCCGCCGTACGGCTCCCACCATCGGTGGGAGGTCTGGCCGAACCTCGTCGTCAACGAAGAGCACGAGGCTGCGGTCGACGGCCTGCTCGACGAAGTCGAGTCGCCCGAGGCGCTCGAAGGCGTCGACGACGAAGAGGCTTCGGACGAGGACGTCTACGCGGTGATGGGCGACCTCTACACCGCGGCCGACAAGCTCAAGAACGACCCTGCCGACTTGGCGGTGGCCGGCGAGTTCTTCGACGCCGCCGACGCCGCCCGCGGCACCGACGCGCCCTATGGAATCGACGCTCCCATCTGGTCGCGGGTCCAGTCGCTCGCTGCGGTCCTAACCGAGAAGCTCGAGGCCGAAGCGGACGACGACGAGGTCCAGCGCCTCGCGACCGAGCTGCGCGATCTCCTCTTCCAGTACGTCTGACCTAACTCTGGAGTGGTTAGCCCCCGGAATCCGGGGGCTAACCACTCCAGAGTGATCCGGTAGCGTCGGCAGCTGATGTTGGTCGCCGAGCTCGAGCTGCGTCACTCGCGTGCGATCGCGCCGACGCGCCGGGTCGCGCTCGGACGTTTGTGGCTGCCGACCGAACCCGCGCCCGGCTTCGGCGGCGTGCTCTTGGCCGGCGTCGTGGGCGCAGCCATCGGCGCGATCGACGACGAAGAGGTCATCGAGGGGATCGACATGCTCGTCGAGGATCTCGAAATGGGCCGCCACGTCGCCCAGCCCCGCCTCCAGTACCGGTTCCAGACCGACGTGCACGGCCTCGACCGCAGCCTCCACCGGCTCCTCAACGTCGGTGACGCCCTCGAGCTCGACATCGACGGCCACGGAGCCGCTCTGCCCAACGTGCTCGGCGCGATCTACGCGGCTGGGCGGCTCAGCTACGGCGTGCGACCGCAGGTGTTTCGGCTCCTGCGCCGGGCAACCCGTTGGGATGGCCCTGCCGACCAGCGCCTCATCGAGTTCCTCACCGGAGACGAGGCCGCCAGCTTCCGCCGGCGCTCCCTGCCCAACGACGAGCGGTGGGCGCTCCGGGTTCTCGGATTCGGTGCCGACAGCGAGCCCGGACGGGGCGAGATCCAGCGCCGCTTCCGTGTCCTCGTTCGAGATGCCCACCCCGACCACGGCGGTGAGGCCGTGGGCGCGGGTCAGCGCATCCTCGAGCTCACCGAAGCCAAGCGCATCCTGCTGATGGCCGTCTGATGGCCCGCCGGCGCAAGCTTGCTGTCCTCCTCACGCCTGGCGCCGGCGCGGGCGCCGACCAGGCGGCGCTCGTCGCCGTCGACGAGGCGCTGGCGGTCCGCGGTATCACCGTTCTCCGGATGGACTTCCCCTACCGGCTCGCCGGCCGGAAGTCGCCCGACCGGCCACCCGTGTTGTTGCAAGCCGTGCGCGATGGCGCGGCTCGCCTCGCGGAGGAGGCCGGCGTCCGCCCATCTGACATCGTCCTCGGAGGCCGCTCCATGGGCGGGCGCATGTGCTCGATGGCCGTGGCCGACGGACTCCCCGCCGCTGGGCTCGTGCTCATCAGCTACCCCCTTCACCCGCCGGGCCGGCCGGAGAAGGCGCGGACCGAGCACCTCCCGGCGCTCGACGTCCCGTGCCTCTTCGTGTCAGGAACCCGCGATGCTTTCGGGACTCCGACCGAATTGGAGACGGCGACCAAGGTGATCCCTGGCGAGGTATCCCACGTGTGGATCGAAGGCGGCGATCACGGCCTCCGTCGTAAGGATGCCGAGGTTGCCGAGGCGGTCCGGGCCTGGGTGACGAACTTGAGGCAATAACGAACGGAATCCGTGCGTTATTGCCTCAAGTTCGTCGCGATGGCGATGATCGGACTCTGCAGTTGCTGTCCTCCCATTGAGCCGAGGTACGGGAGGCCGAAGGAGAACACCCCGCCGTCGGGGCCGGCGACCCAGTAACCATCCTCGGTCGAGGTAAGTCCGCTCGCCGGCCCGGAAGCCGACCCGAGATGGCGAGCGCTTCCGTAGGCTCCGACGCTGCCGTTGGCTGCTGCGATCCAGTAGCCCCCGCCGTCGCTTGTCGATTGCAACGCCACGACGTCGCTGCCCAGGGCTCGCGGGCTGGCAGAGCCGTGGAAGGCGGCGTCACCGAAGGCGAAGA
>CAZWDB010000087.1:0-147 GCA_964632885.1 uncultured Acidimicrobiales bacterium | reverse complement strand
TGCCGCCGTCGGATGCGACGAGCCAGTAGCCGTGTCCGGTTGGTGTGGCGGCCATGCCGACGATGGGTTGGTTGAGGGAGATGGCGCCGGTGGAGCCGTGGAAGGCGGCGTCACCGAAGGCGAAGATGCCGCCGTCGGATGCGACGA
>CAZWDB010000086.1:0-18120 GCA_964632885.1 uncultured Acidimicrobiales bacterium | reverse complement strand
GACGGGCAGGTACGCCACGAGCACTTGGGCCTTCGTCTCCCGGAGGGCAGCTGCCACATCGACAGGCTCCGCGGGCGACTCCTCGACGATCTCCCGGTAGTAGCGGCCGAGGCCGTCGAGGGTTGGACCCCGCTGCACGGTCACGCCGAGCTCGTCGACTTCCGCGAACTTGACCGTGTTGTTGGTGCCGGCGAAGACCGCCTTGCCCAGATCGAGGCCTACCTTGGCCGCGTCGACGTCGAAGGCGGCCACAAAGCTGACGTCGCCCACGTGGTAGGGCCCCAGCTGCACATTCATGAGGCCGGGCACGGTCTCGTCGCGCGCTGCGTCCCGGTAGTAGGAGACGCCTTGTACGAGCGAGCTGGCGCAGTTGCCGACGCCTGCGATGGCGACTCGGATCTTGTCGGTCACGTGGTGGTTCCTTCCTGTTCGGATGCGATGAGGCGGTCGAGCCACGAGATGTCGCGCTCGGTCGTCTCGCTGCGGTGTTCCATGACGGAGGTGGCATAGCCGTCGAGGCGGTCCCGGCCGGCCCGGACCGCGCCGCGCACACCGTCGAGACGCTCGACGAGCTGGGCGCGCCGGCGTTCGAGGAGACGCAGCCGGGCGTCGGCGGAGAGATGGCGGGCGAAGGCCAGTCGCACGCTGAAGGTGCGGTCGTCGTCGCCTGACGAACTCTCGGCGAGGAGCTGAGTGAACAGCTCTTCACCGTGCGATGTGATGGCGTAGGCCTTCTTGGCGCGGCCGCCCCGGCGTCGGGTGGCGGGGCGGCGCTGCCGGAACGCGGCCCGCTCGCCCGTAAGGCCGCCGGTCATCGGGATCGGCCGGGTGGTCGAAGCGGGCGGGTCTTCCACAGCGCGGACCGCGCCTGAGGACTCGAGGCGGCTCAGCGCGGGATACAGCGACCCGAAGGAAACGCCCGACAGGAGGCCGAGGGTGCCGCACAGGCGCTTCCGTACCTCATAGCCGTGCAGCTCCCCTTCTTCCTTGAGGAGACCGAGAATCGCGAGTTCGAGCATGGCTGGCCTTACGCAATGTGCCGTCGATGTATCGAGCCGATATATCGACGGTACCATAACACCGCGAGCGCGGCCACGTCACCCCTGGGCACGGGCCCGTGGGTAAGGCAGCGCCGAGCCGGCAGTGCCTCGGTCCCACTAGCCTGGCCAGGCGTGATGTTCCGTCCTGAGATGCCGAGTGGCTCCCAGACGAGCCGAGCTGCCGGGGTCGTCGACTACCGGCTGGCGCGGAACGCGGTAGTGGCGGAGTTTCGCCAGGGGCGCCAGACGAGGATCGACGTGTGCGACGCCCACCCCGATCTCATCCGCGCCGCCCGCAACATCGGCGAGGCTGCAGGAGAGGACTGCCCCATCTGCGAGACGACCGAGATGGTGTACGTGTCCTATGTCTTCGGTCCCCGGCTCCCCGCGTCCGGGCGATGTGTCACCGGCGACGAGTTGATCCGCTACGAGCGGAAGGCCCAGGAATTGGCGTGCTATGTCGTCGAGGTGTGCCCCGACTGTTCCTGGAACCACCTCGCCCGGGCGTTCCCCGTCGGCGGCCGCGACCGCTGACGTCGTTCCGCTCCGACTTGTCGATGAGCGACCACGCGGCCGGTGGCGCTCGCGTGCCGCCGTGGCTCGCGCTCGCTGCCGGGTGCGGAGCGGTAGCGCTCATCGCGCTGGCAACGGGCGACGTCCTGCTGCTCGCGCTCGCGCTCGCCGCTGTCACCGGGACGCGCGCCGCCATCGGCCCGGTACTCGTATGCCTGTCGATCGGCGTGCGCGCCGGGTCGGTGAGTTTGGCGGCCGCCTCGGGAGCTCAAGCGGTGCTGGGCCCGGCGGGTGTCGCCGGCCCGCCGCTGCACGTCGCCGCGGCCTGGGTCGGGGGCGCGGCTCTCGTCCTGGCAGCCCGTCCCGGCCCGGCGGCGATGCCGCTCGGGCTGACGGCCGGGTGGGTCGTCGCAGGCCCCGCGGTGGCGACGCCCCGCGACCTGGCTGTCCGCACGGGGGGAGCGCTGATAGGTGTGGCAGTGGCCGCCCTCGCGGTCCGCTTGAGGAACAGGTGGGCGGCTTCACCGCGGTGGGAGTGGCTACCGGGCGGCGCCGGTGCGCTCGCCTTCGTGCTGGCGGTGGTGGGGTGATCGGCCGGGTGATCCACGCCGTGATCGGCGCCGTTACGCGCGCCGCCGGCGGCCGAGTGGTGTGGCCGGCCGTGATCGCGGCCGGCGTGGCGGCCGGGTGGGCCGGAGTGCTGGCGATGGGTGGAGCGGATTTCGGCCGCGTGCGGTTCGAAGTCGCGGGCGCCGCGGCAGCCGTGGCCGTGGCGGCCGTGCTGACCGCGCGCGTCACCTCGGTGCCCACCGAGCTGCTCACGCCCTACGCCGTGGCCGTCCTCGCGGGCTCGGCGGTCGTGGCGCTCGCGGGCTCCGCGGGGGCGTCGGTGCTCGACGACGCTGCCTCGCCACCGTGGCTGGTCTTCGTGGCTGCGGCCGCGGGCACAGTTGCGGCGGGACGGCGGCAGTGGCCGCTGGCGCTCGGCATCCTCGCGCTGGCTTCGGCGCTGTCCGGTCTGGTTGGAGGTTTCTGGCTGTTGGGGGCATCCACCGCAGTCGTCGCAGCCGTCGGTCATCGCGCCGCGTTGGTGACGGCCCTTCCTGCGGCCGCGCTCGCCGTCGACGCTGCACTCGCGTCGGGTGGCGCGGCGGCCACCGCCGTCGCGACTGCGGTCGTCGCGTCCGCCGCCTGGGGCCTCGCCGGCGTCCGGCAACCGCCTCGCACCGGTGCCCGGCACGTACCTGCGCTCGTGATCGGCAGCATGGTCCTGTTCGTTCCCCACACCTGGACGTGGGCGGGCGTAGACCGTTTCGACGCCGAGCTGCTCGCGCGAACGGCGCGCGGGGTGACGGTGACCCTGGCGGTCGGTGCCCTCGCGGTGGTGCTCGGATGGCTCACTGGCCAGGTTGCGCCCCCTCGACCCGAAGCCGCCCGCGGTGAGCTTCCGATCTCGTGACCGCTGCTGCCCGGCGGGGCCGTCCTCGTAGTTCGGCCGCTTCACCGCGCCGCAGCTGGGTGTGGCGCTACCGGCGCCTCCTCTTCCTCGCCGCCCTCGCGCTCTTCACCGGCTTGAGTGGCGTCGTCTACCTGCTGGCCCAGCTGCCGCTTCCCAACGCGGCGGCCCAGGCGGAGACGACAATGCTGACCGACGTCAACGGCGCTCCGCTCGCCTCCCTCGACGCCGGGGAGAACCGGGTACCTGTGCGGTTAGAGCAAGTTCCACCTGTGGTGGTTGATGCAATCCTCGCCACCGAGGATCGCAACTTCTACCGACATCCCGGGCTCGATCCGGTGGGGATCGCCCGCGCCGCCTGGGCCGATGTGCGAGGCAAGCCGTTGCAGGGTGGCTCCACGATCACCCAGCAGTACGTGAAGAACGCCTTCCTCACCACGAGGGACCGCACCGTGTGGCGGAAGCTGCGCGAGGCGACGCTCGCGGTGAAGGTGGAACGGCGGTTTGAGAAGGACGAGATCCTCGAGCGGTACCTGAACACGGTCTACTTCGGACGGGGCTCCTACGGGGTGCAGGCGGCGAGCCGCGCCTACTTCGGCAAGGACATCGAGCAGCTCGGGCTGGCCGAAGGCGCCTATCTGGCGGGCCTGATCCGTGCGCCCGAGCGGGCGGATGCCTCACGCGACCCGGAGACGGCGCAGCGTCGCCGCGACCGCACGCTGGTGGCAATGGCCCGCGACGGCCTGATCAGTGAGGCCGAGCGCGATCACGCCATCGGTCTCCCCCTCCTCGGCGACGAGGGTGGCTACGTGCTCGACCGCACCACCCAGCAGGCCACCGTCGTGATGGCCGACAAAGGCACGGAGTACTTCGTCGAGCAGGTGCGGCAGCAGTTGGTGCGCCGGTACGGGCAGGCCGCCACCGCCGCGGGTGGTCTGCGCGTGCGCACCACGCTCGACCTCGGTATGCAGGCGATGGCCTACGACGCGGTCGCCACGACCCTCGATCGCGGCGACGATCCTGCCGCCGCCCTCGTCGCGATCGACGACCAGGGCCATGTGCGCGCCATGGTCGGCGGGCGCGGCTATTCGAGCGACACTCCGCACGCGCGGGTGAACCTCGCCCTCGGAACGCGGGGCGGTGGGAGCGGTCGCCATGCGGGTTCGACGTTCAAGGCCTTTCTGCTTGCCGCGGCGGTGCGCGACGGCTACTCGTTGCTGTCCGAGTTCGAGGCTCCGCCCGAGGTGACCCTTCCCCGCGCCGATCAGGGCAGCGATTATGTCGTGCACAACTACGAAGGGGGTTCCTTCGATGGGCGGATGAACCTCGTAGACGCGACCGTCCACTCGGTCAACACCGTGTTCGTCCAGGCCCAGGCGTCGCTCGGAGCCGACAAGGTCGCCGCAGTGGCCACGGATATGGGAATCACCTCGCCCCTCGAGCCCAACGCGTCGCTTGTGCTGGGCACCGCGGAGGTGTCGGTCGTGGACATGGCGTCGGCCTTCTCTACCCTCGCCAACGAGGGCACCCGGGTAAAGCCGGTGACGATCCTCGAAGTCACCACGGCACAGGGCACGGTGCTCGAGCGGGCCCGTCCGGAAACGCGTCAGGTGCTGTCGCCCGAGACCGCGGCCGTCGTGACCCACTCCCTGCGTCAGTCGGTAGAGCGGGGCACGGGCACCGCGGCCCGCATCGATCGGCCCGTTGCCGGCAAGACCGGGACCACCCAGAACTACGGCGACGCCTGGTTCGTGGGTTACACGCCCCGCCTCACCGCCGCCGTGTGGGTGGGCTATCCCGAAGGTAACCGAAGGCCGATGTCCAACGTACGAGGCCGCAGGGTTACCGGTGGAACGTTCCCGGCCATCATTTTCCGGCGGTTCATGGACGCGGCCACGGCGGGCTCCGAATCCACCACCTTCAGGGTGCCTCGTCTCGTAGGGAGGACGCTTACGCCCAGCGACAGTGTGGTGCTGCCCACTACGACGTCGTCGACGACAACCACGACCACCGCGCCGCCGGCGCCGCCCACCTCGGGCGCGCCCTCGACGACGGCCACGACGGCGACAACCGCGCCAACCACCACTACGGAGCAGTCGACGACCACGACCACGAGCACGACCTCGACGACTGCGCCGTCGGAGGACGAGGGGCCGCTAGCTCCGGACAGCGGCTAGTGGGGCGGCGCTGAAGTACGCGCCGGATGCGCGTGTCGGAGGGCGAGACGGTTGTGTTCCTGTGGCCGTGGAATGTCGGGTTTTCGGTGCTGGCGGGTTTTCGGTGCAATTCACGGCCACCGGCGCACAATCGGCGCGCGTGGAATAAGACGACGCTCCCCGGCGCGCGCGGACGCTCACGCGTCCTCGGCGACCGCGACATGGGGGTACTGGGTGCGACACGAGAAGCACCACAACTCGACCTCGTCGACCGTCGTCTCGGAACCGGGAGTGTCCCACGACTCGGGCACGACGTAGGTGCGGCGGACGGCCTCGAGGTCGTCTTCGCCGCGGGCGCAGTTCTCGCACACCCGTTCCACGCCGTCGACACTATGTCGTTGAGAGGGGTCGTCGAGAGGGGCGTCGAGGAGGGGCGTCGAGGCGGGCCATGGACACTCGCCGGACCCGGCCGTACACTTGGGGCAACCGCCGGCAGCCATTGGGGCGCTGGACGGGAAGGAGGACAGATGGCCCAGAAGGTCACCGCGCCCTCGATCAGGGGGCGCAAGGTATCGAACGGCGCTGAGCCTCTCGTCATGGTCACGGCCTACGACGCGCCGGGTGCACGCATCGCCGACGCGGCTGGGGTCGACCTCATCCTCGTGGGCGACTCGCTCGCGATGGTCGTGCTCGGCTATGACGACACGCTCTCCGTCACCGTCGACGACATGGCCCACCACACCGCCGCCGTCGCACGGGCCCAGCCGGCGCCGATGGTGATCGCCGACATGCCTTGGCTGAGCTACCACGTGAGCACTGAAGACACGGTTCGCAACGCCGGCGCGTTGGTCCGTGCCGGCGCCCAGGCCGTCAAGCTCGAAGGGGGTCGCAAGCGCAGTGGTGCGGTGGAGGCGATCGTCGACGCCGAGATTCCCGTGATGGGCCACATCGGGTTGACCCCGCAGTCGCTGCATGCGATGGGCGGCTTCAAGGTGCAGGGCAAGAAGCCCGACGCCGCACGCGCCCTCCTCGACGACGCCCTTGCGCTCGTCGACGCCGGGTGCTTCTCGATCGTGCTCGAAGGCGTGCCCGACGATGTCGCGAGGATGGTCACCGATGAGGTTCCCGTACCGACGATCGGGATCGGCGCGGGACGCTGGTGTGACGGCCAGGTGCTCGTATTCCATGATCTTCTTGGCCTGGAAGAGCGGATCACGCCGAAGTTCGTCCGCCGTTACGCGTCGCTCTCGGCCGACGCGACCTCGGCCATGGAGGCCTTCGCTGCCGACGTGCGGTCAGGCCGCTTCCCGAGCGACAAGGAGAGCTACCACCTCACCGACGAGGTCAAGGAGATGCTCGGTCTCTACGGCTCGGGCGGTGCTAGCAAGGCGGGGTGAACCTCGAGGAGGAGCCGGGCCCGGATCCACGCGTCCGCTGGCTGCGGCGCGCGATCTGGGCTCTGATCCTCCTCGGCCTGGGTGCGTGCCTGTCGGAGGGCGCCAACTCGCCCGCTGATCCGTATCTCGCCGACGAGACCGGCGCGGCGCCCTTCGGGGAGATCGCCTTCCGGGTCCAGCCCGCGGACCGCGGAATACCCTCGACCACCGAGTTCTGCGCCCTGCACGCCGACACCACCGGCGAGCGTGCCCAGGGGCTTATGCACCGCGACGACCTCGGAGGCTACGACGCCATGGTCTTCACCTTCGACGACGACACGACGAGTGGGTTCCACATGCGGAACACCCGGATCCCCCTAACCGTTGCCTGGTTCGACGCGGCCGGCGGCTGGGTGGGGTCCGCCGACATGGATCCGTGTCCGGATGGCGGCGACTGTCCTGCGCACGCGCCGCCGGGGCCGTACCGTGTGGCGGTCGAGGTCGCGCGTGACGACGTCGCCCGATTCGGCTTCGGCCCCGAGACCAGGATCGAGGTGGGCGGCGGCTGCGGAACCTGAGGCGCTCCTTGAGGCAATGGCGGTCCGATTCCGTTAGTTATTGCCTCAAGTGCCGGCTTCGGCCGGGGTCGTGTCGCAGCCATGGTGCACACTCACCTACCATGAGCGCTCGACCGCACCACCTGCCCCGGCCGAACCGGGGCCCCGACCGCATGAGCGGCGGGTCCGGAGGGAGGAACCTTGCCTCGACCCTATGAGGTCATGATCATCGTCGACGCAGGCCTGGATGACCCTGCCATCCAGGCGGTGCTCGACCGCGCTACCGAGATCGTGTCGTCACGCGGCGGCACGACACCACGGCTCGACCGTTGGGGCCGCCGCCGGTTCGCATACGAGCTAGACCACCGGTGGGAGGGCTATTACGCCCTGCTCGAGACCACCGCGGAGCCGTCCGTCATGGACGAGCTCGGCCGGGTGCTCTCCCTGACTGATGAGGTGATCCGTCACAAGATCATCCGTGTGCCCGAGGCTGCGGGGCGGTCACGGCCGCCGGCCGCCGCCCGCCAGGCCGCCGAGGGCACCGGGGCGGACGCGAACGGAAACGGAGCATAGGAGTGGCAAACGAAAACATCGTCCACGTCGTGGGCAACCTCACGCGCGATCCCGAGCTGCGGTACACACCGAGCGGTGCGTCGAATGCCACCTTCGGCATCGCGGTGAACCGTCGGTGGCAGAACCGCCAGTCGGGCGAGTGGGAAGAGGCGACCTCCTTCTTCAACGTCGTGTGCTGGCGCGACCTCGCCGACCATGTCGCGGAAACGCTCGCCAAAGGGTCGCGGGCCATCGTCGTGGGTCGCCTCGAGCAGCGCAGCTGGGACGACGAGAAGACCGGCGATCGCCGCTCGGTCATCGAGATCGTCGCCGACGAGGTCGGCCCGAGCCTGCGCTGGGCGACCGCGCAGGTCACCAAGGCGGAACGCCGCACACCTGAGTCGGGCGGCGGAGGCCGCCCCGCACCCAACGAGCCCCTCGACGACGGCAACGACGAGGAGCCCTTCTAATGGCCAAGCAACAGACCCGCCGGCGCACCCGGCAGGAAGCCCCCCGGCGCGGCAGGAAGAAGGTCTGCATCTTCTGCGCCCAGAAGATCGCGTGGGTCGACTACAAGGACGTGAACCTCCTACGCCGCTTCATGAGTGACCGGGGCAAAATCCGGGCGCGCCGGGTATCGGGCAACTGCACCCAGCACCAGCGCGAGGTTGCGGTAGCCATCAAGACGGCACGCGAGCTGGCGCTGTTGCCCTACACCCAGCGCACCGTGAGTGAGCGTACCGGTGGTCGGCGTGGCGGCGGTGGCGGCCGCGACCGTGACCGAGATCGCCCACGTGACTCCGACGGCGAGCGCTCCGAGACGCCCGAAGCCAGTGGCGACGCCGAAGGTGACGATTCCGTGGCCGGTCCCGACGACTCCGAGGAAGCACAGCCGTGAGGGTTGTGCTGCGCGCCGACCTCGAGAACGTCGGGAAGAAGGGTGACATCCTCGATGTCGCCGACGGCTACGCGCGCAACTTCCTCATCCCGAAGGGCCACGCCATCAAGGCAACCGCGGGCATCGAGAACCAGGCCGCGGCCATGCGCCGCTCCCGCGATGTGCGTGACGCGCAGGATCGTGAGCGGGCCGAGGCGATCGCACGAGAACTGGTCGCGCGCCAGGTCAAGGTCGAAGCCCGGTCCGGTAGTGAGGGCCGCTTGTTCGGCTCGGTGACGGCAGTCGACATCGCGAGCGCGATCCAAGACCAGACCGGCCTGGAGGTCGACCGCCGGCGTATCCAGATCGACGAGCCCATCCGCTCAGTCGGCCTGCATGAAGTGCTCATACGCCTTCACGCCGACGTCGGCTTCCGCGTCACCGTCGAAGTAACCGGCTCCTGACGGAGTTTTTCCACGGCGGTCTGGGCTGTCTCACACTGAGGCTACGCTCGAACACATGTTCCGGCACGCTGGCAGCCGCCTCACCACCCGCCTCGCACTTATCCACCGTACGTGCACAGGTAACGGCCTTCCGTCCACAGGAAGCCCCCAGGAAGACCCCATAGCGCCTCCACAGGCAAGCGCGGTTAGGTAGGGGGCGCTGTGGTGCAATCGATCGATGACGCTCGCCGACGCCGGGATACGCCCCGCGTTCCGCCCCACGATCTCCAGGCCGAGGAGACGCTGCTGGGCGCCATGCTCCTGTCGAAGGATGCCGTAACCGCAGCCGTAGAGGTCTGCGCTGCGGAGGACTTCTACAAGCCCGCCTACGGTCATGTGTTCGAGGCGATCGTGTCGCTTTATGGACAGGGCGAGCCCGCCGACCCGGTGACGGTCGCGGATGAGCTGCGGCGCGCGGGCCTCCTCGACGCGATCGGCGGGCCCACGACGCTCGTGTCATTGCAGGCGAACGCAGGTCCGATCTCCAACGCGGCCCGATACGCGCGCATCGTCGAGGAGCACTCGCTTCTCCGGAGACTCATCGGTGTCGCGGGCGAGGTCGCCGAGCTCGGGTACTCGATGCCCGACGACGTCGAAGGCGCCGTCGACCAGGCCGAGTCGATGGTCTATGAGGTCGCCCAACGCCGCGTGGCCGACACCATGTCGCCCCTGCACGACCTGTTGCTGGCCAGCCTCGACCGCCTCGAGATGCTCTACGAGCGCGACGAGTCGATCACGGGCACGCCTACCGGATATCTCGACCTCGACGAACTGCTGGCCGGCTTGCAGCCCTCCTCGATGGTGATCGTCGGGGCCAGGCCCGGTGCAGGCAAGACCTCGCTCGCGCTCGGCATGGCCGCCCACGCCGCGGTCGAGGCAAACAAGCCGGTCCTCTTCTTCTCGCTCGAGATGAGCCACGCCGAGTTGACGCAGCGGCTCCTCTGCTCCGAAGCGAAGGTCGACTCCACGCGCCTGCGCAACGGGAAGCTGCACGAGTCCGACTGGCACAAGATCAGCCACGCGATCGGGAGGCTGTCGGAGGCGCCGCTCTACATCGACGACAATCCGAACCTCACCGTGATGGAGATCCGGGCCAAGGCTCGCCGGCTGAAGTCGAAGATGGGTGACGCCGGCCTCGGCATGATCGTCATCGACTACATCCAGCTGATGACCGGGCGGCGCAGCGCCGAGAACCGCCAAGTGGAGGTGTCCGAGATCAGCCGCGGCCTCAAGATCCTGGCCCGCGAGCTGGAGGTGCCCGTCGTAGCCCTCTCCCAGTTGTCGCGCAACCTCGAGATGCGCTCCGACAAGCGCCCCGTTCTCGCCGACCTGAGAGAGTCGGGTTCACTCGAGCAGGACGCCGACGTTGTGATGTTCCTCTACCGCGATGAGCTCTACAACCCTGACACGCCAGACAAAGGGGTAGCCGAGTTGATCATCTCCAAGCACCGCAACGGTCCGACCGGCGTCACCAGCCTGGCGTGGATCGACCGGTACACCCGCTTTGCGAACATGGCAAGGGTCTGAACGCGAACTGAGGCAACAGCGACACGAATTCGGTCGTCGTTGCCTCAAGTTCCGAGAAGAGTTCCGGAGGGTGGGGGTCGAGCGGAGGACCGGACACCCTGCGGGAATGTCCAGCCCCGGGCTGGAGGGTCCTCGCCCCCCACCCTTCCGGAGGTCGGCACACTGGAGGAAGTGCCGCTCACCAACCTTCGACCACTGTGCGTGGTAACTTGAGATCATTCTCACGGAGTGTGGTCGGTACTTGGTACGGCGTGCTGGCGGGTGTCTGCCTGTTCTGGGGCACGATCCCGTATGTGATCCGTGACGTCGACGTCGACGGCATCGCCATCACCTTTGTGCGGGTGTGGGTGGCCGCCGTGGGGCTCGCGCTACTGCTCGCCGTCCGGGGAAGGGGAGGCGCCGCGTCGCAGCCGGGCGTTCGACTGTTTTCCCGGGCCCCGCTGCGATGTCTGCTCGCCGGCGGGGTGCTCGCGCTGCACTGGTCGGCAATGTTCGGTGCCTACAAGCGCGCCCCGGCCGACGTGGTCATCTTCCTTCTGTATCTCGCACCGGTCGTCATCGCGGCGCTGGCACCGCTCGTGCTCGGCGAGCGGGTCGGGCCACGGACGATCGCGGCCCTGGCCATCGGGGTCGGAGGCGCGGCCCTGATCACCCGGCCGGCCGGAGGCGGCGACGACGCCGGGTTGATCCTCGCGGGCATCGCCGCCGCGTCCTTCGGCGCTCTGGTGCTGATCGCGAAGCCGCTCGCCCAGATCTACGGGGGGCTTCGGCTCACGCTCATGGAGATGATGGTCGCCGGGCTCGTGCTGCTGCCGCTCGCGGTGCGCCAGGAGTGGGGGCGACCGGAGTGGTCGTGGGCGTGGCTCGTCGTGTTGGGCGCCGCTCACACCGCAGTGGGTACCGCCTTGTATCTCGCCGCGCTCGCCCGTGTGCCGGCGACCCACGTCGGAATCCTCGGCTACCTCGAGCCGGCCGGCGTCGTCGTGTTCGGCTGGTTGCTCCTCGGCCTCACGCCGGCGGTACCGACCATCGTCGGAGGGGCGCTGATCGTGGCCGCGGGAGTCCTGGTCGTTAGCGCGGGTCGCCGCGAGCCCGCCGTACCGGAGGCCGCCGGTGTTTCTGGGTGAAGACCTCCTCGCCTGGATGGTGCTCGCCTTCGGCGGAGCGCTGGTAGCCGGCAACGTCCTCGCGTTGGTGCGGCCCCCGCGCGAGCGGGAGGAAGGCGACCTCGAGCGGGCGCCCGTCGCGCGGAGTGTCGTGATGGCGGTTGTGGGTGGCGCGGCCGCCCTATGGGCTCTGGCCACCCTCGTGGCGGGCTGAGGCGCGGTGAGGAGCGGTCAGCCGCGGGATGCCGCGTACGCGGCGTATCCGTCGGCCAGCTTGCGGTAGGCCGGGTCCTTCTCGAACAGCGGTTCGAACTTGGCCCGGGCCCTCTCCCGCTTCGCGGGGTAGTACTCGGTGGGCCAGTACGGGTGCTCCTGGGGGCGGTAGCCCTTCAGCACGTTGCGGGCGACGGTGACCTTGTGCACCTCGTCGACGCCGTCGGCGATTCCCATCGTGGGCGCGCCGGCGTACATCGACTGCAGAGGTGTGAGGTTCGTCGTGCCGATCGAGCCGAGGATGTGCAGGGCGTTGTAGGACACCTCGCGAAGCACCTTCGCCATCGTGTACTTCACCGCCGCGATGTCGGTACGGGTCTCCTGGGTCGACGAGTTGTCGATCTTCCAGGCGGTCTCGAGCACGAACAGCCGCAGCATCCGGATCGCCGCGTAGCTGTCGGCGATCTTCTCCTGCACCATCTGGTGGTCACCGATGATCTTGCCGTGTGACTCGCGGCTCAACGCCCGTTCGCACATCATGTCGAAGGCCAACTTGCACTGGGCGATCGTGCGCATCGCGTGGTGGATGCGCCCCCCACCGAGCCGGCGTTGGGCGAGCACCTTGGCGCCGTCCTCGGGGCCGAGGAGGTGGTCGAGGGGCACCCGCACGTCGTTGTAGATGATGTGGTTGTGGCTGCGGGGCTCAGGCTGGATCTCCACGCCAGGTGTGTCGCGAGGCACGACGAACATGCCGTTCGTGCACATCACGAAGAGGATGTCGGCGGCCCGACCGGCGCTCGTGAACCACTTTTCACCGTTGATGACCCACTCCTCGCCGTCCTTGACGGCGTGGGTCTTGAACAGGTTCGGGTCCGAACCGCCCTGCGGCTCGGTCATCGAGTAGGCCGACCAGAGCTCCTGGTTGAGCATGGGCTCGAGCCAGCGCTTCTTCTGCTCCTCGGTGCCGTAGGCCGCCAGCATCTCCATGTTTCCGGTGTCAGGAGCGGCTGAGCCGAACATCTGTGGCGCCGAGCCGTAGCGCCCGAGGATCTCGTTGAGCAGGCCGAGCTTGAGCTGGCCGAAGCCGGGGCCACCGAGCTCCTCGTCGAGGAAGATCGCCCACAAGCCCTGGGCCTTGATCTCGTCCTGGAGCGGCTTCACGAGCGCCTTGATCTTCGGGTCTTGCGACCGCACCGCGTACGGAAACACCAGGTTGAGCGGTTCGATCTCCTCCCGGCAAAACTCCTCGACCCAGTCGAGCTTCTTCTGGAACTCCGGTTCAGTGGAGAAGTCCCACGCCATCTTGCAAACCCCCTGCTGGGCAAACCATTCGTTAGGCCCGATCGTAGACCAGCCGAACTTGAGGCAATAACGATCGGAATCCGATCGTTATTGCCTCAAGTTCGGGCGGATCCGCTCTCTTCGGCTTCGATGGCGGAGATCTGGTCGAGGCGGCGCTGGTGGCGACCGCCCTCGAAGGGGGTGGCGAGGAAGAGGTCGGCGATCGCGCACGCGAACGCGGGCGCCACGATGCGCCCCCCGAGCGACAAGACGTTGGCATCGTTGTGTTCCCGGGCGAGGCGAGCCGTGAACAGGTCTCCGCAGAGCGCGGCGCGGACACCATGCACCTTGTTGGCGGCGATCTGCTCGCCCTGCCCACTACCGCCGATCACGATCCCGAAGTCGGCCTCGCCCGTGACGACGGCGCGGCCGGCGGCGGCACACAGAGGCGGGTAGTCGACAGACTCCTCCGAGTTGGTGCCCAGATCGGTGACCTCGTGACCGTTGTCGCGTAGGTGGGCGACGACGGCGGTCTTGAGCGAATAGCCGGCGTGGTCAGCGGCGATGGAGATCTTCACGACCGTGAGCTTTGCCGATTCCCCGCGAGGGTAGGCACGATGGTGCGTTGTGCGTGTCTGGATCGACCAAGATCTCTGTACCGGGGACGGGCTCTGCACCGACCACGCACCCGCGGTGTTCACCCTCCTCGAGGACGGCATTGCCTACGTGAAGGACAGCGACTACGTGCATCACGACCCAGGCATGGCCCAGGGGCTCGCCACGGTGCCCGCCGGGCTGGAGCGGAAGGTGATCGACGCGGCCGAGGACTGCCCGGGCGAGTGCATCTTCATCGAGCCGGACTGAGCGGAGCGGGAACAAGCCGGTGATCGTCGACTGCGCGGTCTACGACGGTGGCTTCCGGCGGGGCGACACCGTGCCCGTCGACGAAGCCCTCGATGCTGCCCTCGCTGCCGACGAGGCGTTCGCCTGGATCGGGCTGTACGAGCCGACCGAGGCGGAGTTCGAATCGGTGGCCCGGGAGTTCAAGCTCCACCCTTTGGCCGTCGAGGACGCCATCAAAGCCCAGCAGCGCCCGAAGCTCGAAGAGTACGACGACACCCTGTTCGCGGTCTTCAAGACCGGCCGGTATCTGGACGCGCCCGAGAGGATCGAGATCGGCCAGATCCTGCTGATGCTCGGCCAGGGCTTCGTAGTCACGGTCCGTCATGGCGAGACGAGCGCCCTCGCCGCGGTGCGCAAGCAGCTCGAAGGCGTGCCCGAGCGGCTCCGGGCGGGTCCCATGGCAGTGCTCCACGCCGTCGCCGACCGCATCGTCGACGAGTACGCCGTCGTCCTCGGGGGCCTCGAGCACGACATAGAAGGCATCGAGAGCCAGGTGTTCAGCGGCGAACGGGGCTACCACGCCGAACGCATCTACCGCCTGAAGCGGGAGGTGCTCGAGTTCCGCCACGCCGTTGTCCCGCTCGCCGAGCCGCTGGCGTTCCTCAGCCGGGACGACAGCCCCTGGACCCCCGAGCCGCTCGTCGAATACTTCCGCGACGTCTACGACCACGTTTTGCGAGTGCGCGACGACACCGACGCGCTCGACACCCTGCTCACCAGCGCGCTGAATGCCCATCTGGCCCAGATCGGTGTGCGCCAGAACGAGGACATGAGAAAGATCTCGGCTTGGGTCGCGCTGGCGGCGGTGCCGACGATGATCGCGGGCATCTACGGGATGAACTTCCAGCACATGCCCGAGCTCGAATGGACCTTCGGCTACCCGGCGGTGCTCTCGTTGATGGCTGCCATCTGCTTCGGTCTCTACCGCACATTCAAGCGGCGAGGTTGGCTCTGAGCGGCCAGGCTAGGGACGTGAACGAAACGACCGACCCCCGCAAACCATGGTTCGACTACGCGAGCGCCGGCGTCGCCGAGGTCGAGGCGATCGTCGACGGTGCCATCGCCCGTTGCGAGGCGCTGCTCGCCGCGGCCGTCGACGTCGACGAACACGGGCGAACGTTCGCCAACACGGTTGCCACTCTCGACGAGGTTGCCGACGTTCTTTCCAAAGCCGACGGCTCCGCAGGTTTCCTCGCCTACGTCGGCGCCTCGAAGGAACTGCGCGACGCCGCGCTGGCACAGGAGCAGCGGCTCGACACCTACGCGACCGGCCTCGGGTTTCGGGAAGACGTCTACCGCGCTGTTGCCGGCTACGCAGACACCGATGACGCCAAGGCGCTCGACGGCGAGGACGCCAGGCTTGTCGACTTCACGCTCCGCGACTTCCGCCGCAACGGGATGGACCTCGACCAGGGCACGCGCGCCAAGGTGCAGGACTTGATGGAGCGGCTGGTCACGCTGGGAACGAGCTTCCGCCACAACATCGACGAGTACAGCGACCACATCGTGGTCGACCGAAAGGGGCTCGCGGGACTCCCCGACAGCTACGTCGAGCGGCTCGAGCAGGTCGATGACGGCGGGAGCGAGCCCCGATGGAAGGTGGGCCTCGACTATCCGGAGCTCCATCCGTTCCTTGAGAGCGCGGAGAGCGGGGAGCTGCGGCGCGAGCTCGGCATGAAGTCCCTTCACCGGGGCGGCGACGAGAACGTCGCTCTTCTCGAAGAAGCCATCGCGGTGCGGGACGAGGCCGCCCGACTCCTCGGCTATGGCTCCTGGGCCCATTACAAGCTCGAGGTCAAGATGGCCAAGGACCCCGACCGGGTGCAGGAGTTCCTCGCGGATCTCGTTGCCAAAGTTGCTCCCAAGGCGCAGGCCGACCTGGCGCGCCTCCTCGAGTCGAAGCGGGCTCACCTCGGCGACGGTGTCGACCGCGTGGGGCTATTCGACTGGCGCTACTACACCCAGCGCGTCCTGAAGGAGCACTTCGACGTCGACCCGTTCGCGGTCGCCGAGTACTTCCCGATCGAGCAGGTGCTCGACGGGATGTTCGACCTCTACCAGCGGCTCGTCGGCGCCCGCTTCGTGCGCGTCGAGGACGCCCAGGCCTGGCATCCCGACGTGCAGCTGTTCGTCGTGGAGGACGCCACCACGGGAACCGTGCTCTCGCACTTCTATCTCGACCTCCACCCCCGCACCGGCAAGTACGGCCACGCGGCTGCTTTCACGCTACGCGGCGGCCGCCGGTTGCCCGACGGCAGTTACCAGACGCCCGCGAGCGCCATGGTCGCCAACTTCACGAAGCCCACCGCCGGGGCCCCTTCGCTGCTCCGGCACAGTGAGGTGGTCACTCTGTTCCACGAGTTCGGCCACATCCTCCACCAAACCTTGACGCAGGCGACCTACCTCCGCTTCGCGGGGACATCGGTCGAGCGCGACTTCGTCGAGGCTCCGAGCCAGATGCTCGAGCACTGGTGCTGGGAGCCGAAGGTGCTGGCGTCGTTCGCCCGTCACTACGAGACGGGCGAGGCGATCCCGGCCGACCTCATCGACCGGATGGTCGCAGCGAAGAACGTCTCCAGCGGCATCGCTGCCAACCGCCAGCTCTACTTCGGGTTGCTCGATATGGCGCTCCACGCCTCCGGCGCCGAGAAGGACACCGACGCCATCGCCGCGGAGATCCACCCGGTCACCGGTTTCGACTTTCCCGATGGCACGCACTTCCAGGCGGGGTTCGGGCACCTGTTCGGCTACGACGCCGGCTACTACGGCTACATGTGGTCGAAGGTGTTCGGCGACGACATGTACACCCGGTTCGAAGGCGGCGATGCCGCGACCGTCGACGCCGTCGGAGGAGACTACCGTCGGCTGATTCTCGAGCGGGGCGGCACCGTCGACGGTGACGTCCTCGTGCGCGATTTCCTCGGCCGGGAGCCCGACACGGCGGCCTTCCTCCGCGACCTCGGGCTCGACGGCTGAGCGGTACAGTGGCGGGCGCTCGCGGGTGTAGTTCAATGGCAGAACACGAGCTTCCCAAGCTCGTAGTGGGGGTTCGATTCCCCTCACCCGCTCCACGGCGCTGTCGCTTGTAGCGTCACGACGCGATGATCCTCTCTGACCGATCCATCCGCGAAGCGCTGGCCGCTGGCCGCATCGTGATCGACCCCTTCGAGGAGTCCTTCGTCCAGCCGTCCTCGGTCGATCTCCGCCTCGACCGCTTCTTCCGCGTGTTCCTTAACCACACGATGAGCCACATCGACGTCAAGGAGGATCAGGAGGACCTCACCCAACTGATCCAGATCGCCGAGGACGACGCCTTCATCCTCCATCCGGGGGAGTTCGTGCTCGGGTCGACGGTCGAGCGGGTGGGGGTGCCCGATGACCTCGTCGGTCGGCTCGAGGGCAAGAGCTCCCTAGCCCGGTTAGGTCTTCTCGTGCACGCGACCGCCGGCTTCCTTGACGCCGGCTTCGAGGGCCACCTCACCCTGGAGTTCTCCAACGTCGCCAACCTGCCCATCAAGCTGTACCCGGGCATGAAGATCGGACAGGTGAGCTTTCTCCAGATGACCACGCCGGCGGAGAACCCGTACGGCTCCAAAGCAACCGGTTCGAAGTACCAGGGTCAGCGCGGACCGACGCCCAGCCGGTACTTCGAGAACTTCCGCAGCCGAACTTGAGGCAATAACGATCGGAAACCGTTCGTTATTGCCTCAAGTTTGTGGGGTGGTGGCGGGCTCGCTGGTGGCGGTCTGGCGATCGCGGGACTCGAGGGCATCGACGAGGTGCATGGCGATGTCCTGCACCACGATGTCGTCCCGGCCGTTCTCCTTGGTGCCGTCGTCGATCATGATGTAGCAGAACGGACAGGCGGTGGCGATCCGGGCCGCGCCGGTGCCGATGAGCTCCTGGGACCGCTCGGTGTTCACCTTCTTGCCCACGTGCTCTTCCATCCACATGCGCGCGCCGCCCGCACCGCAGCACATCCCGCGCGTGCCGTTGCGCGGCGCTTCGACGATCTCGATGCCCTTGAGCGACCCGATCACCTTGCGGGGCGCCATGTAGA
>CAZWDB010000085.1:0-18233 GCA_964632885.1 uncultured Acidimicrobiales bacterium | reverse complement strand
ACGTGGAAGCCGACGAACATGAGCCAGAACGCTGTCTTTCCGAGGCGCGGGTCGAGCAACCTTCCGGTCACTTTCGGGAACCAGTACTGGAGTCCGGCGAAGATCGGGAACACCGAGCCGCCGATCAGCACGTAGTGGAAGTGCGCCACCACGAAGTAGCTGTCGTGCACCTGAAGGTCGAATGGGACTACGCCCACCATCACTCCCGTGATCCCGCCCAGCACGAAGATGACAATGAAGCCGATCGCGAACAACATCGGCGGCTCGAGCTTGACGCGGCCACGCGCGATCGTGACGAGCCAGGCGAAGACCTGCACTCCGCTCGGAATCGCCACCAGCATGCTGGCCGCCGAGAAGAAGCTGGCGACGACAAGCGGCAGGCCGACCGCGAACATGTGATGCACCCACAAGCCGAAGCTGATGAATCCCGTGGCGACGAGCGCCGCGACAACGAGTGGATAGCCGGCGATCGGCCGGCGCGAGAACACCGGCACGACCATCGAGATGATGCCGGTTGCCGGTATGAAGACTATGTAGACCTCGGGATGACCCCAGATCCAGAACAGGTGCTGGTACAGCACCGCGGTGCCGCCTCCGGATGCGACGAAGAACTGCATGCCGAAGGCGCGGTCCAGTTCCAGGAGCACGCCCGCGAGCGTGATCGCGGGCACTGCGAAAACGATCATCAACGCCATCGTCAGGATGCCCCACACGAAGAGCGGCATGCGGTTGAGCGACATGCCGGGAGCCCGCATCCGCAGGATCGTGACGATGAAGTTGATCGCGCCTGTTGTGGTCGAGATGCCGAGGAAGGTGATGCCGATCGCCCAGAAGTCGAGCCCGGCTCCTTGGGAGTACTCCGCGCCGGTGAGGGGTGGGTACGCGAACCAGCCGCCGTCAGGCACCGCACCCACGAGGAAGCTCGTGTACATGAAGATCCCCGCGAGCAGGAAGACCCAGTAGCCGAGCATGTTGAGGCGCGGAAAGGCCATGTCGCGAGTGCCAATGTGGAGTGGCACGAGGTAGTTGCCGAAGGCGGCGAACATCGGCGTGTTGAACAGCAGGATCATCGTGGTGCCGTGCATCGTCATCAGCTGGTTGTACGTCTCGGGCGACAACAACTCGCCGTTCGGTGTCGCCAGCTGGGTCCGCATCAGCAACGCTTCGATGCCGCCGAGGAGCAGGAACACGAACGAGGTGACCATGTAGCGGACGCCGATCCGCTTGTGGTCGACGGTGCTGAGCCAACCCGGGATCCCGGGCCTGTCCGCCCAGATCGCTTCGAGTCTGGGAGCGGCGCGCGTGGTGACTTCTCCGATGCCCGCGGTGGGGCGGGTCGCGGTCACTCCAGCTGCTCCAGGTACGCGACGACGGCGCGGTGCTCCTCGGCCGACAGCGGGATCGGCGGCATGAGGCTGCCGCGCTTGATCGACTGTGCGTCGATCACCCACTGGCTGAGGTTCGCGCGGGTGTTCGTCACTGTGCCCGCTCCGAGGGTCCGGCGCCGGGCGACGTGGGTGAGTTCCGGACCGCGGGTGCCGTCTGCACGAGTCCCTCTCACCGTGTGACACGCACCGCACGGGCCGGTCTCGAAGACTTCTTGGCCCGCGCGAGCGAGCGGTCCCGTGGGCGGCGATGCCGGTGCCCGCATGTCGGCCAGCCACTCGTCGTAGTCAGCGGGGTCGTCGGCCACGACGTGGAGCGCCATGTTGGCGTGCTGGACGCCGCAGAACTCGGCGCACTGCCCCCGGTAGCTACCGGGGCGGTCGGCCTGGATCACGAGGTGGGTCGTGTTGCCGGGAACCATGTCGATCTTGCCGGCCAGCTCCGGCACCCAGAAGCTGTGAATGACGTCTTCGGACCGGAGAGTCAGACGAACTGGTACGCCGGCCGGTATGTGAAACTCATTCGCGGTCGTGACCTCCTCGTCGAGGTACTTCACCTCCCACCAGTACTGGTGACCGACAACCTCGATCTCAACCGCACCTTCGTAGTCGCCAACCGCGAGAACGCCGGTGCCAAAGGACACCAACCCCACGAGCACGACCAAGGGGATGACGATTCCCCCAGCGACGAGCCAGGCGTTCTCTGAAATCCGGGGCTGCTCCGCAGGCCGGCGAACGATCCCCACGATCAAGAACGTGACAATGAAGACGAAGATGAGCCCGCCGAGGCCGATCATCAGCCATCCCAGCGCTGCGTAACGCTCCGCGACCGGCCCCGCCGGATCGGTGAGCACTACCGGCGACTCCCCCTCTGCAAGCCAGGTCCGGCTACGACGGCCGGAGAGCTGACAGGCGTTAGCACGGCGCCACTGCTACCCGTTCGGCCCGCCGCTCACGCACACGCGTGTGAACAACTAGGGACCTTCGTCCCTGTTTTTGGGACCGCGAGAGGGCGCAGGGTGAAAGCGATGCACATCGGGACTGGGATAGCGGAACGGTTGGGACTTCTTGACGGGCGGAAAGCCCGCCTGAGGGTTGTCGAAGCCGCCGACGCCACCGGGCTGGCTGCCTTCTACAGCGCCCTGTCTATCGAGACCAGCCAGTTTCGGTTCTTCTCCGCGTGGCGACCTTCCACGCAGGACACCGAGCGGCTGGTCATGCCCGACGACTGCACGTTCGCCATAGTCGCGGAGAGCGACGAATACGGGCTCCGCCGCATCGTCGGCGACGCCCGCTGGACTGGTGCCCACGACGGGGCGGCCGAGATGGCGATTGCAGTCGCCGACGACTACCAGGGCACCGGACTTGGTAAGGCGATGTTCCGTCGCCTCGCGGCCGAAGCGACGATGCAGGGCATCCATACGTTCACTGCGACGGTGCTCGGCCGAAACGAGAGAATGCGGCGGCTGTTGGAGTGGTGGGGCTACGCGATCATCGGCCATGACGGTGTCGACTCGGTGCAGACCACGATGGCCACAGGCGGCGGCATGCCAGGCTGGCTGCCCAGGCGCCAGGCGACCGCTCGGGTCTTGATCGAAGGGCCCGGCTGGTCGGGGCGGGCCGACTTCGAGGAGCTACGTCAGGCCGGCTATCACGTCATCCAGTGTCAAGGGCCCGCTCCCGACCGGCGCGGACGAGCCTGCCCGCTCCTCACCGGGCGGGGGTGTCCGCTCTCAGATGGCGCCGATGTGATCGTCTTCGCTCTGCGGCGGGGCGAAGCCTGCACATCGGCGGTAGCGGCGGCCCACCGTTCCTGGCACCGTGACGTGCCGGTCGTTACTGGTTCGGCGACGACGGCCCGCACCGAGGTGGAACAGGCCCTCCGAGCATCTGTTTGACCTTGATCGGTCCGAGCGCGCTAGCCGTTCTGAGCCCAGCCACGCAGCTCGGCCAGGTAGCCGGACGGGAAGCCGTGCATGGTCGCGGCGGCGATGACCGCCTCCAGGTAACCGGGACGAGGTGGGCCAGGTACCGCGTCCGAAGCCACATAGACGATCGACGGTTCGCCCTCCCCGGTAGGCCGCAAGACGTCGGCCGCCTCCCTCCGGTAGTGGCCTGCGGCCACGCCTTCGAACTCGTCGAGCGCGGTGAGGTCCTCGTCGCAAAGCTCCCAGAGCACACCATGCACACAGGCCGGCGGGTCGGGGGCCAGCGTCGCGACTCCCCGCGAGTTGATCACGAAGCGAAAACCGTCGAGCCGCGCAACTCCCAACATCTCCGGCGTCGAGCACCGCCGCCTCACCGCGTCGAGATCCATGTTCATGCCGTATGCGAAGTAGCGCGCCACCGGGCACTGGACGCTACCGGCCGGCGTGCGTCGCTTGCGGCCTTCTGGTGGCATCATGGGCACATGCAGGAGCAACTCGCCCAAGTCGCCAGCACCCTCGTTTCTCCCGGCCGTGGCATCCTCGCGGCCGATGAGAGCCTCGGGACCATCGGGAAGCGCTTCAGCCCGATAAACGTCGAGAACAACGAAGAGAACCGCCGCGCCTACCGGGAACTGCTGTTCGTGGCGCCCGACGTCGGGAAGTACATCGGCGGCGTGATCCTCTTCGACGAGACGATCCGGCAGTCCACCGCCGACGGCACACCGTTTGCCGCCGTGCTTGAGTCGGCCGGCGTCGTGCCGGGCATCAAGGTCGACAAGGGGGTGAAGCCGCTTCCCGGCTACCCAGGGGAAACGATCACCGAAGGCCTCGACGGATTGGCCGAACGCCTGGAGGAGTACCGGTCGCTCGGCGCCCGCTTCGCCAAGTGGCGGTCCACGATCACGATCGGCGAGGGCATCCCCACGAACTACTGCATCGATGCCAACGCCGACGGGCTCGCCCGGTATGCCGCGCTCTGCCAGGAAGCCGGGATCGTGCCGATCGTCGAGCCCGAGGTCCTGATGGACGGCGACAACACTCTCGAGCGCTGCTTCGACGTAACCGCCGCGACCCTCCGATCGTTGTATCGCGCCCTCGGCGACGCCCGGGTCGATCTGGAGGGCAGCCTGCTCAAGCCCAATATGGTCGTCCCGGGCAAGAAGAGCGGACAGAAGGCGACTTCCGCCGCCATCGCCGAGGCAACGATCCGGTGCCTGCGCGAGACGGTGCCGGCCGCGGTGCCTGGCATCGTCTTCCTCTCTGGCGGACAGACCGAACGCGAGGCGACCGAGAACCTCTCGGCCATGAACGAGCGCGGGCCCCATCCGTGGGAGCTGAGCTTCTCCTACGGCCGGGCCCTCCAGGCGTCGGCCCTCGACGCGTGGCGCGGCGACGCCGCCAATGTCGAGGCCGCCCAGCGCGCGTTTCTCCACCGGGCACGCTGCAACTCGGCGGCCCGCACGGGCGCTTGGACCGAAGCGATGGAGAACGAGGCCGCGTAGAGCTGAGCGGCTACGACTTCTACTTCCGCGACACTTGCGGGTAGGACCCTCTTCAAGTTGTCAACCCCCGGAGGCCCGCATGCTCCAAGTCACACCCGCCGCAGCCGAACAGATTGCGGAGACCAGGCGCCGGCAAGGGGTACCCGACTCCTTCGGGGTGAGGATCTTCGGCGAGCGCCAGTCAGGTGGCGACCTGAGCCTCAGCGTGGTCTTCGCCGAGGTCCCGGCCGAAGACGACGCCGTCAGCCTGCAGGGAGATACGCGGGTCTTCCTCGCCCCTGACGTGGCCGAACCGCTCGCGGCAGCGGCCCTCGACGTGGAGATCACCCCGGAGGGCCCGCAACTCGTCCTGACCGAACAAGAGTCCGGTCCTGACATCTAGGGCTCCCGCTCGAACAGGCGGTACCGGAAGACCTCCCGGAAGCCGAGACGCTCATACATCCGGTGGGCCATCGGAGACGATCCCAGCACGGCGTGACTTGCGCCCAGCCGGCGGCCTTCGCCCATGACGTGGCGGGTGACCGCGGTCGCGATCCCCCTGCCTCGGCACTCCGGCCGGGTCGCCACGAAGTAGATGCCTGCCGTCGCCGGGGTGAGGAACAGGGATGCGGTGCCGACGGCGGCTCCGTCGCTGAATGCGAGGTAGTGCCGCCACGGGTTGTCAGCTGCGGCCAAGCCGATTCGGCCGAACACCTCGGCGACCCAGTCAGCCTCCTTGGGCCCTTCGCCGAAGCCGCTCGCGAGGATGTCCCGGAAGTGCTCGAGTGAGGGCTGGTCTCTAGCTGGCCGCACTTCCACCGGCGCGGCTCGCGCGGTCGGCGCCGAGGCCGGACGCAGACCGGGCGCGAGAGCGGCCGTTAGATCGGCTGCCATCGCGGGTTCGTCACCGCCGTCCTCGAAGCCGGTATCAGTGAGGACCTCGGCCAGTCCGGCAGGCCGCATCGACGGTGCGAGGTGCCACGACCCCGGCAGCCCGCGGTCGTCGAGCTCGCTCCGCCATTGTTCGGCCAGCCGCGACGCGGCATCAGCGGAGCCGGCCGAGCACCGCACGACCGCGTTGTGGTAGCCGATGGGCGAACCACCTACCGTCCAAGTGACCTCCTCGTCGGCGCGTTGGCGGCCACCGCCGGCCTCCCCCATCGCCAGCAGGAAGGCGGAGACGTTCGTCTCGATCCGATCGCTCAACCCGAGCCCGAGCCCGAGCCCGCCGGCCTCCCGCAGCCTGTGCTGGATCGACTCGAGGAGGCTTCGGTCGTGGGAGTAGGTGAGGCGTTTGACCGCGGCGGCGACCGGTAGCCACTCGACCTCGTCGACCTCCTTGTTCGGCGAGAACTCGCCGTGGCGAGGCCGCATCAGCCAGTAGCGCGCCACCTTGGGACGCCCCTGGCCGTCGACGTAGCGGACGGCGGGGACCTCGTCGCCGAGCTCACACGTCAAGCCGGTCTCTTCCTGTACCTCCCTCAGCGCGCACGACGCATCGGACTCGCCGGCATCGGCCTTGCCTTTGGGGAACGTCCAGTCACGCTGGCCCGGACGGTGGACGAGGAGCACCTCATCTACCCCGTCGCGTTCGCGCCACACAACCCCGCCCGCCGCCCGGACCTCGCCCGCTTCGTTCAGCTCGACCACCGAACGACCGTAGCCAGTTCAGTCGCGTCGATCCGAACGAGTGGTTGCGTCAGCCCGGCTTGCGGGCCAGGAAGGGGTAGCCGTAGACGTCGTAGGCCCGCGCCTTGCCCTCTCCACTCGTTCCGGCGAAGGTGTCCGCCGCCTCGCCGATCTCGATCTGGGTGAAGCCGGACTCCTCCAGCATCTTTCTCCAGCCTGCACACGGCAGGCCACCCGCGATTCAGGCGGTCCACAGATCTATGTCTGCGATCGCCTCCTCGGGAACCGGCCGGCCGTTGGCGATGTCGGCAAACTGCAGGACGCCGCCGGGACGCAGCACGCGATGGATCTCGTCGAACGCCCTGCGCTTGTCGGCCACGAGGTTGATCACGCCATTCGAGATGACGACGTCGGCCCAGCCGTCGTCTACAGGGAGCTCCTCGGCGAGTCCCTCGCGGAACTCCACGTTCGCCCGACCCGCCGACTCGGCCGCCGCTCGCGCTCGATCAAGCATCTCGGGCGTCGTGTCCACGCCGATCATGCGCCCCGCCGCTCCGACGCTGCCGCTGGCGACGAAGGAGTCGAAACCTCCACCGGCGCCGACGTCGACGACCCGTTCGCCCGCTCGAACCCGGCGGAGCGCGAAGGGGTTGGCGACACCCGCGAACGCCTCGGCGGCAGCCTCGGGTACGTCGGCGACGCTGGCCGGGTCGTAACCAAGCTGGAGCGCGTGACCGCGGCCGGTGTGGAAGTGGAAGTCGCCCTCAGGCTCGAGGGCGACTTCCCGATACTTCTCGCGCACCTGGGAGCGCAGCGCGTCCGGATCGACCGGAGCGTTACTCGCCGCCGGGTGCCGTTCGGAGGCCGAGCTCATCCGCTCGCCCCCTGGTTCTGCCGGAGCAGGACCGGCAGGGCGAGCAACGCGCCGACAACGAAGATCACCGTTGCCAGGTACACGAGGCCGAGGTGGGTGATCGTGTCGAACCCGTTCGGGTAGTGCGCAGGGAGAGCGACGGCCAGAGCCAGGACCGGCGCGGCCACGGCGGTGACCCACGCCCACATCATCCCCCGGCGAACACCGAACCACGCCAGGGCCGCCACCGCTAGCCCGATGGCCGCAATGAAGCCGGAAACCGCGATGTGCAGATGTCCGATGTAGTGGAACAGAGAAGGGCTGAACTCGATGATCTCGTCCTTGCTCACGCTCACCTCGTTCGCGCTGATGCCGAGCTCCAGAAACGAGTCGGTGTAGTTGCGAATGAAGAAGATGACCGCGTAGCCGATGAAACCGATGCCCGCGGCCGCCATGGTTGCGGCTCCAAGCCGCAGCCGGGACGCCGCCTCAGCGGTTGCCGTCGGTCTCACTGTTGTCGTGGTTGCCATGTGTATGTCCCTTCAGGCCGTGGTGCATACAAGGTCAAAGTTGCGGAAGTTCGGCTCACCCTGGATCACTCCGGCGAGCTTCTTCGCCCAAGCCTCGGTCTCCGGTCGGGCATTGTTGACTTCGGCGTCCGCCTTGGACGAGAAGTCGACCTCGATCACGTAGTGGTTGCTCCGGCCCTCCTCCGCGAGGATTCGCGTCGCTTGATAGCCGGGAGCCACTCCCGCCTGCTCCTCGTGCCACTTGTTCACGAGGTCCTTCACCGGCGTGATGTCACCGGTCTCTATGTCGATGCTCTGAACGAAAGCCATGTGCGGTCCTCCCGCGTCGTTGATGTGTCCTTCGCTATCCAGGACGCTCGTATCCGGGAGGGCATTGCACCTGCACCGAGATGCAATGAGAACGCGGTCGCCGTCGTCCGCGATCAGGTGGGCTTGCGCGCCCGGGCGAGGACGCTCGTCGCCACCCGCGCGTGCCGGTCCGGCGGGATCACTTCACGCATGAGCGCGACCAACTCCGCAGTGAAGAGGGGGTAAAGCGCGACATCATCGATCCCCATGGCCCGATGGTCACTGACCACAAGGTCGACGAACCCTGCTTGGGAGATTTTGTTGGCGAAGACACGCTCCGCCAGGGCGCCCGATACTCAACCCGCCCAGGCAGATTCGCTGGTCAACACCTCCGGGGGCAGCTCTTCGTCGACGACGAGGTCGGTAATCGAGAGCCGTCCACCAGGTCGAAGCACGCGGCGAATCTCCGCCAGGGCGCGACTCTTCCGGGGCGAGAGGTTGAGAACGCCGTTGGAGATGACGACGTCGACACTGTCGTCGGGCAGCGGCACGTCCTCGATCGACCCGGGGCGGAAGTGGGTCCACGTCGAGACACCCGCATGGTCGGCTGCGGTGCGGGCCCTATCGCACATTTCGTCGAGGAGGTCGATGCCGACCACGTGCCCGGTAGCGCCCACAGCACGGGCCGCGAGCACTGCATCGATCCCGCCGCCGCAGCCGAGATCGAGCACCGTCTCGCCGGGCTCGAGGGCTGCACCGACGACGGGGTTCCCTACGCCGAGGGCCCACCGCACGGCGCCAGCCGGCACGTCGGCGAGCGCGTCTGGTGGGTAGAGACGTTCCGCGACAGCCGCGCCGGCTCCAGAGGGAATGGCGGCGTAGGCAGCGCGCACCATCTCGCGGACTTCGTCCTGGTACATCAGGTCTCTCGTCATGAGGGCGTAGCGTCCTTGTCGTCGAGTTGGTCAACGAATTGCGTCAGCCGGTTGTGCACGTCAGATGGCAGCGGGCTTCCCGTCTTGGTGCCGAGCATGCCTCGGAGCTCCCGAGCGAACTCGAGCTCACCGCAGCACCGCCGGCAAAAGGCAAGGTGTTCGTCAACGGCGGCTTCGTCGTCCGCGGCAAGGGCTCTATCGAGAAACTCCCAGAGCTCCTTCACGGCATCCGCGCAAGTGATCATGTCGCCCTCTCCAATCCCGCCAGCTCTGGTGCCAAGAGATTGGTCTCCTTGGCGTACTCCCACATCTCCTTCTCGAACAGCTTCCGGCCCCGATGGAGGCGCGCCAACGCCGTTCCGAGCGGTGTGTCAAGCAAGCGCGCCACTTCCTTGGTGGCAAATCCCTCGATGTAACGGAGAACCAGCGGCGCCCGGTAGAGCTCGGGGAGGCGGCGGAGGACGACATGGATATCGTGCTCCGAGAACGAGCCGAGGAAGTCGAGGTGCAGGGTGTCGGAGTAGGGAAGCGGGTCCTCCTCGACGAGCGTCTCATACAACGAGAAGTTCTCCACATCTTCGAAGGAGACCTCCCGGGGCAGGCGCCGGCGTTTGCGCAGCCGGTCGCGCCACGCGTTGGTGAGGACCACCCGCAGCCAGCGGCCCGCGGCGGCCTCCTCCTCGAGCGAGTCGAAGGCTCGGTATGCCTTCAACAGCGCCTCCTGCACAAGGTCCTCGGCGTCACTGTCGTCGGATGTCAGGTGGCGGGCGAACGCGTACATCCCAGGGAGCTGCCCGATGACGATCTCCCGGAACCTCGACTTGTCGACTCCTCCCGCCACACGCCTCCTCGAGGTGCTCGCTCTTCAAGGTAACAGGACGAAATCAGGCTCTGTTCTATTGCATCGTCGCGGCGAAACTTGGATCCCATCCTCTGCTTTCAGGCCTGAACCCCTTCATATGTGGAGTTCGGGCCGCAAAGCAGGACGACCGTTCGGGGGGACTGGCCACTATCACCGCGACAGCTCGTCGAGGCGGGAGTGGGCGGTGGCGAGTGATTCTTCTACGGAGGCAGCGAGGCGTCGGGTTGAGGCCAGACCTTCCTGGTACTCCTCGTGAAGCGCGGCTTTGATCGCTTCGCCCAACTCCTCCAGGACGCCACGGGCGGCATCGCGGCGGTCCTCGGCGACGTCGACGATCTTGCGGTCAACCGCCCGCCGCTCCGCCAAGAGCCGCTGCAACCTCATTTCGTCGGGCGCGGCCCGGGTCCTGACATCGTCGGCCAGGACATCGAGGTCGGCGCCCAACTCTCCGAGCAGCTTGGCCGCCAGCCCCTCCCGGTCGCTGATCACGCCGAGTAGCTCGTGTTCGGTGCCGACGTACCGGTGTCTCAGCCCGCCCGCCTCGGTGACGGCGCGCTCCAGAGTCGCCTTGGCCTTCGGCGTGAACGGCGGCCGCGACGACGGGTCGATAAGGGCGCCGGGCCCGAAGCTCTCCTCGAGGCGGGCGCGGACCTGGTCGAGGTCGATCCCGATGGTGGCGAGCGCGTCGCGCGGCGCCACCGTGTCCGGTGGCGGGCCCGCGAGTTCCTCGAACTTTGCCCGCACCGCCTCGAGGGTGACCGAGCGCTCTCCGAGCGCTACAGCCGCCAGACCTGTGCCTTCCCGGAGCAGTCCGATGAGGATGTGCTCGGTCCCGATGTAGTTGTCGCCCCGCTCGGTCGACTCGGCTTCGGCCTCCAGGATCGCCTTCCTGGCACGCGTCGTGAACATCTCGAACATCTAGGCCTCCCAACCCACGGCACGGCGCCTCGCCGCGTGCTTCTCGTGCACCGACTGTTTGGTCACCCGCAACTCGCGGGCGATCTCCTGCCAGGACCAGCCCAGGCTGCGGGCGTTGTCCACCTGTAGCCGCTCCACCTGCTCCAACAGATTGCGAAGCGCCCACACCGCGTTGAGGCCGACGGCAGGGTCCTTGTCGGATAGCGCGTTCGCGAGCCCCGCCGCGTCTGCCGCCCCAGGTCTCTTCTTCGCCGCGGTCACACCGTCAGGCTACCCTGACCCGGCCGCTGCGTCAAGGTACCCTGACGCACCCTTCAAGGTGCCCCGTTGCGACCGGCGAGAAACCGCAGGCCGGCGGGTTCGGCCGACGCCGCCCCCGCGGCGATGCGTACCTCGAGGTGCATGCGGTGCGCCGGGTAGCGATGTTGGGAGAGCTTGATCGGCCGACCCGCATCGTCGACGGTCATCTGTTCGACGACGAGAAGCGGACTGCTGGCATTGACGCCTAGCAGGCTGGCTTCCTCAGGTTGGGCAATGGCGGCGGTGATCGTCTGAAGAACTTCGCCGATCGGCACGCCGTGATGGCGCAGCGAGCCGTACACCCCGTAAGCCTCGATGTCGGCGCGACTCAAAGGCGCCGCTACGTCGGCGGGGACCCATGTCGTCACGAGGTCGAAGACGTGCTCGTCGGCGTAGTTGAGCCGGCGAACCAGGAGAACCTCGGCCGCGTCGCTGAGGTTCAGCCGGCGGGCGACATCCATCGGAGCCGGCTGGTAGGAGAACAGGAGGATGCGACGGGTGAAGTCGTGGCCGTCATCGCGGAGGGCGGCCTCGACGGTCGGGAAGCTGCCGAGGACCTGGCGAAGCGGGTCGACTGCGACGCGCCAGCCCGACCCCTTGCGGCTGGTGACGATCCCCTCCTCGCGGAGCAACTGGAGGGCCTTGCGCACGGTGATACGGCTCACTCCGTAGGCGCGGCCGAGTTGGGCTTCGGTCTCGAGGGCTCCCGAGGCGTACTCGCCGGCTCCGATCCGCCGGCGGACGGCATCGGCGACTTGCCTGTACCGCAGAGTTTCTGTCATAGATATGTCCTATGGCTCTAATACAACACGAGAATAGCGGACAGACAGCACGGGATGAGGACTCATGACGGTGCGACTGGGCATCAACGGGTTCGGCCGCATCGGGCGCACCCTGTGCCGCGCCGTGTGGTCCCGTCCTGACCTTGGGATCGAGGTCGTCGCGGCCAACGACATCCAGCGGCTCGACCAGCTCGCCTACCTCCTCGAGTTCGACACCGTCGGCGGGCGGTTGGGCTCTCCCGTCGACACCGGCGACGGCAACCTCCGGGCCGCGGGCCACGAGGTCCGGATGTTGCAGGCGCCGACTCCGGAGGACCTGCCCTGGGCCGAGCTCGGAGTCGATGTCGTCGTCGAGAGCTCGCGACTGTTCGGACCGGCGAAGGAGGCCCGGCGCCATCTGGCTGCTGGCGCACCCATCGTCATCGTGTCGGCACCCTCCGACGGAGCCGACGCCACCATCGTTGTGGGCGTCAACGACTCGACCTTCGACGCGACGCGCCACCGGGTGATCTCGAACGCCTCGTGCACCACCAATTGCCTGGCGCCCATGGCCAAGGTCCTCGACGACGCCTTCGGCATCGAGGAGGGCCTCATGACGACCGTGCATGCCTACACCGTCGACCAGGCCCTGGTCGACGGCGGCCGCGGTGACTTTCGGGATGCACGGTCAGCAGCCGTCAACATCATCCCCACCTCGACGGGCGCAGCCCGCGCGACCCGCCACGTGCTTCCGCGCCTCGCCGGGAAGCTGGACGGTTCCGCGCTCCGCGTGCCGATCCCCGACGGCTCCATCACGGATCTCACCGTCAACCTTCGCGATCTGGCGTCCACCGACGACATCGCCACAGCGTTCCGCGAGGCGGCCGCGGGCAAGCTCGCTGGCATTGTCGACTACTCCCAGGTTCCTCTGGTGTCCGCCGACATCGTCGGCAACCCGGCGTCGTGTGTGTTCGACGCGCCGCTCACCATCACGTCGGGCCGCATGGCCAAGGTCTACGGCTGGTACGACAACGAGTGGGGCTATTCCAACCGTCTCGCGGAACTCGTCGCCCTGGTCGCGCGTCAACCCGTGCCGGCCGCCTGACGAGGACGCGGCGCCTACCGTTCAGGTCGTAGCGGCAACGATCTCGTCGAGGAACGCGCCGACGATCTTGTTGTACTCCTCCGCCGCCTCGTAATACACGTTGTGCGGAGCCCCGTCGATGATCTCGAAGCGGCTGCCCGGCACCCGCTCGTGGAGCCTCCGCGCGTTCGGCACGGCGGCATCGACGCTGCCCACGACTACGAGCATCGGCGAAGTGATCTTGCCGACGAGACCAGCCATCTCCGCTCGCGCCGGAAACGCCGTCGAACGCGGCCGCGGATGGCGCAGCGCCTCGATCCGGGTCGCCGTCGAGCGAATGCGGAAGTAGCGGTCATACATCCGCGGTCTTTCCTCGCGCAGCTTGTCGGTGAGCGAGGCCCCGAAGGGCAGGAAGATCGTCTCCGGATCGAGGGGCCGGCGGATGCGCGCGGCGCGTGCGGCCGCCGCCTGACGGGTCGCTTCGTCCTGCTCTTCGGGTGGGGCGCTCACTCCCGCGCCCGACGGTACGAGAGCCCGAGCGGCGCCAGGATGCCGGATCGCCCATCGCAACAAGGTGCCCGCGCCCATCGAGTTCCCCGCGATGATCGGATCCTTGATGTCGAGTGCCTCGAGGAACCCCTCGAGCTCGTCGGCCCGGTCCGGTTCCGTCTCGTCGCGAGGCGAGTTGGACGAGTGTCCGTGGTTCACGCTGTCGTAGGCGATCACGCGAAACCGGTCAGCGAGGGCGTCGAACTGTTGGAACCACGCTTCGCTACAGGAGCTCATGCCATGGAGCAGTACCAGCGGTGTGCCGTCGCCAGCTTCCTGGTAGTAGATGTCCGTCGCCCCGACCTCGACCCACGCCATGGCGCTCCCCCTTGCTCCAGCTGATCGTGCTCCCCGACAAGGTAGTGCCGTAGTACGGCGATCGTCCGGGGTTCTACGGTGCCGGCGTGCTCAGCCCGCTCTTTGTCGTCGTGTCCGGGCCGCCGGCCAGCGGCAAGTCGACGCTGGCTCCCGCGCTCGCAGTCGAGCTGCGCCTTCCGCTGATCGCGAAGGACACCATCAAGGACGCCCTGATGTCCCAGCTACCCGTGCCCGACGTCAACGCATCACGACAGCTGGGTCGCGCGGCCGTTCGAGCGATGCTGGCGGTCGCCTCGCACTCGCCGATCGGTGCGGTGATCGAGAGCAACTTCTATCGATCGGTGGCCCGGGCTGACCTCCTGCAACTGCCCGGCACAGTCGTCGAAGTGTTCTGCCGGTGCGACCGCGCTGTCGCCGCGGACCGCTATCGCACGCGCGCCGGCACCCGCCACGCCGGCCACTTCGACAGCGTCCGCAAAGCTGAGGAACTGTGGAACGAAGAAGTGAGTGAGCAGGTCGGGGCCGGCTGGCCGCTCCTTGAGGTCGACACCAATGTGCCCGTCGATGTCGCGAAGGTGATCGACTTCGTGCGCGGCGTCCGTTGACGACGCCGGCCTGACGAGAGCCCTGGCACCGCCCGCTCGCTGCCTGCGTAGACTTGCGGAAGCAACTGGCGTAGGTGGAGCACCACCGGGGAGCACAGAGTGCGAGGGCCGTCCGCCTGGGCCCTCCTCGAGTCGACCGAGGAGGAGCGTGTGCAGTTGCGGTACGGGATCAACCCCGATCAGAAGGCGGTCATCAAGTGGGATGGGCGACGGTCACCGCTGCGGCCGGTCGCCGGCGAACCGTCCTACATCAACATCCTCGACGCGTTGAACGCATGGCAGCTTGTCCGCGAGGCGGATCGAGCGTTGGACGCGCCCGTAGCGACCTCGTTCAAACACGTTTCGCCGGCGGGCGCGGCGGCAGCCGGCGCGCTGGACGAGGTCATGGAAGCGACCTGGAACATTGCGAGCGGCGGGCTCAGTCCGGTTGCGTCCGCCTATGTCCGCGCGAGGGACGGCGACCCAAGGGCCTCCTATGGCGACTTCGTCGCCGTGTCGCAGCCGGTCGATCACTCCCTCACGGACTTCCTCGCTTCGGTCGTGTCCAACGGGATCATCGCTCCGGGTTTCGAGCCTGGGACGGTCGAGCGGTTGGCGAAGAAGGCGGGCGGCCGCTTCGTCGTGATCGAGGCCGATCCCGACTTCGAACCCCCGGACCGGGAACACCGAGAGCTATTCGGCGTTCGCCTCGAGCAGAAACCACGCGACGGCCGGTCACCCGCGAAGTCATCCGGTCATGCGCCCCGGCCGATCTCCCCGATGACGTCGTCGATGACCTGGTCTTGGCGATGGTTACCGCGCGCTTCACGCAGTCGAACAGCGTCACCTGCGCGCGCCTCGGCATGGTGCTCGGCGTCGGAGCGGGCCAGCAGTCCCGCATCGACTGCACCCGCCTTGCCGGTCGCAAAGCAGACACGTGGTGGCTCCGGCGGAGTCCCCGGGTGCGCGCCCTCTCGTTCCACGCCGCGACACGCCGCCAAGACCGCATCAACTGGAGACTGCGCTACATCGAGGGCGACATGACATCCTCCGAGCAGCCACGGTTTACGGATGCGACGCGCCGCCACGCGCCGCCGCTCACCGATGACGAGCGCAACCAATGGCTCGCAACCCTCGACGGAGTCTCGCTCGCCTCAGATGGCTACATCCCGTTTCGCGACAACATCGACGAGGCTGCCAGGCACGGGGTCCGGTTCCTGGCCGACCCGGGCGGCTCCGTGCGGGACGATGAAGTCGAGTCAGCCGCCATGGAACATGGCATCACACTCCTGGCCACTGGCATGCGCCTCTTCCACCACTGACAGAAAGGGCACCGCGCGAGAAATCGCGAACCGAATCGGTCTCCCGTGCGTCTATAGGGGTGATGACCGACCTTGGGGCGTTCGTAGCGGACTCCTACGACCGCGCCTACCGGACGGCGTGTCTGATCGTGGGGAATCCGGCCGACGCAGAGGAAGCCGTGCAGGAGGCGTTCCTGCGGGCATGGCGGTTCAGAGCCGCAGTCTCGGACAGTCAGTCGCTCGAACCGTGGCTCTACCGCGTGCTCGTCAACGCGTGTTACTCCAAGCTGCGCGCCGCGGCTCGGACCAGGAGCGAAGCCGCGCTGCCGAGCGAGATGGCGTTTGAGGGAACCGATCCCGGTGATGCCGCCGTCGAAGCTGAGGTGGCGACGGCAACGAGAGCGGCGGTTGTGGACCTGCCGGAGTCGCTGCGAATCCCCGTGGTTCTGCGCTACTTCGCCGGGCTGTCGGAGAAGGAAGTAGCGGTCGCGATTCGGCGGCGTCCTGGCACCGTCAAGTCCAGACTGCACGAGGCCCGCCGGCGCCTCGCTGCTGATACTCGTCTTCAGAACCTCACAAGGCAGGTGGGCACATGATTGCCGAAGAACGGATTCGTACGCTCCTCGAGGCGGCCGCGGCCGACTTCACCCCACCGGAGGACGGTCCGGCGCGTGTTGTCGACTCGGCTGCACCGGCTCGGCCCCGCCGTCGCCGACCCGGCGCTGGAAAGCTCGCGCTGGCAGCGGCCGCCGCGATCGTCGTGGTGGCCGCGGGCATCACCGTGGTCGACCGCGGCGACTTCGAGGCAACCAGCCGCGCGGGCGGTCCGCCCGTGCCGGGGCTGGGGGACGAGTCAGATGACACGCTGTCCCGGACACCGCAGTCCGCAGCGGGGACCCGCAGCGGGACCGCGGGAGGCGGCTCCGCGGGCGATGCCTCAAGCGACGGGGGGTCTCCGCTGGCCGCGGCCCAAGTCGACTTGGCCAAGATCATCAAGACCGGCTCGATAGTCCTCGAGGTCGACGAGGGCCGCTTCGACGACGCCGTGAACCGCATCACCGCCCTGGCGGCCGGCGCGGGCGGCTATGTCTCCGGCACCAACACGGCGACAACTTTCGACGGCCACCAGGCAGGCACGATGACGATCCGGGTGCCAGCCGAACGCTTCGAAAGCGTGCTCGAGGAAGTGGACCGGCTCGGAGAAGTGCAAAGGAAGGAAGTTACCGGCCGCGACGTGACCGCCGAGTACACCGACATCGACGCCCGGCTCCGAGCTTTGTCCGCTTCCCGGGAGTCACTGCTCCGCGTGCTGTCAGAAGCGCAGGCCGTCGGCGACATCCTCGCGGTCCAGGACAGGCTCAACTCGGTCCAAACCGAGATCGAGCAACTCGAGGGCCGCAAACGGGTCCTCGACGACCAGGTTGGCTTCTCCACTGTCGCGATCTCGGTGAGCGAACCGGGCGAGTCCGAGCTCCTCCGGACCGAGAACGACGAGTCCGTGTGGCGTCAGGCGCTCGACGGCTTCACCGGGACGATGGCCGCGGTGGTAGCCAAGTCCGGCACCGCCACCGCCCTCGTCCTGCTCGGTGCGGGGCTGCTCGCCCTCGTCGCCGTTGCTGTCCGCTGGGGACGCCGCGCCTACGCCCGCCTCGCAACCTAACCGCCCGTCCGCCGGTCCGCCGGTCCGCCGGTCCGCTTTGCGGCCCGAACCCCGTCATACGCGTGGTTCGGGCCGCAGCAACGGTGGTCACACTCGGGCTTCCGCCTGTCGGTCGGCGATAGCCGTCACGGTTTCTTCGGAAGTCAACGAAGACGTGTCGAGCCACAGGCCCACACGAGGCGTCTCGCCGAGAAACGAGTCGAGCTCGGCGGGGGTGAACCCGCCGTCTCGGTACGCCACCTTGCCGGTGGCCGTCTGGCGCGCATCCTCCCGTTCGAGGACGACTTCCGCGGACGGCCGGAGCACGACAAGGTGGCGAGGGCGGCTGGCGACCCTGTCGAGCCAACGGATGACATCGTCGCCAAAGATGTTGTCTTGTACGACGGCCGTGAAGCCTGCGGCGGCGTACTCGTCTGCCACCATGCGGCTCAGGTGGTACCGGAGGTCAAGATCGGCGCGCGCTTCGACACCAGAACCGGGCTCGGTGTGTCTCCAGCCTTGAACCGCCCACCGGTAGAACTGTCCACCGCGCACGTGAACACCGCGGTCGAATGACCGCGCCAGTAGGTCGGCGATCGTCGACTTGCCGGCCGCCTGCACCCCGATCACCAGCCACACTCCACCCGGTTCCACGAACTAGACGCTGCCAGCCGAACCTTCGGGGTAGCAATCGGCCCTTCGGTAGATTGCTGTTATGAGCATCGTCGATGAGCTGATCGCAAACCCTGGTGTGTATCTCGGCATCGGGAGTGACCCCGAAGACGAGAGGAGCGAACCACGCAGTCAGGCGGCGCGCATCGTTGTAACGCCCCTCCCGAATGGAGCTGGCGTGGCGATCGACTACGAGACGTTCAATCCCGCGGTACC
>CAZWDB010000084.1:10168-18323 GCA_964632885.1 uncultured Acidimicrobiales bacterium | reverse complement strand
GCATGCCGGCGGTGCTCGCACCGAGCGACTGGGCCCGCTGGCTCGACCGCGACCAGCACGACGTCGAGTCGCTCGCGCCGTTGCTCCGCCCGGCCGACGGTCGTCAGTTCGAGATGTATCCGGTCGGGACTGCTGTCAACAGCGTGCGCAACAACGACGCGTCTCTCAACCGCCGAACTTGAGGCAATAACGAACGGATTCCGTTCGTTATTGCCTCAAGTTCGGCGGGAGGGGGCGGGAGTGGACGATGGTGAGCCGCTTGGTGGTCCGCGTCATGGCCACGTAGAGGCTGCGGAGGCCTTGGGGCGACTCGTCGACGAGAAGCGAAGGCTCGACCACGACGACGCCGTCGAACTCGAGTCCCTTGGCGGTTCCGATCGGGACGACGGAGATCGGCGAGTCGAGCGAGATCTCGGAGTCGAGGCCGAGCACGTCGGCAAGGGGCAGTGCAAGGGAGGGCGGGCAGATGAGGGCGACCGTTCCACCCACGACCGCGCCGAGCTCGCGCGCCGCGTCGGCCGCGTCGTCGACCAGTCGCTCGCGCGATGCCGCCACGAAGGCGGGAGGCTCACCGGTGCGGACCGAGCGAGGAGGTCGCAGATGGGGCGCCGCAACCGCGAGCACCTTGGCGGCGAGGTCCATCACCTGCGCCGGCGTGCGGTAGTTCACGCTCAACTCGACCGTGCGTTGCCGCTTGCGGTGGGGCAGGTACGCGAGCACGTCGTCCCAGTCGGACGGCGGCGTGTGCCCGGTGGCCTGGGCGATGTCACCGACGATCGTGAGCGAGCCCGACATCGACCGTCGCCCCACCATGCGTAGCTGCATCGGCGTGAGGTCTTGGGCCTCGTCGACGACGATGTGGCCGTAGGTGCGGATGTGGTCGTCGTCGCCCTTCTTCTTGCGGCGGGGGCCGAGCAGGACGGAGGCCTCGTCGAGCAGCGGCACGTCGGCGTCGGTCCATACAAGCGAAGCGACCGGCTCGCCGTGGGCGGGCCGCGGCCGGAAGAGCCGCGCCTGCTCGTCGGGCGTGAGGATGCCCTTGGACGCGAGACGCAGCAGCGGACGCGCGCCGAGGAGGTCGCGCAACAACTCCTCCGGAGACAGCCGCGGCCACATCCGCTCGAGGGCCTCGCGCACTTCGGGCAGGCGACGCACCTCACCCGCGAAGGTGCTCAGCTCGACTTCGTCGCCACCCTCGCCCGGCCGCAGCCCGACCCGCTGGGACCGCTCCGCCGCCTCGAGGTAGCGCTCGTGGAGACGTTGGGCGACGAAGGCTTCGACGTGACGGCGGCGGCTGTTGTGGGGACCGCGCCGCCGGCGCGCCGCCGCGATCGCCTCAACCGAATCCTGCACTGTGAACGGCAGACGGAACGATCCGTACGGTACGTCGATGTCACGGGGCAGGCTCCGCTGCCGGTCGCGTACGGCTCGGGCGACGACCTTGGCCATGCGCGCGTCGCCCTTGACGCGCGCCGCGGGCCCCTCCTCGGCCACGTGCGTCCGCACGCCTTGGTAGAGACCGTTGACGGTGCTGAGGTCGACACCCGTCTCGCCCAGTGACGGCAGCACGTGGGAGATGTAGCGCATGAACACCGGGTTGGGGCCGAGGACGAGCACGCCCTGGCGCTCCAGTGGGAACCGGTGCGTGTAGAGCAGGTACGCGGCGCGGTGCAGAGCTACGGCGGTCTTGCCCGTGCCGGGGGCGCCCTGCACCACCAGCACCTCCTTCATGGGCGCCCGGATGATCTCGTCCTGCTCGCCCTGGATCGTGGCGACGATGTCGCGCATCGTCCCGGACCGCTCCCGATCGAGCGCGGCGAAGAGGGCGCCTTCGCCCGCGAGGTCGCTCGCGTGCTCCAACATGTCGAGGTCGAACACCTCGTCCTCGATCGCGACGATGCGCGGTCCGTCGGTGGTGAAGTGCCGCCGCCGGCTCAGCCCCATCGGGTGACGGCCCGTCGCCCGGTAGAACGGCTCGGCCACTGGGGCGCGCCAGTCGACGACGAGAGGCTCGTGGCCTTCGTCCCACACCGCGAGCCGGCCGATGTGGAAGAGCTCGCCGTCGTCCTGGTCGATCCGCCCGAAGCAGAGGGCCTCGTCGCCGATGCTGAGCTGTTCGAGACGGGCCTTCGAGGTCCGCACGATCACATCGCGCTCTTCCCGCGCCTGGTGTGTTCCGCCCCGCCCGTGCGCGATCACCGAGTCGTGCATCGCCCGGACCGAGTCCCGCATCGCCTCGAGCCGCGCGTAGGCACGGTCGATGTGGGCTTGTTCAGACTGGAGGTCGGGGTGTGCGGCCAGCTCCGCTCCCGGACGAGCTCGAGTGGATTCGACGACTGATCGCAAACAAGCGAGTAGATGATCCTACCTGACGGGACCGCGAAGGCAATGGGCTGCTTCGCCTAGGTACCGCTGAAGTCCGGCAACTACCTTGACAGCGTGCCCGCGCTTGATGACGCACCATTCCTTCGCGCTTGCCGGGGCGAACCCGCCGACCACGTGCCGGTGTGGTTCATGCGACAGGCGGGGCGATCGTTGCCCGAGTACCACGAGCTTCGGGGCGAGGGCAGCATGCTCGACGCGGTCCAGGACCCGGATCGGGCCGCCCGCATCACGATGCAGCCGGTCCAGCGCTATGGGGTCGACGCCGCCATCCTCTACTCCGACATCGTCGTTCCGGCTTTCGCCATCGGCTTCGGCGTCGACATCCAGCCAGGCGTAGGCCCCGTCGTCGAGAAGCCCTTCCGCACCGCGGACGACCTCGACCGGCTCCGCCCGCTCGAGCCCGACGTCGACACGCCGTATGTCGTCGAGACCGTGCAGATCCTCGCGAAGGAGCTCGAGGTCCCGGTGATCGGATTCGCCGGCGCGCCCTTCACGGTGGCGAGCTACCTGATCGAAGGGGGGCCGTCGAAGGACTACCTGCACACGCGCACGCTGATGTGGCGCGACCCTGACCTCTTCCACCAACTGCTCGACCGCCTCGCCGACCTCGCGCTCGCGTCGCTTCGGTCACAGATCGAAGCCGGCGCTCAAGCCGTGCAGCTGTTCGACAGCTGGGTGGGCGCGCTCTCCCCCGCCGACTACCGCGCCCACGTGCTGCCCGCCAGCGCCAAGGTCCTGGGCGGACTCGCCGGCCTCGGGATCCCCCGCATCCACTTCGGCGTGGGCGCGGGCGAGCTGCTGGAGCCGCTCTCCGAGGCAGGCGCCGACGTAATGGGTGTCGACTGGCGCATGCCGCTGTCAGTCGCGCGCCGCCGCCTCGGAGCCGACGCCGTCCTTCAGGGCAACCTCGATCCTTTCGTCGTGCAGGTCGCGCCATGGGACGTCGTCGCCGACCGCACCCTCGAGGTCCTGCGCGACAACGGAGGCCATCCCGGCCATGTGTTCAACCTCGGCTGGGGCGTGCAGCCCAAGACCGACCCGGACGTGCTGCACCGCGTCGTCGATCTGGTCCACGAGACCGGTCCGCTCACCGCGTAGGCGATGCCTGACGATCTCACCGGTGTGCTCGTGATGGCTTACGGCACCCCCGCCGGTCCCGACGAAGTCGAGGCCTACTACACCCACATCCGTCGAGGGCGGCCACCGACGCCGGAACAACTCGACGACCTGATGCGCCGCTACGACGCCATCGGCGGCATCTCCCCGCTCGCCGAGCGCACGCGCGCGCAGGCGGACGGCCTGCAGAAGAGGCTCGACACCGCGGGCGCCTCGGGCACCGGACGGTACCTCGTCGCTCGCGGCAACAAGCACGCCGCGCCCTTCGTCGAGGACGGCGTCGCCGAGCTCGCGCAAGCGGGCGTGGCGCGCATCGTCGGCGTCGTCCTCGCACCGCACTACTCGGCGCTGAGCGTCGGCGAGTACCACAGCCGAGCCGAAGAGGCCGCCGCCGTCCCTTACGTGGGAGTCGAGAGCTGGCACCGCGAGCCGGGCCTCGTCGACCTGCTGGCCGACCGGGTCGCTTCCGCCTTCCGGCATCTGGTCGCCGAGGGAGGACGTTCGGTCGAAGTGCTCTTCACCGCGCACAGCCTCCCGGAACGCATCCTCGCCATGGGTGATCCGTACCCGCGCCAGCTCGAAGAGACCGCCGCGGCTGTCGCCGGCAAGGTCGGCCTCGACCACTGGCGCGTCGCCTGGCAGAGCGCGGGACGCACGCCCGAACCGTGGATCGGGCCCGACATCCTTGACGTGATCCGTGCCTTGCCCGACGAGCGCGCCGGCGTCGACTCCGTCGTCGTGTGCCCGGCCGGCTTCGTGAGCGACCACCTCGAGGTCCTCTACGACGTCGACATCGAGGCCCGCCGCGTCGCCGAAGAAGCTGGTCTCCGGCTCACCCGCACGGCGTCGTTGAACGACGACCCCGCCTTTCTGGAAGTGCTTGCGGGCGTGGTCGAGCAGGCGGCGTGAGCCACGTCGTCGTGGTCGGCGGCGGCATCGCCGGCATGGCGGCGGCCTGGCGCCTGCGCCAGGACCCCACCTCTCCGGCAGTAACCGTCATCGAAGGCGACCGGCGCCTCGGCGGCAAGATCCTCACCACCGAGTTCGAGGGCCGGCCCGTCGAGGAAGGACCCGACGCTTTCCTCGCCCGGGTTCCGGCCGCCGCCGAGCTCTGCCGGGAGGTGGGGCTGGGCGACGAACTGATCTCCCCCGCCACCGGAAAGGCCTACATCTGGACTCGAGGCGGCCTGCAGCCCATACCCGAGGGAACGGTGCTCGGCGTCCCGGCCGGACTCCGCGCCGTCCGTACCGCGCGGATGCTCTCGCCGCGCGGGAAGGCCCGCGCCGCCATCGAACCCCTGCTGCCGGGGAGGCGCAGGAAGGGCGACTTCGCGGTGGGCAGGCTCGTGAAAGCGCGCTTCGGACGGGCCGTCGCCGACTACCTGGTCGACCCGCTGGTCGGCGGCATCAACGCGGGCCACACCGATGCGCTGAGCGCGGAGGTGAGCGCCGCCCAGGTGGTCACCGCGGCGCGGTCGTCCCGCAGCCTCATGCTCGGCTTGCGGGCCCAGCGGCGAGCCGCAGCGGGCGCAGCGAAACCGGCGACTCCGCCGCCCGTCTTCTACGGCGTTGAGGGTGGGCTCGGCCGCTTCGTCGACCAACTCGGCGCCGCACTCGAAAGCAGCGGCACCGTCGTGCGCCTCGGCGATCCGGCAGTCTCGGTCACGAGGACGTCGGACGGTCCGGTGTGGCGTGTCGTGACCGCCTCGGGCGAGGAGCACCGTGCCGACACCGTCGTGATAGCTGTGCCGGCATTCGCCGCCGCGGCCCTCCTCGCCGATGCCAGCCCCCGCGTCGCCCGCATGATCGGCGGCATCGAGTACGCCTCGGTCGACCTTGTCACGCTCGCCTACCCGCGGGATCACATCGACCCGCCGGAAGGCTCCGGGTTCCTCGTGCCGCGGGTCGACGGACGGCTCATGACGGCGTGCACCGTCGTCTCCCAGAAGTGGGGCGGGCTCGAGCGGCCCGACGACGTCCTACTGCGTATCTCGGCCGGCCGGTTCGGCGACGAGCGTTCGCTGGCTCTCGACGACGACGAGTTGGTCGACCACCTCACCGAGGAGCTCGGCGGCGCGATCGCGGTGCGCGGCCGCCCATCGGCCTGGCGGGTGAGCCGCTGGGTGCGCGCCTTCCCCCAGTTCGCCCCTGGGCATCTCGATCTCGTGGCCGCCATCGAGACTGACCTCGCGATCGCCGCGCCGGGCATCGCCGTCGCCGGCGCCGCTTACCGCGGCGTCGGCATCCCCGCGTGCATCACGAGTGGTCAGGCGGCCGCTGACCGCGTCCTCGCGGTCCTCACCCCGCCGAACTTGAGGCAATAACGAACGGATTCCGTTCGTTATTGCCTCAAGTTCGGCCGGTGGAGTGGTCGCGAGGCAAAAAAAGGCCCCTGCAGGACGGCCGGCGGGTCACCGCCCTGCAGGGACGCCTTTCCCGTGGGCTCGAGCGGGGGGGAGCTCGTGTACCTCGCCGGGAGTATCCGTGTGGTGCGATCATCAGTACCCCCGTCGGGGCCCACCCCAAACCCACCCGAACAGAATTTCTTCAAAATCATTAAGACGGGCAACAGAAGCGATAGTGGTGGGCGTGCCGCCCCGCCGCATCGTGCCGATGCTCGCGACGACCGGACGCCTGCCGGCCGACGAAGAGGGGTGGTCGTTTGAGATCAAGTGGGACGGAGTTCGCGCCGTCGCCTACATCGACGACGGCGCGCTCCACCTCGAGAGCCGGAACCTCACCGACATCACCGGCCGGTACCCCGAACTGGCACCCCTCGCGGCGGAATTCGGTTCGACCGCGGCGGTCCTAGACGGCGAGGTCGTCGCCTTCGACGATGCCGGTCTACCCAGCTTCGGCCGGCTGCAGGCGAGGATGCACCTCACCGGGCCGGCGGTGGCCGCCCGGATGGCGTCGACCCCCGTCGCCTACCTGATCTTCGACCTCCTTTACCTGGGCGAACAGCCGATGTTCGACGTTGCCTACTCAGAGCGCCGCCGGCTGCTCGCCCAGCTCGACCTGGCTGGACCCGCCTGGCGGACGCCCGCTGTCCACACCGGCGGAGGCGAGGGAACGGCCCTGCTCCACGCCACCCGCGAGCGGGGTCTCGAAGGCATCGTCGCCAAGCGCCTGACGTCGGTCTACACGCCGGGCCGGCGCTCCCGCGACTGGGTGAAGGTGAAGAACCGGTCGAGCCAGGAGGTTGTGATCGGCGGGTGGCTGGCGGGATCAGGCACCCGGTCGGGTCGCTTCGGCGCCCTCCTCGCCGGCTACTACGACGACTCCGGGCAGCTCCGCTACGCCGGGCGGGTGGGCACCGGGTTCAACCAGGCCGAACTCGGCCGGGTCGGAGCCATGCTCGCCGCCCGGGAACGGCCGACGAGCCCCTTCGTCGATCCGGTGCCGCGGGGTGCCCGGTTCGTGGAACCTGACCTCGTCGCGGAGGTCGAGATCGCCGAGTGGACCCACACGGGCACCCTCCGGGCGGCTTCGTACAAGGGCCTCCGTCCCGACGTCGCAGCCCGCGACGTCCACCGCGACCCCGCCGACCCACCCGACAGCCGAACTTGAGGCAATAACGAACGGAATTCGTTCGTTATTGCCTCAAGTTCGGCCTGGGTGAGGGGTTGGCTATTCCCAAATGACGCGAACGGGCGGTTGCCGCCAGAGCAGCGGGGCGTCACACTCCGTGACATGGAAGCGGAGCGCGAAGCGCTGCTGGTCGAGTTGTTCGGCGAAGGAGAGGTCCCGCCGATGCTCGCCGGGCGGCTGCTGCGCACTCGGGAGGTGGCTCGCCTGTTCCAGGTGTCGGAGCGCACCGTGGCCGAGTGGGCCCGCCGGGGCCGGGTCCCGTCGGTCCGCACGCCTGGCGGCCACCGGCTGTATCCCGCCGAGCGCATCCGCGAGCTCCTCTCGACCACCGAAGACTGATTTTCCGAGCTGCTTTGCGGCCTGAACCCCGCATATAGCGGGGTTCAGGCCGCAAAGCAGCGAGAATCACCCTCGATGCGCCGCGCCCCCCGACACCTGGTCCCGCTCGCGGGCGGAGTGGTCGCGGCCTTCTCCCTGCCTCCGTGGGGTTTCTGGCCCCTCGCCTATGTCGGGATCGCAGCCTTCGCCTGGCGGCTCCGGGGCCTCCCGACCAGGACGCGCGTCCTCGCGGGGCTCCTGTTCGGCCTCGGCCTCTACGGCGTCACCATCTTCTGGGTCACCGAGTTCCACGCCGCGGGGTGGATCGGGCTGGTGGCGCTCCAGGCCCTCTTCTACGCGGCCGCGGCCGGCTTCACCCCGCCCGGCCCGGGCGTACCCTTCGCCCTTCCAGCCGCCGTCGTGCTCACCGAGGCGGTCCACGACGTCTGGCCCGTCGGGGGCATCCCGATCGGCGGCATCACCCTCGGCCAGGCGGGAGGTCCCCTCGTGGGAATCGCCCGGCTGGGGGGACCGCTCCTGCTCGCGAGCGCGGTCACCGCGCTGGGATGCGGGCTCGCCGCCGCGCTGGCCCGCGGCGACCGCCGCCGCACCGGCGTCGCGGTGGTGGCGGGCGTCGCCGCCCTCGCGCTACTGGGCACGGTGGCGCCGGACGGCCACTCCACGCCCGCCCCAGCCGACAGCGGAGCGGAGACCATCGAGCCCCCCGGCACCATCGAGCCCCCCG
>CAZWDB010000084.1:0-10068 GCA_964632885.1 uncultured Acidimicrobiales bacterium | reverse complement strand
CCCCCGGCACCATCGAGCCCCCCGACACCATCGAGGTAGCCCTCGTGCAGGGCGGGGGCAAGCGCGGCTTCCGTGCGGTCGAGTCCGACCCGGGCGATGTGTTCGGCGCCCACGTCACCGCGAGCCGTGACCTGCCCGAGGGCCTCGACCTCGTGCTCTGGCCGGAGAACGCGATCGACGTGCGCTCCATCGAGGGCACCATGCAGGCCCGCATCCTGTCGGCCATCGCCCGCTCGACCGGAGCCACCGTGGTCGCCGGTGTGACCGAGGACGTGGGCGTAGACAGGTTCCACAACGTCGCGGTGGCCTGGTCGCCCGACGGTGAGGTCGTCGACTCCTACGTGAAGGCCAAGCGGGTGCCCTTCGGCGAGTACGCCCCCTACCGCTGGCTGTTCGGGAACCTCGCCGACCTGTCGGTCCTGCCCCGCGACGCAGTTGCCGGCAAGGGCCCCGGGGTGCTGGATACACCGGCGGGCCGACTGGGTGTCGCGGTGTCCTTCGAGGTGTTCTTCGCCGAACGGGCCCGAAGCGCAACCGTCGAGGGCGGAGGGGTGCTCCTCGTGCCGACGAACGCGGCCTCCTTCAGCACGAGCCAGGTGCCCACGGAGGAAATCGCGGCAGCCAGGCTCCGCGCCGTCGAGACCGGCCGGTGGGTCCTCCAGTGCGCGCCGACCGGCTACTCCGCGGTGATCGACCACCGAGGCCGCGTCCATGACCGCAGCGTGCTCGGGAAGCGCCAACTGCTCACCGCGTCGGTGCCCCTCCGCTCCGGCACGACCCCCTACGGCACCTACGGGAACGTCCCGATCCTCGCCCTGGCATTCAGCGGCCTCGTCTTCGCGTGGTCGCCGGCGGCCCTCGTCGCGCGGCTGACCCGCCGTCGCCGGAGCGCCTCCGACACCGGCTCAGACGCACGGGGGACTTGACCGGACAGTCAAGAGCAGCCAGCCTGTTCCGCCTATGGACGCCGATCGCCTCCGCATCGCGTACCTCGCCTATCGCGGCAATCCGCACTCAGGCGGGCAGGGCGTCTACACCCACCACCTGACACGGGAGCTGGCCCAACTCGGCCACGACGTCACGATCTTCGCAGGCCAGCCGTACCCGATCGTGCCCGACGGGGTGGCCTTCGAACCGGTGCCGAGCCTCGACCTCTTCCGGGCCGATAACCCCTTCCGCATCCCGTGGCCGTGGGAGTTCCGCGACGGAATCGACGCGCTCGAGTTCGCGCTGATGTGCGGCGCCGGCTTCCCTGAGCCGTACACCTTCAGCCTCCGGGTGCGCCGGGCGCTCTCGTCCCGACGCCAGTCGTTCGATCTGATCCACGACAACCAGTGCCTCGGACGCGGCCTGCTGAAGCTGGCCGACGACGGCTGGCCGATCGTGGCGACTCTGCACCACCCGATCACCGTCGACCGCGACCTCGAACTCTCCCACGCCCGTAACGCGCTCCGCCGCACGACCCTGCGGCGCTGGTTCGGCTTCCTGCGCATGCAGATGCACGTCGCTCGCCAGCTGCCGCACGTGATCACCGTCTCGGAGTCTTCGCGGCGCGATATCGCGACTCAGATGGGCGTCGACTCCGGTCGCATGGCCGTGGTGCCGGTTGGCGTCGATCCTCTGCGGTTCCGACCCCGGCCCGACATCGCGCAGGTGCCGGGCCGCATCATGACGACCGCGTCGGCCGACGTGGCGATGAAAGGCCTGGTGCCTCTGCTCGAGGCGGTCGCCAAAGTACGCACCGAGCGCGACGTGAGCCTCGTCGTGATCGGCAAGCCGCGGCGCGGCACCAACGTGGGGGAGACGATTCGCCGGCTCGGGCTCGACGGCGTCGTCGAGTTCGTGTCCGGCGTTACCGACGAGCGCATCGTCGAGCTCTACGCCGAAGCCGAACTCGCCGTCGTGCCGTCCCTTTACGAGGGCTTCTCCCTCCCGGCCGTGGAGGCGATGGCCAGCGGCGTCGCCCTCGTGGCGACGACCGGCGGCGCGCTCCCCGAAGTGGTCGGCACCGACGGCGAGACGGGCCTCCTCGTGCCCCCCGGCGACCCGTCCGCGCTCGCATCGGCGATCGGACGCGCCCTCGACGATCCCGACCTCCGCAGCCGCCTCGCCGATGCCGCCCGGCGGCGCGTGCTCGACCGCTTCACCTGGCGCAAGACGGCCGAGGGCACCGTCGAGCAGTACCGCATGCTCCTCGAGCGCAACTCTGGAGTGGTTAGCCCCCGGATTCCGGGGGCTAACCACTCCAGAGTGGTCGAGACGGGCGCGACCGCCTGATGCTCACCGTCGACTACGACCGGTTGGAGGTGCGCGCCGGCGACCGCCTCCTCGACCTCGGGTGCGGCGCGGGCCGTCATGCGTTCGAGGCCGCCCGGCGAGGCGCCGATGTCGTCGCGTTCGACCTCGACGCGGCCGAACTCAAGGAGGCCGCCGCCACCTTCGAGGCGATGCGGGTGCAGGGCGAGCTCGACGGCCCGATGGGAGAAGCCGTCAACGGCTCCGCGCTCTCGCTCCCCTTCCCCGACGGCGCGTTCGACCGCGTGATCGCGGCCGAGGTCCTTGAGCACATCCCCCAGGACACCACCGCGCTCGGCGAGCTTGTTCGGGTGCTACGGCCGGGCGGACGAATCGCCGTCACCGTTCCGCGTTGGTACCCCGAGCTCGTCAACTGGGCCCTGTCCGACGCCTACCACCTCGTCGAGGGCGGCCACGTCCGCATCTACCGGCGCTCGGCGCTCGAGGCGCGCATGCGAGACGCGGGGCTGCAACTCGGCGGCCACCACCACGCCCACGCCCTCCACTCGCCGTACTGGTGGATCAAGTGCGCGGTCGGAGTCGACAACGTCGACCACCCGCTCGTCACCGGCTACCACCGGTTCCTCGTGTGGGACATAACGCGCCGCCCGGTCGTGACCCGCATCGCCGATCGAGTCCTCAATCCCGTGCTCGGCAAGAGCACCGTCATCTACGGAGAGAAGCCGTGCTGAGCCGTGCCGAACAACTAGCCACTGTCGACTCCATCGCCGATCAGCAACTGGCCAACGGGATGATCCCGTGGTTCCCCGGCGGACATGCCGACCCGTGGAACCACGTGGAAGCCGCCATGGCTCTCGCCGTCGGGGGACGCATCGCTGAGGCCGAGGCCGCCTATCAGTGGCTCGCCGACACGCAACACGACGACGGGTCCTGGTACCAGTACTACCTCGACGGCGCGATCGAGAGCTACCGCCTCGACGCCAACGTGTGCGCGTACGTGGCGGCCGGCGTGTGGCACCACTACCTCGTCACCGGCGACCGCGGGTTCCTCTCCTCCATGGGTCCGGTGGTCGCCGGGGCGATCGACTTCGTACTCCGGCTTCAGGCGCCGGGCGGGGAGATCACGTGGTGCTACGAGGCCGACGGCCGGCGCGGCGATTTCGCGCTGCTCACGTCGTCGTCTTCGATCTTCTTCAGCCTCCGCTGCGCGCTCGCGATCGCGCGCCAACTCGGCGACGAACCGCCCGACTGGGAACTGGCGGCGGCGCGGGTCGGCCACTCGGTCGCCACGCGCGAGGCCGACTTCGAACCCAAGCGGCGGTGGGCGATGGACTGGTACTACCCGGTGTTGTGTGGCGCTGTCAGCGGGGACGACGGCCGCTTACGGCTCAAGGAACGCTGGGACACGTTCGTGCTCGACGGTCTCGGTGTGCGCTGCGTCTCCGACCGTCCGTGGGTGACCGCCGCGGAGACGGCCGAATGCGTGATGGCGCTGGAGTCCGTCGGCGAGACCGAGACGGCGCGCCAGCTCCTCGAATGGACCCGGCATCTCCGCCACGACGACGGCTCGTACTGGACCGGTTCGGTCCACCCCCAGGACGTCCACTTCCCGCCCGACGAGCGCACCACCTACACCTCGGCTGCGATCGTCCTCGCCGACGACCTCCTCTACGGCACCGGCCCGTCCGCCGGCTTCTTCCGCGGTGACACCCTCCCGACCGCCACCCTCGAAGTGGCCCGCACCAACCTCTCGCAGGCTCAGACCCGCTGAAGCACCCGCAGGCTGCCGGTCGCGCCGATCTCGGAGTACGCGCCGGACGAGAGCGCGTCGGAGTAGAGCTCGAACGGCGGGCGGCCTCCGTCGGCCGGGTCGGGAAAGACGTCGTGGATGGCGAGAAGGCCGCCCCCCGCCACCTTCGGCGCCCACGCCCGGTAGTCCGACCACGCCACGTCGACGGCATGCCCTCCGTCGATGAACAGGAGCCCGATCGGTGTCGACCAGTGGCGCGCGACGGTCGGGGAATCGCCGACCACCGCGATCACGTGCTGCTCGAGGTCGGCGGCCTCGATGGTTCGGCGGAAGAAGGGCAGGGTGTCCATCCGGCCGGTCTCGGGATTGACGACGGATCGGTCATGGTGTTCCCAACCGGGCTGGTTCTCCGCTGAACCGCGATGGTGGTCGACGGTGAAGAGCACGGTGCTGTGCTCGCGGGCCGCCGCCCCGAGGTACACCGCCGACTTCCCGCAATAGGTGCCGATCTCCACGAGGGGGCCGACGCCTGCAGCCGCGGCGCGCTGGCCGGCGTCGTGGAGCGCGAGGCCCTCGTCGTCGGGCATGAAGCCCTTGGCGGCGCGGGCAACAGCGAGAAGTTGTTCGTCCATGAGCATCCAACCGCCGAACTTGAGGCAATAACGAACGGATTCCGTTCGTTATTGCCTCAAGTTCAGCTCAGGTGTCGAGGGTGAGGGAGTTGGAACGGGCGATGCTACCCAGCCAGGACGCGCTCGGCTTCGTGGTGCGCGCCATCGTCGACCGGTCGACGCTCACGAGCCCGAACTCAGGCGCGTACCCCCGGGCCCACTCGAAGTTGTCGAGCAGGCTCCAGTAGGTGTAGCCGCGTATGTCGATCCCGTCGTCGAGGCATGCCCGCACGCTCTGCAGAGCGCGGCGCACGTACTCGACGCGCCGTTCGTCGTCGGCGGTCGCGATGCCGTTCTCGGTGACGACGAGAGGGACGGCGCCGTCGGTCGCGTCCCACGCCGTCCGCAAGCAAGCCCCGAGCGCCTCGGGCCAGAACTCATATCCCATCTGGGTGGTCTCGGCTCCGTCGGGGACCCGGCGGGCGCCCTCGGGCCCGACGATCGAGCGGCTGTACACCTGCACGCCGAGGAAGTCGTCGTTGGCAGCCGCATCGAGGTAGACGTCCTCCATGTTGCGGCGGATGCCCGCCACCTTCTCTTCGCCTCCGTCGACGGGCTGGTAGTCAGTCATCGCGAGCGTGAGTCCGACCGGGAAGTCGCCCGGCCCCGACTTGATCGCCTCGGTGGCGCGGTGGTGGGCGTCGATGAAGATGTCGTTGACCGCGCGCCGGAGGGCTACGTCGCGACGTCCCGGCGGAAACCCGCCCGTGAGGTAGCCCGCGATGGCGACGATGTTGGGCTCGTTGATGGTGCACGCCGAGCCGATCAGGTCGCCGAGATGGGCGGCGGCAACCTCCGCGAACCGCGCGAAGCGGATCGCGGTGTCGGGCTCTTCCCAGCCGCCGTGGTGGCAGACCCACCGGGGAGTCGTGAAGTGGTGGAAGGTGACGACCGGCGTGATGCCGTGTTCGTGGCACGTCGCGCACATGCGGCGGTAGTGGTCGAGCGCGGCCCGGGAGATCTCGCCCTCCTCGGGCTCGATCCGGCTCCACTCCAACGAGAAGCGGTAGGTGTTGAAGCCGAGCTCGGCGAGGAGAGCGATGTCGTCGGGGTAGCGCCACAGGTGGTCGCATGCGTCGCCGCTCGGCTCCGCGCAGCCGGAGGCCGGGTTGTGCTCCCACGCCCACCAGTCGTTGTTCCAGTTGCCGCCCTCAACTTGGTGAGCCGCGGTCGCGGTGCCCCACATGAAGGAGTCCGGAAAGCTGATCTCGGCCACCGCGGGACATTAGCGTCGGACGGCGTGAGCGAAGCGCTCGACGGGCTGATCGATCTGCTCGACCTCGAAGCGATCGAGGTCAACATCTTCCGCGGCCGCAGTCCGGACGAGGAACGCCAGCGCGTCTTCGGCGGACAGGTCGCGGGCCAGGCCCTCGTCGCCGCGTACCGCACCGTCGCCGACGACCGGCCCGTCCACTCACTACACGCCTACTTCCTGCGGCCGGGCGACCCTGACGTCCCGATCCTCTACGAAGTCGACCGCATCCGCGACGGGCGATCCTTCACCACCCGGAGGGTCGTCGCGGTGCAGCACGGCCGGGCGATCTTCAACCTGTCGGCCTCGTTCCACGTAGTCGAGGACGGGCTCGACCACCACATGCCGATGCCGGAGGTGCCCGACCCCGAGTCGCTCCCGTCGTGGCGCGAACGCATGCAGGAGCTCGAGGGCCAGGTACCCCCGTGGTTCCTCCGTCCCCGCCCGATCGACATGCGGCACGTGGGCGAGGCGCGACGTTGGGCCGTCGGAGATCAAACCGACGCCGAGCCGCTGGAGCCCTGCCAGCAGGTGTGGATGCGCGCCGACGGCGAACTCCCCGACGACCGGGTCGTGCACGCGTGCGTCGTGGCCTACGCGTCGGACATGACGCTGCTCGACTCGGCGTTGCTCCCCCACCGGGGTGAGGTCGGCCCCGCCCACGGGAGCCTGATGATGGCCAGCCTCGACCATGCGATGTGGTTCCACCGGCCCTTCCGCGCCGATGAGTGGCTGCTCTACAGCCAGGACAGCCCCTCCGCCAGCGGCGCCCGGGGGCTCGCTCGCGGCCACATCTTCCGTCACGACGGCGTGCTCGCGGTGTCGGTGGTGCAGGAAGGTCTCATCCGCCTACTGGACGAACCCGACGGGTGACGAGCCGGAGGCGCGTGACCGGGCGCCTGGCCGTCGTCCTCGTGATCGCTCTCGCCACCGGCCTCCTGTCGTCGTGCGGCGGCGACGGGGATGACCCGGACCGAAGCGCGGTGTCAACGTCCACGACGTCGTCGCGCTCTGCATCGTCGACCTCGTCTACGTCGTCTACGTCGTCGACGTCACCGACCTCGGCGCCTACGGACTCCACCGCCGCGTCCCCGCCGCCTGGTCCCCCACCGACGGCGGCGCCGGCGCCGGCGCGCGGCAGCACGCGGCTCACCGAGATCGGCCGGTTCGACAGTCCGCTCGGTGTGGCGGTGCGACCGGGCGACGCCACCCTCTACGTCGTCGAGCAGCCCGGGCGGATTGTCACCGCCGGCGGTGCGGTCGTTCTCGACATCCGGTCCGACGTCGGGTCGGGTGGCGAACGTGGCCTGCTCGGACTCGCGTTCCACCCCGGAGCCGACCTCTTCTACGTCAACTACACCGACACGAACGGCGACACCCACATCGTCGAGTTCGGTATCGACCCGGCGACGCGCCGGGCCGACGTCGCCTCGCGCCGGGAGCTGCTCTTCGTGGGCCAGCCGTACTCCAACCACAACGGTGGGCAGCTCGCGTTCGGTCCCGACGGGTTCCTCTATGTCGCGCTGGGCGACGGCGGTTCGGGCGGTGACCCGCACAACAATGCCCAGTCCCTCGACACGCTCCTCGGGAAGCTGCTGCGGATCGACCCGGCGCCATCCCGCGGGCAGCCCTACACCATCCCCGGCGGAAACCCCTTCGTGGGCCGCGCCGGCGCGCGCCCGGAGATCTGGGCTTACGGCCTGCGGAACCCGTGGCGCTTCAGCTTCGATCGCAACACCGACGACATGTGGATCGGTGACGTCGGGCAGCGCAGCCGGGAAGAGATCGACTTCCAGCCGCCGGGACGCGGCGGCGTGAACTACGGCTGGAACTTCTTCGAGGGCAGCGAGCGCTTCCGATCCGGCGACGCGCCGTCAGACATCGTGGGGCCGGTCTACGACTACTCCCGTTCGGACGGCAATTGCGCGGTCACCGCGGGTTACCTCTACCGCGGGGCGGCCATCCCAGGCCTCACCGGTCACTTTGTGTTCGGCGACTACTGCCGGGGGGAGCTGCTGGCGCTCGTCGACCGGGACGGTCACTTCGAGGCCGTTCCCACGGGCGGACGCGTCAGCCAGCTGTCGTCGTTCGGCCAGGACCATGACGGCGAGCTCTACGTCACGTCCCTCGAAGGCCCCGTCTACCGCCTCGACCCCGCCTGACCCGCCGAACTTGAGGCAATAACGCACGAATTCCGGTCGTTATTGCCTCAAGTTCGGCCTGGGTACCCTGCCGGGATGCGTCTCTCCGTACCTTTGGTCGTGGCCGCACTCGCGTCCGCGGCGCTGGCGGCGTGCTCGGGAGACGACGCCGCGTCACCCGAGCCCACCACCACGACCAAGCGGCCCGCGGCCACGACCACCGCGGAGCCCACCACTACGACGGCCGACACGACCACCACCGCGCCCGAACCCGACACGGTGGAGCCTCCCCAGGCGGCTTCGACTCCGCAGGGACTCATCGCCCAGATCACCGAGGCCGAAGCCGCCATCCGCGACCCGGACAAGGAGCCCGAGGAGGTCGCCGCCGCGGGTCACACCCTCCAGGTGGCCTACAAGCAGCTGGCGTTGACGCCCGAGTGGAGGGACGAAGTCCTCGGCGGCCTTCCGCCCGAACGGCGGAGCGCGGCCGAGGCGAACAGCACCGCCCAGGCCCAACTGCGCGCCCTCGTCGGCCATCCCCGCGACAGCCTCCCGGAGTGGAAGATCGTGGCGCCCGCGCCGGTCGAGGAGCTCCTCGGGCACTACCGGGCGGCTGAGAGCGAGTTCAACGTGCCCTGGCAGTACCTGGCCGCGATCCACCTCACCGAGACGCGCATGGGTCGCATCCGCGGCGTCAGCGAAGCGGGCGCCCAGGGGCCCATGCAGTTCATGCCGGCTACGTGGGAGGCCTATGGCGAGGGCGACATCAACTCCAACCGCGACTCGATCCGCGCCGCCGCCCGCTACCTGGCCCGCAACGGCGCCCCGGACGACATGGCCAACGCGCTCTGGAACTACAACCACTCCGACCGCTACGTCGAGGCCGTCACCCTCTATGCCGAGCAGATGAGAGCGGACGAGGCGGCCTACGTCGGCTACTACCACTTCCAGGTCTACTACTGGCACGTCTCGGGCGACCTCTGGCTGCCCGTCGGCTGGACTCACGAACAAACTTGAGGCAATAACGATCGGTTTCCGATCGTTATTGCCTCAAGTTCGGTGGTGGTGGGGGGCCGCCCACAGGTAGTCCGGCCCCGCCCGCCTAGTCCTCGGGGGGTGCCTCCTCCGCGTCTTCGTCCGCGGGCGGGGTCTCCTCGGGCACCTTGCCCGGGTCGGCCTCGCTGGGCGGGGTCTCCTCAGGGACCTCGCCCTCATCGTCGGACGGAGTGTCCGTCACCCCCTGAGTGCCGGTGTCGTCGCCCGAGGTGGTGGGCGGCTCCTCCGGCGTCTCGACCGGCTTCTCCTCCGGCTCGGCGGGGGTGGATGAAGGCTGGGAGTCGGTGACGGCGTCGTTGGCGCCACTGTTCTCCTGGGCCTCGTTGCCACCCTCCGGCGTGCACTCGGGCTTACCGGTCTGATCAGGCTTGCCGGCATGGTCCGGCTTGCCAGGATTGTCGGGCTTGCCTCGCCGGGTCTTGTTGCCCTCGGCGATGGCCTGGCCGTCGGCGGCGCACTCGTTCGGCTCGCCGGCGCCCTCGTTGTCGTTGTCGGACTTGCCGACCGAGACGAGCGGCTTGCCGCAGTCGGACTCGCTGGCCGCCTCGCGCTCCGCTTCGGGCTGGGATCGCACGTAGTGGCCGTGGTTGCGCCACTCGCCGCCGCCGTCCGGCTCGCCGCACTCGGCGCCCTGGTAGCGCTCGGTGCCGCCCTGCACGGTGATGCCGACGCGGGCTAGGGCCTCCTGGGCGGCGTCCTGGGCAGTGTCAGGCAGGGCGCCCGCGAAGGCGAGGCCGGTGCTGCCGAGGAAGAAACCGCCGACAAGCGCGCCCGCAACCCGCACCTTGTGGGCGAGGGAGGAGCGGCGCCGCACGGGGGCGGCGTGGGCGATGGCGGTCAGGTGCTGGGACTGGACAGCGGGGTCGACGGGGTTGCCGCCGTAGGTCCGCAGTCGTTCCTCCAGCTCGGGGAACTCGGAATCAGTCATCACTCTCTGTAAGC